>OMIY01000404.1 GCA_900299215.1 bacterium | reverse complement strand
TTAGACGTGGGCGCCGCCTCAAGAAGATCGGTCTACACTCGCAGGATACCGCTGAGCTCTATTTTGAGGACTTGAAGGTCCCAAATTCGAATGTACTTGGACACCCAGGTAAGGGCTTTCAATACCTTATGGCTCAGTTGGCGACTGAGCGGCTATCACTTGCGATCGGATCCTTGGCATCGTGCCGCGCAGCACTTGATATCACTTTGAAATATGTGCGTGAACGCAGTGCCTTTGGCAAGCCAGTTGCAGCATTTCAAAACACCCAGTTTAAGTTGGCTGAGCTAGCGACAGAAACTGACATCGGGCAAATCTATGTCGATCGTCTGATTCAAGATCAGTTGTCAGGTAAAATCACTCCTGAACAAGCTTGCGGCGCTAAATTTTGGGTGAGCGATCTCGCTTGCAAAGTGATTGATGAATGTCTGCAGTTCCATGGTGGGTACGGATATATGCAGGAATATCCCATCAGCAAGATGTTCGTGAATGCGCGGATTGGGCGTATTTATGCGGGCACCAACGAAATCATGAAGTCGGTCATCGCTAAACAAATGAAGCTCTAGTTTTAACAAAACTCTAGTCTCAGCCCGGTAAGGATGAGTCATGCAACCATTTGCCAATCTACGGATCTTGGATTTCACGACCCTCCTACCGGGGCCTTTTGCCACCATGTACTTCGCTGATTGGGGGGCGGAGGTACTACGCATCGAGGCCCCTGATCGCGAGGACCTTAGTCGTAAGACACCGCCCTTTGCAAATGGCACCAGCACGACGCACGCTTTTCTCAATCGATCAAAGAAGTCGCTAAGTCTAGATCTGAAGGACCCCTCAGCCGTAGTTAAAGTCCAAGAACTGGTTCGCGATTACGATGTGGTTATCGAGCAGTTTCGTCCTGGGGTTATGACTAAATTTGGACTTGATTACGAGTCATTGAAAAAGATCAATCCGCGGATCATCTATTGCTCGCTGACCGGCTACGGACAGTCGGGAGCTTACAAAGATCGGGCGGGTCACGACATCAATTACGCCGCGTTAAGTGGCCTTGCTGCCATGACAGGTACACGAGCGACTGGTCCAGCTCTGCATGGCACGCCCGTTTGCGATCTTGCCGGTTCGTTTCATGCGATGTTTGGAATTATGACGGCACTCTATCACCGGGAACGTACCGGTGAGGGTCAGTACGTAGACGTGAGTATAACTGATGCAAGCCTCATGCTTTCTGGACTGTGGGCCCAGATGGGGCTAGCAGCAGGCAAAAGTCCAAGCTGGGAGTCCACGGCGCTCAATGGAGGCTCATTTTACGGTTATTATCGCACCAAAGACCAGCGGTACCTCAGCGTTGGAGGTTTAGAACCTAAATTCGTCATGCGCTTTCTAGAGTTGATCGGTGCCAAGGATCTCCCGATTATGAACCCGGAAGCAACGCGTGAAGTCAAAGCCGGAATTGCAGATCGGATCGTCACTAAAACCCTAGCTGAGTGGCAAGAAGTGTTCGGGGCCGCCGATGCCTGTGTGGAACCGGTGTTGAGTATTGACGAAATCATCAAAAGCCCACTTCTGGCTCAGCGTGACATGGTGGTTTCAGTGCCCTGCGGGGACGGCCAGAGCCAAAAGCAATTGGCATCGCCCATCAAGTACTCATCGTTTCGCCCAGTTTATCGCCATATAGGAGTTAAACTGGGCCAAACGTGACTATGGTCTCAGGATACTTTCAGGATTAATTTGCCGGTGTTGCTGCCGTCAAACAGTTTGTTGAGGACATTGGGGGCGTTTTCGAGCCCTTCTTCAACATCTTCAGCATACTTGATCTTGCCTTCTTTGACCCAGCCATAGAGGGCATGAACCGCCTCTGACCATCTTTGGCCATAATCAGTTACGATAAAGCCCTGGACCTTGAGGCGCTTCATCAAGATTAGCGAGAAGTTTTTCGGTCCAGGCATAGCTTTGCCTTCGTTGTAGCCCGAGATAAGGCCACATACCGAAATACGACCAAACAGATTCATTTGACTCCATACTGTCTCGGAAATGGTTCCGCCGACATTATCGAAATAGATGTCGACTCCCTTAGGGCAAAGCGTCTTGAGGGCTGGGCCGACTTTCTCTGTGCGGTAATTGATGGCGCCGTCGAAGCCCAGGTCCTTAGTTAGCCAGCGACACTTTTCATCGCTACCGGCGATCCCTACGACGTGTTGACCTTTAATCTTGCCAATTTGGCCAACAATCGAGCCGACAGCCCCGGCTGCTCCCGAAACCACCAATGTTTCCCCAGCTTTAGGGGTAGTAATATCCAGGTAGCCAAAATATGCCGTCACGCCCGTCAGTCCCAGTACGCTGAGGAACGCCGTCGGGCTAATGTCCAAAGCCGGTAGTTTTTGAAAGGTACTGGCGGTGCCAAGTGCGTAATCTTGCCAGTTGAGCAGTCCGGACACCAAATCGCCTTTTCTAAACTGGTCTGAGTTTGAGGCTTCGACGATACCAACGCCAAAAGCTCGCACCGGATCCCCCAGCGCTATGGGCTCCATGTACTGCTCCATATCGCTCATCCAGATGCGGTGGGTGGGGTCTAGCGAGATGTATTTGCTGCGTACTAGAACTTCACCCGCTTTAAGAGCTGGGACAGGCACTTCTTCAAACCGAAAATTGTTGGCCGAAACTAGCCCAGTCGGGCGACTTGTGAGTATGAAACGACGGTTGATCATCCTAGACCTCCTACGGACCCGCTAAAGTCAGAACTTACAGTTTTGCGAAACCGCCTATAACTACCAATTTTTTTAAATCCAATCGAGGGGCTATATCGAAAGGCTAGGAAATTGTTCGGCTAAATTGGCCGTTTGGCCGATAGAATTGCCTGTTACAAAAGTTTGACGACAAGTCACCTTGAGTTATCGTATTAGGATGCCCCTCAGTCTCCGCTACCACCTGCAGCTCTAGGCTGCATATCGAGGATTTTGCATGTCCAAATACCTAGTGCAGTTTCTACTGGGTCTAAGTTTATTCAGTAACTACAGTCTCGCTCAGTCGGACCCGGACGATTCGCCTTACAACGACGCCAGTCCCGAATCCATGCCAGTGCGCCACATTAAGATCAAAGCGCAGCCGGCAGACGGATTGGAGTTCATGCTGGATGTATGGGCACCCACTTCTGACGAACCCCTGCCAGTGGTCTTCTTTGAGACCGGCCTGACAGGTTTAGCACCAGCTCCTGCTTATTCTGAGACAATGTCGAAGGTGGCTGAGCGTGGAATCGTTGCCGTGATTCCTTTCGTTGATTTTGTGGCCGCGGGAAATTCTCGGGTCTTAGGCAAGCGCTTCGTCAAAACCTTTGATTGGCTGAGTTCCCATCTAGAGTCAACGCTTGCAGCTGAATTGAGTGCGGCTGGGGCGCCAAAAATAAATACGCGTCAGATTATCATCGCAGGTCACAGTTCAGCAGCTAAAGCTGTGATGGAACTGTATCGCAATGTGCGGGGACAGTTGGCTGGGCTCATGCTGATCGATCCGGTCAACGGAGATCCCCTCAACCTGACCTTGCCAGCGATACCGAAAGAAGACGTCTATAACGACCAAGTGCCGGTTTTACTCCTGGCGACAGGATTAGGTAAAGAACCCGGTCGCAAGGGCTGGCCAGCATGTGCTACGGATGACCAAAGCACACCATATTTTTACGACCACTTCGCATCTCCAAAATGGTATGTCCAGGCTGCCGATTACGGTCACGCCGACATGCTCGAAGGCATCTATCTCAAAGCTCTTAAGGCTACACGTTTTTGCAAAGTTGCCGAGACTATGGATCCAGCAAAGTTCCGCACGTTCATAGCGGGGGCCCTGGCTGCTTTTGTTCGCACAGTCACCCATAAAGATGAATCCATGAGTCGATACTTAATGGATGGACAGCTAATTCCTTTGAGAACCGTACTCAAAAATGATGTGGGATCTACTTTGTAATTGTCCGTCACTGTTGTCGGAGGCTTAAGATCATGGCGCAGTCCTATCAGCAGCTCGCATTGATGTTTCTTGACAGTGCTTCGCGCTCCCCCAAATCTGTAGCTTTTCGTTATTTCGATAAAAAGGCCAATGCTTGGGCTCAAATGACGTGGTCAGAGTACGAGCAGGCTGTGCGCAAAGTAGCTGGTTGGCTGACTCAGAAAGGTCTTAAAAAAGGCGATGCGGTAGCCATTATGAGTGCTAACAGGCCCGAATGGATCATCGCCGATTTAGCCATTTTCATGATTGGCGGTATTTCGATCCCGATTTACTCGACGTCGACATCTAAGGATACAAATTACATCCTTGAGCACAGTGAATCTAAAGTCATATTTTACGACGAAGCGAACCGAGTTAAAGACGTTAAGTGTCCGGCTATCAAAGTTTGCTTCGACGAAGGTGACGTCAAGTCTATCCTCTCGTCCGATGCCAAGCCATTAGCCGAAGTTGCTTCGGTGAAATCTGATGATATCGCTACCATTGTTTACACTTCGGGCACGACCGGGCTGCCAAAGGGTGTGGTTCATACCCACGGAACCATCATGGCAGCTATCGACGTGGCCAAGTCTATTCTAAATGAAGGTCGAACGGGGCCGGACCGTTTCTTCTCATTTCTACCACTTTCACATGTGGCCGAGAGGCTTCTCATCGAGTTTGGCTCTATTGCCTTTGGCGACGAGGTGGTTTTTGCGCGTAGCGTTGACACCATTGTGGAAGATCTCCAGCTCTATCCACCCACACTTCTTCTGTGCGTCCCGAGGCTTTGGGAGCGTATTTATGAACGCATCACTAACGGCCTTAAGGATGCTAGCGCGGTCAAACGCGGTGTCTTTAAGCTAGCTCAACTTGCCGGTTCGTCTCGATTTGAGGGCGAAGCTATTCTGAAAGCTCATGATCGTAAACGGCGGGCCAAGCTTGCTGATAAACTTGTCGGCGGCAAGTTGCGAGAAAAACTTGGGATGCACAAAGTACGCTACTTCTTTACCGGAGCAGCGCCCATTCGCCCAGAGATAATGCGGTTTTTTGCCGCCTTTGGAATCTTTATTCGCGAGGTATATGGCTTAACAGAAAATCTTTGCTTAGGCGTATACACAAGTGCCGATAAGATCGTCGTTGGTACAGCTGGAAAACTGTTTCCATTGAACGAAATTAAAATTGCTGATGACGGGGAAATTCTCTTCCGAGCTCCGTACATATTCAAAGGCTACTTTAAAAACGAAGAAACCACCCGTGAAGCTCTACTGCCAGGTGGATGGTTTGCTACCGGTGATTTTGGCGAGTTTGATACGGCGGGCAATCTTAAAATTACCGGCCGTAAGAAGGAACTACTTAAAACTTCGAATGGCAAGTACGTGGCTCCAGTTGCAATCGAAAATGAGCTGAAGAAAGAGCCAGCCATTGCTGAGGCGATGGTTATCGGCGACAACCAAAAGTATTGCATTGCACTTGTCGTGATCAATAAAGAGGTCATTGCCAATGAGGCCGTTGAGGGCCGATTGCTAGATCATCTAGATGCCATCAACAAAGAGCTAGCTCGCCACGAATCGATCAAAAAAATCGGTGTACTCACCGAGGGCTTCACCGTCGAGAACGGCATGCTGACGCCAACGCTCAAGCTCAAGAGGAAGGTCGTAACGTCTCATTACGAGCCGTTTATCGATCGGATCTATAAGGGCAACGATGTGGTGGTCTTCGAGGGATAACGACTCGAATTTGACATTAAACTTACTCAAATCGTAATGAAATCTGACTATGTAGCTGCAGTTTCCGGGTGCAACATTTGATTGTTTGCATTACACTCGCACTTCCTGGTTCGATTTAATCAATAATTGCGAAGGGTTGCACCCAATGCAGCTGCGTCCACGGGCAAGAATCGTTGGCACGGGCATGTTCGTCCCGCCAGATATCTATACCAACAAAGATCTAGAAAAGATGATGGATACCTCTGATGAGTGGATCCAGCAGCGCACGGGAATCAAGGAGCGACGCTTCGCCAAGCCTGGAATAGGCCCATCTGATCTCGCATTAGAGGCCTCTCGGGCAGCGCTAACCATGGCCGATGTCAAAGCCAGCGACCTTGATCTCATCATATTTGCGACTCTGAGTCCGGATTACTTTTTTCCGGGATCAGGTGCTTTTTTACAGGACTATCTTGGTTGTGGTCCAGTCTTGGCCTTGGACGTCCGTGGCCAGTGTTCAGGGTATATTTATGGCTTAAAAGTCGCCTCAGCATTTATCGAATCAGGCCAGGCTAAGCGAGTTTTACTGGTCGGTGCTGAATGCCATTCGCGCGGAATAAGTTTAACAACTGAGGGTAGAGACGTTGCAGTTCTCTTTGGCGATGGTGCGGGTGCGACGGTTTTGGTCCCGGAAACAAACCCAGAGCTAGGAATTCTTAGCGTAGAGGCACACACCGATGGGGCCTATCGTGAAATTCTTAAACTTGAGACGCCTAGCTTCAAGCAGTGGCCAGCGATTACCAAAGAGAATCTAGATGCCGGGCTTCAGTTTCCTCAGATGGACGGCCGGAATGTCTTCAAGCATGCTGTGACCCGCATGCCAGAGGTGGTTGGGAGTGTGTTGGGCAAGCACGGTTTGAGCCCGGATGACGTGAAACTTTACCTCTTCCACCAGGCCAACATGCGCATCAACGAGGCCGTGATGAAGCAGCTCGGCCAGCCTCTCACAAAAACCTACAACAACATTGAGCGCTACGGAAACTGCTCGGCGGCCTCCGTGCCGATGTGCCTTGATGAAGCCGTGAGGGCAGGACGCCTCGAGCGCGGCGATTTACTGTGTATGACGGCGTTTGGTGCAGGGTTTACCTGGGGCTCGGCTCTTTTGCGATGGTAAAAAAAGCCTAAAAAATGACTGGTTTTAGCAGAAACCGCTAAAGTTTTTTGCCAATTGTGCCGATAACGCAAATGTTCCCTGTTGGTGGATTGCGTTAGAGGAGTGGCAAATGATACGGAAGTCGAGCCTGTTTTTGGCCGCGCTAGGTCTATTAAGTGCCTGTGGCGGCAGTAGTTTTTCCGGAGAATCCGGTAGTGCCCCCGGGCGGCCAAAGCCCGCAAAGGTACCGGCTCAAGCGGATTCAAGAGTGCCTGAGATCGGCACCGATGCATCGAAGCCCACGCTTGATGTAAACCCTGATGGTACGCTTAAAAAATGTCCATCCAAAGAACAAAAAGTCCTGATCATCGACCTCAAGTCAGGGTGGTGGTCAGGCGACGGTGGTAATTTTGTTTACCGCATTGGGGATGGACTTACCAAGCTCTGTGGCACCTCGGTGTCTCTAGAGTATCATCACCTCATTCTTGCCAAACAATCTTTGATTGGAGCATTGGTGGGAGCCCAAGCT
>OMIY01000403.1 GCA_900299215.1 bacterium | reverse complement strand
GATCAACTCAGTGCCACGGACCCGCAGTCAATGCGCTGATATTCGCAAACAGCCAAGCTCCAGAGACGCACGTTATCAGTGCGACCAGGAGGTATTTGTAGTTTGGATTCACGAGCGACTTGGCCAGTAACATAACAGTGCGCGCGAGTGCGATCGACAAGATCAAAGAGCCCGGCAGAAAATAATAGTAGAACTGATTACTGCGCAAACTTAAGGCCCAAATTAAATAGACAGCGGCGAAATTAGCGACCAAATATGCGTCCCTAACATCACGCCCTAAGATCGCACGCTTTATCAAGGCGAATATCGCCAACGCGCCGCCCAAGATCACAACGGGATTTGCGAGCATCATCAGTCGCAGCTCACCACTCTCACCGGTAGCGCCACCAAATAGCCACCAGGGCTCAAACTTCAATGGCCAGTCCCACCAGGGGACATGTGCCTGGTGCAACTTCACTAGCTGAACCTGCGCTTGCCACATTGCCGTTTGCATTTGCACAAGATCCATTGGGCTGTGACCTGGCGCCTCAACTAAAGCTAAAGGAGCATAGCTCAGCGCATAAACAAGCACCGGCAGCAAAGCTATCGTCAGCCACCAGCCGAGATTGAATGGCTTGCGCGGCGCGATGCGCCTGCGACAAATTGGATAAACCAGCAACATCATGCCCCAGACGGGGATTGCCGACCACTTGCATGAAATAGCTACACCTATCGACAGAGCACTCAATAAAGTCCTGCGACTGATGAGGGCAGCCAATGCCAACAACGAAAAAGCAGCGGCAAAGACGTCTAGCATGGCTAATCTAGACATCGTTAAAAGCAAGCCACTCGTAAGTGCAAACCATCCGGCGAGCGCAGCTAGCGCAAGGTCTCCATATAAACCTAAAGCTAACCAAAAGACTGCCCCAATTGCCAGGGTCCCGGCTAGGCAACTCGCGGCTCGCCACCCGACAGGATGGTCCCCAAGGGTTGCGATTGCGATCCCCATCATAAACTTGCCTAAGGGTGGATGCTCATAATTCCGATTTGGCTGGATTTGGATGAGTTCTTTGGCAGCCGGAACATAATGATGCTCGTCAAAAACCATGACGCGTGGATAACCCAGACGCAGCGAGAAGATGCTAAAAGCTGCAGTCATGAGAACGACGGCAATGATCCATGCGGATAAACGGTGACTCACGTTTAAAACTGCTCGCTAGCCAACAACACCAGCGTGCAGGCCTCCGCGACTTCTATCCCTACAGATCTGGCTTTCGCCGAGAGCTGCGGATTTTCTGCGCCGGGGTTAAGGATGATGCGCCTTGGTTTTGCTGCGATGACCTGATCGACCATGGTTTCCATGATTTTGGGACCAACATACACTGTGACCGTATCGATCGGTCCCGTGACCTCAGCTATATTAGCAACTGATTTTATGCCGTGTACTCTAGGCTTTGTAGGATTGACTCCAAACACTTTACTGTAACCTGCCGCAATCAAGCGTTGACCAGCCTTATAGCTGTAACGTTCAGGATTGTCGGAAAAGCCTAATATGACTATTTGAGCTGAGGTCTTGGTTGGCTGCATGGGATTTGCTCCCTCCTCATATTTATTAAATCAAACTAAGCTTTTGCCGTAAACTTACTTAGCCAGTCGCTAAACCTTCTAGCGTCCATAGCGCCTGATTGCCGAGCAATCTCCTGACCACCATTAAACACCATGAGCGTTGGAATACCGCGGATCCCAAAACGTGCGGATGGAGTCGGATGATCCTCGGTATTTAACTTGGCAAATATCGCTTCTCCCCGTTTGACTGCTGCCACCTGTGCAAAAACAGGGGCGAAAGATCGGCAAGGGCCACACCATGGCGCCCAGAAATCTACAATCACAGGAACCGGACTCTTTGCGATCAAATCGCTCAGTGTACCTTCGTCAACTTCTACAGTCGGCCCTTGAATCGCCAATGACTGTTTACAGTTTGCGCAAACTGCTGAGTCTGCACGTTCATGGTCAAAACGATTGATTTTGCGACAATGTCTGCAGATTGTGTATGACTTACTCATATTCCGCCACCTGATATCAAATGGGAATCGTACACCCACACTGAATATGAGTCTTAATCTGAGTTTGACAAGTCAGCTGGTATTTTAGGGCGAATAAGAGACCGAATATCCTGATCTAATTGCGTATTTGACGAATTTATAAGCCGTCTTGCCCACGGTGGCACATACCGCGGCCCAGTTATGAAACCAGCTGAGCGGAATTCTTTAAACGCCGGCACGTCAGATAGCGCCAATCGACCAAGAAAAAGATCCTCTAGGTCGTCGAACTTATGTAGTCCAAAGGAACTGACCAAAAAGCTGTGAACCGACATCAAGCCTTTCAGATAAACAACGTCTTTAGTGAAGACGTGGCGCCCCCGAACGTCTCCCCCGCGAAACACCCGCGCTGTCGATTGAAAGCTTTCCCGCTCGGATTGCCCGGCTTCGAGAAAAAATCGGAACACATCGATAAAGTCGCCACCATCAAGTGCCATCGCTATAGCTTTGATGCGCATTGCGATACGAGATAACCGTCCGGTGTCCATGGTGGTGGTGATCAGCTCGGCGTAAGTCGCAAGACCTTCTTGAGTCGTTACCGTGCGAGGTGCGCCAAGCGCTAAGCTCTTGAGATATGGCTGCTCGCGACCATTGAGCCGGGTAGCGGAGTGCACATAAAGCTCGTGTTCTCGGAGTTGATCCACTTCGGCACGCGTGAACGTTGTCATTCCTCGAATGCGAATACGCTCTGCACCGGCAGCGGCTTTAGCGGTAATGCTTTGATCAACGACGACCGATACTTTGTGCGGACGGAAAAACTCAATAGCCAGCTGACCTAGCTCGCTGGCCACTTGATCCGGAGACAAGTTACACTCAACACCATCCCGTTTGGGAGCAGAGTGTGTGCCGGCGATCTTCAAGAAATCATCTGCCAGGCTCAGATTAGATCTTACGCCACTTAGCTCATGCGGTGTGCCGTACAGCTGCTGTGACAGCAGTGAAAATTCAGGCGTGCCAACATGCTCCAGCATCTGTGCAGCCGCGATATAACTTTGCGCCGTCGCCGAGATATAATCACCGATAGGATGCCCGGATCCAGCCGCCTTAATCACCTCTTCAAGCGCAAAACACCGATCCGAGAGTCGGTTACGCGGATACTCTACGGCAGGCAGTTTAGGCCGATCGTGATTCCATGCATCAATAAAGTCCTGATAAAGGTGAGTCGGCCATGCCAGTGAACTCAGGACCTTAATACTCGCGGCAGCCGCCACAAGCTTGGCATCAAGCTCGACGTAATAGGCTAGCTCACGATTCAAATCAGAGGCTTTCATCAGAGGCTTTCATCAGAGGCTTTCATTAGAGGCTTTTATTGCGGCACTTTACTCAAGAATTCGCGCGTGCGCTGGTGCTTGGGGTTGGCGAAAAGCTGCTCAGGCGCACCCTCTTCGACGATCTGCCCCGCATCCATAAATACGACACGATTTGCCACCTGGCGTGCAAAAGCCATCTCATGCGTCACGACCACCATCGTCATGCCGCCTTGAGCTAGATCTCGCATCACGGCTAACACCTCCCCGACCAACTCAGGATCCAGCGCCGATGTGGCTTCGTCAAAAAGCATCAACGCGGGCTCCATGGCTAAAGCCCTTGCGATTGCTACGCGCTGTTGTTGGCCACCCGACAGTTTTGCTGGGTACATATCAGCTTTATCTGCAAGACCAACACGCGCGAGCAGCTCCCGACCAGAGGCCTCTGCACTCGACCGACTAAGGCCTTTGACCCACATCGGAGCCGCTGTAACGTTGCCCAATGCTGTCAGATGCGGAAATAGATTAAAGCGCTGAAACACCATGCCGATGAGCGCCCTTTGGGCATTCAATTCGCGCTCGGGGAGTGGCTCAAATCCGCGCTTACCCACAGAGCCAAATGCTGGCTTACCGCGAAAACTAATGCTGCCCTTAGTCGGATACTCCAGGGCATTGAGGCATCTTAGTAGCGTCGATTTTCCACTACCGCTAGGTCCGATAACCGCAACCACTTCGCGTTCGCGCACAGTGAGATCGATGCCACGGAGAATCGTAGATGAGCCGAAATTTTTAATTAGGCCGCTGACTTTGAGAAGCTCAAGCCCTGAATGATCGTGATTCATGCGCTCCTCACCGCTAATCGCCGCTCAACCCGCCCTGCCAAGGTCGCCAGCGACCAAACAATGAGAAGGTAACCAAGCGCGGCCCAGCCATAAACCTCCCAAGGCCGGAAGTACTTAGCACCAAGCCGCTGCGTAACGTAAAGCATCTCACTGAGAGCAATGACCGAAACAAGCGAGGTATCTTTAGCCAGTGCCGCTAGCTCATTGACCACCGGCGGAATCATGCGTTTCACGGCTTGCGGCAAAATAATGCGCGTCATGGCCAAGCTGTGACTCATGCCAAGCGCTCTCGCAGCTTCCATCTGACCGCGATCGATCGACTCGATACCAGCCCGGAAGATTTCCGCCAAGTAGGCCCCGGCATTTAAAGATAGAGCGAGTATTCCAGCCGGCATGGCATCAAGGCGAATATCAGCCAAGGGAGGCAAGGCAAAATAGATAAAGAGAATTTGCAGAAGTAGCGGCGTCCCGCGAAATAAAGTCACGTAGGCCATCACCGGCCACCTAAAAAACCGGCGTCGTGAAAGTCTGGCGAATGCTAAGAGCAGTCCTAGTAACATCCCCAAAATACCCGCCGCCAGGGTCAGCTTGACGGTGAGCGCCATGCCCTCGGCTAATTGCGGCAGCACCTCCTGCAGGGAGAATGCCCAAAACGATTGCGTCTCATCCATCGTCAGCTACCCAATTCCGCGCCAAACCATTTAAGATGTAGCCTCTTCATCGTGCCGTCGCGTCGCATATCGGCGACCATTTGCGTCAGTGCTGCGGTCAAGTCCTTGCTGTCCTTGCGCACGGCCACACCGATAGGCTCTGGTGCCATAGCCCTGCCGCTGACTACGACGCGCTTAGGGTCTTGTTTGACGAAATAATATCCGACGGGCTCGTCGATCACGATCACATCAGCTTGTTTAGCCCTCAGTGCTGCAAGTGCATCGGTGGCCATCTTGAAGCCCTTGATGCCACTAATCGCTAGCCCGTTCTTCTTTGCCTTCTCCACGTAACTAGCTGAGG
>OMIY01000402.1 GCA_900299215.1 bacterium | reverse complement strand
CAATTAAATCTTCGGCTCCGCACGTGAAACTCTCACCACATAGTCCGCAGTAGTACGGTATTCAAGAATCGGCGTTAGCTCAAACTCGGGAGTTAAAGTTGTGGCGGTGGTCGCCTGTCCATTGCTGATACGCTGAATGACCAGGATGTTCTGTAAAATACGTGAGTTTAGCTGCGCAAGGATCTGCTGCTTATTCGCGTTTGCGTACTCAAAATTGACTGTGCCGTAGCGGCTTGGCACGTACATCACTGGATGATGCTCAATAACCAAAGTGCCGTCGCGCGGGAAGGTCTCAATGAGGGACAGATTACGCTTATATTCGAGATAACCAGCGTGAGTCTTGCCGTGGGCATTGACCGAGGCGGTGGCCAGGCCGCGTGAACAGATGACAGTTACCAGCACCAGAAGTAGCAATTGCTGAATTGGGCGTCGGGCGATCAGCATAAAGAGATACGAAGCAAAAATCGCCAAGACAGCTGCGTAAATAACACCGATGCGCATGAGTTGGGGCTCACGCAGGTCCCCAACGTAGTAGAGGCAATGAATTACCAAAGTCCCACCGATATAGGCGGCCACAAGTGAGAGGTATGTGTGTAGCTTAGATCTGTTGTCGGGATCGAGTGCCTGTGAGCTTAATAATGTGGCAACAATGCCGACCAGACCAAAGAGCACCACCGTACCACTTACTGGATAGATAGACGGCCATGTTGGGGTAAAGAATTCGGCAGCATGGTGCAAATTAGTCCACAGGTAATCCAGGCCGAAGGCTGACTCTACTTGATCGCCGCCATTAATGGAGCTAGATAGGAGGCGCTGCCAGACAAGCGGAATAATCAACCATGGTGCGATCAAAAGACGGTACGGTAGCCTCGAAGTCATGAGTAGTCGAAAGTTGATTAGTCCTGCGACGCTGACTATTGCTATGAGCAGAGCCGTTTCATAGCGGCATTGGGCGGCAAGGATACTAGCGTAAAGGACGGACTCAAATCGATGCCACGACGGAGCCTCGATATAAATGGCAAGAAAGTAGAACGTTAGGAGCACCAAGCCTAGATTGAGCGCCTCAAGTCCGCAGGATGTCGCGGTGAGTGCGATTAGAGGAAATCCCATCAGAAGTGCAGCAGCCAAGTAACCAAGCATGGGTCGACCCACCGAGCGGGCTAAGCCAATCACAGAGGTGAGGCCTACGACCATGCCAAAGAAGCTGACGACAAAGCCATTAGCAAGGCGATAGCCGGTGAGCATATGAAGCATCGCGACGAGGAGCGGATATAGCACCGGGCGCAGCGGGATTTGCAAACCAACCGGGAGAAATTGATCATTAAAATAAAGGCCGATGCTGATGAGCTGCGCTTTGCCGCTTTGATAAATGGCAAGCGCTGTACTCAGTAACGTGCTTTCATCGGTAAGGACGCGTACCTCAGGACCAACAGCCATATAGGTGATGCTAACGAGGGCAACAGCCCAGAGGAAGGGATAGCGCCACTGGATGACGCCTTTTTTGAAGCGAGCGCCAAGGCTGCCTGCTGCCGTCGAGGACTGAATTTGCGCGCTAAGAAAGAGGAGCAGAGAGATTACTGCTCCCACTACCGACGCAACTGGAAACCAAAGACGAGCTATGTCCTTATCGACGCCGAAGGCTGCAAGTAGGGCTGCGCCACCACTCAAGAGCAGCGGAAGAATAGCTCCCAACGTCAACCTCCCTTGGAGATTAAACTGGTCAACACGCGGTCAAAGGAGTCAGCAAAGCGTTTTTTATCGAGGTCACCCAGTGGGGCGGGACCGCCTTGAATCTCGCCACCGCTGCGAAGCTCTTGCATCAGATTGCGCATTGCCAGTCGCTCTCTGATGTTGGCTTCGGTATAGATTTCTCCGCGTGGGTTTAGTCCCATGCAGCCTTTTTCGACGATGCGACTCGCTAGCGGAATGTCGGCAGTGATCACTAGGTCGCCAGGTACCGCGTTCTCGGCAATATGGTTATCGGTAGCATCAAAGGCACCGGATACAGCAATCATCTGGATCATGCCGCCCGGAGGTACATGCATATAGCGGTTTGCAACAACCGCGACGGCGACCTTGCGTTTGAGCGCTGCCTTAAAGACAATATCGCGCACAATCTGAGGACAGCCGTCGTTATCAAGCCAAATACGCATCAGAGTACGACATTGCCCGAGATTAAAGTGTCATCGGCAACTGTTTCGGCTGGTGTGCCTTCTTGGGCCGAGCTGACTTGTTCTTCGACCGTGGTGACTGCTGCATCAGTTACGAGAGCTTCTTCCGCATGGACGGCTTCGGCGGCTATTACTTCAGGTTTCTCTGGGGTTTTCATCAGGGTCTTGCTGAGATCGACGCCAGTGAGGTTAGCGTTGGTCAGGTCTGCTCCCCTGAGATCGGCGCCCTCAAGACGAGCGCGACGCAGCTTAGCACCGCGCAAGTTAGCGCAGGCGAGCACGGCGCCTTGGAGATTGGCGACGCTTAGGTTGGCACCCTCGAGATCACAACCTGCGAGGTTGGCTCCACTGAGGTTAGCGCCACTCAAATTGACTCCGGCGAGCTCGTAGCCGCGCAAATCCGCATTGCTAAGGTTAGCCCGGCCGCTAGCAACCTCTGTATGAGGATCTAGAACGGCCTCTGCCCATTTCTGATGCTCAGCCAGCACCCGCTGTAAATCCTCAAGGCAGGTCACATGTGCTACTTGGGCGATTGGAATCTCCGGCAACTTATTGGGTTTGACTGGTGCCTCGGCTGGCCCCGTGGCTAGCTCAGTGGCTTCTGCCGCAAGTTCCATAGTTTCCATGAGTGACGCCCCTCACAAATGATTGAAGTAACTTAGAGTGTCGCCGGATTTGCATATCTTTGCAAGCTCAAATGTTTGATTTTATTGTAGAATAAACTTTTTTTATTGAAGACATGCCCAAATTTTAATAGCAGCACCCAGAGCTGAGGGAGGGATACTTTGCAGCTTTCGGGATTGCTTCAGCGTTTGATGGGTGGACGAGGGGCGGCAGGTGGCCTTGGTGGCCGCAAACTGCCGACTATGAGCCGTCGTCGCACTGAGCGCTACGCTGTTCCTCAAGGAAGGCTGATCGTGTTTCCTGAGGCAATTTGGCCCATCATTGACATCAGCTTAACCGGACTGCGTGTTCGTGTGGGGCGGAATTTTGTGGTAGGCCCGACGCCTATTTATGTCACTCTGCGTTGGGGGCACACGGTCCTCAGAACCAAGGTCAAGCTCGCTTGGCATAGTGGTGACGATGCAGGATTAGTCATCTGTGACACCACAGGCGAATCTCTGATGAGGCTACGTAGACTGATCGAGCCTCTGGCCCTCGGGAGCTCCCTGTCGCTGATTGACTCTAGTGCGACTCTAGGGTCTGAGAGCGGGAAAAAATGGTTTCACGGACAAGAGGACGCCAATCTTTGGGTTTGGCAGAGCCCAAACACCAAGACCTTACATAAGTGGATTCTGCATCATGGCCATCACATATATACTTGGACCGATGCCAAGGGTCTCGAACTAAGAGCTTATGCGCCCATGGGTTACACCCCGATGACTCCGGGTGAAGCTGTAGCGGTTCCGGTGAAGACCCAATTGCCTTGGTTGCGAGACCTACTCTGGTCATTGCCCAGTGCCGTGAGGCATGACCTGCTGAGGACTCTAAACTAAGCCGCCGAATAAAGTTACTAAAGTTTAGTTCTGAAGCGGACGATACCTTTGGTACATAGCCATGACCATGTGTGGTCGCTGTACCTAAGTTAGCATTAGAGGACTTAGCTAGATGATTAGCTGTGGCCTAAAAAGTCTAATGACCCGTCGAAGAGCCTTGTTGGGCCCTCGACTGGTGTTAGCTTTAGCATGCTCTGGCTATACACTTACCGCTCATGCTGTTGATATCCAGACGTTCGCACCTTTCACCGACAACAACCCCACGGTGTCAGTTCTCGGTGCATCACCGCTCGAGGCTGGGGAATGTTGGCTGGGGACCTTCGCCAATTATGCCCGTCAACCCGTCATCGCTACAGAATCCGATGATTCAAGGCCAAAACTTAATTCGCTAAGTTCGATGACAGTCGCACCATCGTGCGGTATCACCACGAATCTTGGTTTGCTGGTGTCCTCATCTGCATACATATTGAATGCAGACGTTGCAGATAACCAAGCAAACAAAGCGACAAAAGTGCGATTATCTGACACTAACTTGTTGCTGAGATGGTCAATCGTCTCACGCCCCACTCCTTATTCAGGGCGGAGCATCGCGATTGCTCCCATATTAAAAGTTGGCAAAAGTGCCACGTCTCCAGCCACTGGCAACACGGTGACCACCGGCAGTGATGGTCACATAACTGGTGGTATCAAGTTAATGTACGATCAGTACTTCACACCGCAGCATTATTTCGCATCTAACTTCGATTTTGCCTACAGGCAAAGTCAGGAGTTGGTGGCGCATAAACTTGGCTCAGAGTGGCGTCTAGGACTTGCGTATTCGTATTTGATCGAGCCACTAACGAGTCTGAGCGCCTTTACCGAGTGGCAAATAAGACGACCAGCAGCTTTGACACCTTCGACTGGCATTGCGATTTCCATGGAGGGACAAGTCGGACTCAACGCCAAACCATTTGGCGAGAGAATGGGCGTTTTTCTTGCAGCTGGACGTCGGATTGGTGATGGTTACGGATCCCCTGCAGCACGGATCTTCGCTGGTGTTGAGTTTACGTTAAGTAAAGTCACGCCACCCGCGAAACCATTTGTCGAGTCTGAGATCCCGCCGCCGCAATTGGTCGAAGTTGGTCCCGGCTCCCTGCGCTTGAATCTGCGTGATTCTAAGCGCCGCGACATCGCCTTTATGCTCCGCGGTGGTAGTGCGCTCACAGCTAGGTCCGGAACTCTGATGGGTGGAGGGCCATACTTTCAATCAATTAGTCCTGGAATCTATACCTTGGATGTGAAGGGTATTGGTATTACCAAAAGAAGTGAGCAATTCATAGTAACCCCCGGTGTCACAAGTATAATAGAGGTCACGCCGCGTACGGGCGGACTTCTATCTATTGTTGTGCGTTTGGAAATGCCACCAATCCAATTTGAGACAAAAAAAGCCGTGATTAGTGACCAGTCTTACGGCGATCTCGATCGACTCGCTAAAATTCTGAGCGACAACGAGGCAATCAAAGTTCTAGCCATCCATGGCTATACCGACAACGTCGGTGTGCGTGCCCGCAATGTTAAACTTTCCCTTGAGCGTGCCAATGCCGTTAAATCCTATCTGATCGGCAAAGGAGTCAGTCCGCAACGGCTGACTGCCCAAGGATACGGTCCCGATGCACCCATTACCAGCAACGATACGGAACTTGGTCGTGGTCGTAACCGTCGCGTTGAGTTTGTCATCCAAGCGGTGACGCCGTCGCGGTAACTGCGGTATTCCGCTTCATAATAGCCAGTCCCAGGACCACAGCTGAAATCGCAAAGCTGCAAACGCCGAGCCATCCGGCGTGTTGCCAGAAAAAAGCTCCAAATGCTGAACCCATCGCACCACCTATAAAATAGGTCACCATATAGGCGGTATTCAAGCGTCCGCGCGCTGAGGAGTCGATGCCATAAATCCGCGTTTGATTAGCGACATGACCGGACTGAACGCCAAGGTCCATGACCAAAATACCGATGATTAGACCGATGATGCTATGCCCAGATACTGCAAGAATAAGGAAGCCTACGAGCGTAATGATTAGGGCCCAGACCACTGCGGAGCGCGGACCAATCTGGTCAGTTAAGCGACCGAACACTGGTGCCCCGGCCGCACCGATTGCGCCGACGAGGCCAAATAGCCCAGCGACTTCTGGTCCGTAACCGAAGGGTGGTGCCTCCAACAAAAATGCAAGAGTGGTCCAGAGCGAGCTAAATGCGGCAAAAAGAAGTGCACTGGTAACAGCGGACTCACGCAGTGCTTGGTGTTTGCGTACAAGCTCAGCAACCGACCTGAGTAGCACAAAATACTTTAGATGAACCACTGCGGGCCTTGGTGGCAACCACTTGTAAACCAAGACTGCTAATGTGACCATAATCATAGCCGCAACCCAATAGACACCACGCCACCCCAGTACACCGGCTGTGAGTCCACTCGCGGTCCGCGCCAGTAGGATCCCCATCAGGAGACCACTCAGAACTGTGCCTACCACTCGGCCGCGACTTTTTTCTGGCGCCAAATGAGCCGCGTAAGGAACTATCAGGTGAACGATTGACGTGGACATGCCCACCGCGAAGCTAGCCACGAATAGCATCACAGGCGTAGATGCCATAGCCATGGTGATCAGAGCGCAGGTGGCAAGACTGAGAAGCAAGGTGATTAACGATCTCAGTTCCTTAGTGTCACCCAGTGGCACTATGGTCAACATCCCGAGTGCGGTGCCAAGCTGGGTTGTCATGACGATTTGACCAGCCGTCTGCGGGGAAAGCATGAACGTGCGACCGAGCTCCGCCAGGATCGGCTGCACATAATAGGCGTTAGCGACGATCAGCCCCACGCTAGTGGCGAGAAAGAGGACCAAGCGGCGTTTTAAAATAGGCTCGCCAGCATCAATGGCTGAGGCTTGAGGTGCTTCCGTCAATGCCGGACTCCGGAAAGTTTAACGTTCGGTGCGATCCATGCGTCGCCGGATTACTGACCACCGGACGTGCGACACACGTCGGTAGCCACTACGGCCCATTCCTGGGCTTTCAATCCGATGGTCTTACCTCCGTTATTACAGTCTGCTCCGGCAAGAAGAAAGACTTTTAGCGTGTCGCCTGCCTGATTTTGCCTGATTTTGCCTGAGCTTTCGCCGCCTAGGGCAGGTTAAATTGCCTGGCTAAAGTTTGCCGCGTATTTGCCGATAAAAAAACAGGACGACAGGAAGGATTCACGTGAGGACGCATGTTCCCGGGGACTGCTATGTCCAACCAACTAAATCACCGGATACTTAGGACCTTTGTCGGGGGATTCGCCTGGCCAACTGTGGCTCTTGCAGTTGGCACTTGGAGCGCATTTTTCGCGTCCTGTTATATGTTTCAGAGTGGTTTGATCCACCCGGCGCTCTTGACACTGATTGCAGTCGTCTGCAACTTTTACAGCTTCTCTGTGTTTCACGAAGCGGCGCATGAAAATATCGAAGGGAAGAGCCGTGGTGGCTGGCTGACGACGATGCTTGGATGGGTTGGCGGTGCGATGTTTATGGCGCCGTTTGATGCGGTTCGCCGCATCCATTTGACTCATCATCAATATACCAACGATCCGTCGCGTGACCCGGATCACTGGGTTGCAGGTTCAAATCCGATTGCGGTAGTTCTGAGGTGTCTGACGATCTATCCGAATTATCTTTTTCACTTTATTTTCAGGGCGGGAGCACCGCGAGGCGAATTCGTTAAATCGTTGTCGGTACTAGTTGCTTATTGGGCGATTGCGATTGGTGCACTCTTTACTACGTACTCGGATATAAGCCTTTATGGCTTCATCATACCGACGTTCTTAGGCACTGGAGTCACCGCCTTATTGTTCGATTGGCTTCCTCATCATCCGCATCAAGAGACTAGCCCGGTCAGCAACACGCGCAATTTTCCAAGCTCAGTGCTTACCGTGCTCCTTGCCGGACAAAACGTACACGGGGTTCATCATCTGAACCCCCGCATTCCGTTTCATCGATACCAGAGGGCCTATGATGCAGCGATTGCACCAATGCCTCAAACTGGATCTGGAGACAAAAAATCAGCTTGAGTATGAAGTATCAGTAGCTCTTGGCAAAGATCACACGCTGCGCGCTTGGGCGACCGGAGAACAGGCATTTGCCAGTCTCTTTCTCACCGGTCAGCGGAATGCAGCGGGCCGTAACCTTTAGGTCTTTCAATTTGTCTTGTGCCTCCGGACCAGGCGACCAGTGACACATGGCAAAGCCGCCGTGAATCTCCGGCTTGTCCTCGTTCTTCGGGGTGAAGTAGGAGACAAAATCATCCCAGCTGTTGATGATCTGCGTGTTGTCGTCGCGATACTTGCGAGCGCGACCGAGCAGATTCGACTGCATTTCGGTGAGAATCTTGCCGACAGTAGCAACAAATTCGGCCCGCGGAATAAACGATTTTGCTTTAGGCTCTTGGTCACGGCGCGCCACTGCGACCGAACCGGACGCCACATCTCGTGGCCCCACTTCAACTCTTAGGGGTACGCCGCGCTTAATGTGTTGCCAGGATTTTTCGCCGCCACGTAGATCGCGAGTGTCGAGATGGACTTCGACCGGATAACCGCCGAACGACTGCGCCTGTAACTCAGACTTGAGGCTGTTACAGAACTCAAGGACCGTGGCCTTCTCCTCGTCGTTGCGATGAATCGGCATAATGACCACGTGGTGCGGTGCCAAACGTGGCGGTAGAATAAGGCCGTCATCGTCGGAGTGGGTCATAAGTAGCCCGCCTACAAGTCTGGTCGATACACCCCAAGACGTAGTCCAAGCGATCTCTTCGCGGCTCTCTTGATTAAGGAACTTAATCCCCGAGGCTTTAGCAAAATTTTGTCCAAGGAAGTGCGACGTGCCCGACTGCAGAGCCTTGCGGTCCTGCATCATGGCCTCGATGGTGTAGGTGTTCACTGCGCCTGGAAATCTCTCCTCCGGCGTCTTCTCGCCCTTGATCACAGGCATTGCCATGTAGTTTTCGGCGAAATCAGCGTACACGTCCAACATGCGCATGGTCTCTTCCATCGCCTCCTGGGCGGTGGCGTGGACGGTGTGACCTTCTTGCCAAAGGAACTCTGACGTACGCAGGAACATCCGCGTGCGCATTTCCCAACGCATGACGTTAGCCCATTGATTGATCAGGATAGGGAGGTCGCGGTACGACTGCACCCATTTGGCGTAAGATGCGCCGATAATGGTCTCCGACGTGGGGCGGATGATAAGAGGTTCCTCTAGCTCACCAGCAGGCTTCAGACCCCCGCCTGGCTTAGCTTCGAGGCGGTGATGAGTTACCACGGCGCATTCCTTAGCAAAGCCCTCGACGTGCTCTGCCTCCTTTTCCAGAAAGCTCAGTGGGATCAACAAAGGAAAGTAAGCATTAACGTGACCGGTGTCCTTGAACATCTTGTCGAGCACGCGCTGCATGTTTTCCCACAGGGCATAACCCCACGGCTTGATCACCATGCACCCACGTACCGGGCTGTTCTCGGCCAGGTCGGCTGCCTTGATCACTTGCTGGTACCATTCGGGGTAGTCTTCGGTGCGGGTAGGGGTGATTGCCGTTTTTGCTGCCATGGTCTGCGCTCGCTTTTCGTCAACTTCAGGTGTTCATGTGGTGTGTCTGCCGGCCCAAAAAGCCCGTTCCCCTTGATACTACTGGTAGCCCTGGGGGCGAAACAATAAATGCCGATTTTGCTAGCCAAAGGGACTGAAATACCTTAAATGAAGGCAAATCTTTTTGCTATGATAGCTCTTAACAGCGTCGTTATAGATAGCGTCCTCAAGCAAATCTTGGATTTTGCCGAAAAGGCGTTTGAGCGAGGTTTTTGTGCATTACTTGGTCCAACAACTACGCAAGGTCGTAGGGGCGGGCACGGTCGACCAATCGACCATTGAATCCATCGAGCTCCTAGTGGGCGAGGCTTTCCCTCGGCTCAGCGAAGAACTCCTATTTAAGCCAAATCCTCGTCCAGGCAGGTACCTGTGCTACCAGGATCCGGACTACGACTTTGTCATCATGGCGCTCGTTTGGGGACCGGGTGACGCTACACCTATCCACGACCACGGTACGTGGGGGGTCGAGTTGGTGCTGCAAAATCAGCTAAAAGTGACGACCTACACCGATTGTGAAGTGAATCCAGAACCGATCGATTCATCAATCATTGGGCCAGGAGCCGTGATGCACAACATGCCGCCGGCCCGCGATGTACACAAGATCGAACATGCTGGTGGTGACTGTGCCATCTCGCTGCATATCTACGGGCGCAGTATGAGCGCCAACAGGTCTTTCGTTCCGGGGAGGGGCTTTGAGCCCAGACAGCTACCGGTCAGTGTTTGGCCGCGGCCGATTAAACAGTAAGACTCAGATTTGATTGAGTTTTAGTGAAGTTGGACTACTTGCCATCTTGAAAAGCTGCCACCTGAGTAACCCAAAGGGCCTCAGGTGGGCAACCATGTTGCGAATGGTACCTATCTGTTACAGATCTCAGGTTTCTCACTTATTCTACAGCTCAATGACCTGCGCGCTTTCTAAAGGCGTCGAGGTTGTTCTTCTTCCAATAGTCGACATCTGAATTATAAACTTTTCGACTAAATATAATGACCTATAGCGAGACATAAGCAAGATGCATCCAGCTCTAAGTCGTATGAACTCTGGCTCCATGGCCTCGTGGATTACTATGAACCAGGTCTTTGATAAGCGGCCATAAATGTCCCCACCACTGCCATAATGCAAATGCCGAGAAAGCAGATGCGTCGTTCTTTCGGGGTTGCATTCGTTAATTTTATAGCGATGCCGCTACAAATGCCTACGAGAAGTCCACCGATGGCGCCGATGAAAGCGGTGATTGGCCAAAGGTTGCCACCTAGTAATGCAGACTCCGCGCCCATCAGAATCCCACCAGCCAAAAAACTGGCAAAAATCCATGAATTGAGGTTGAAATTCGTGTTTTCAACTGGATGCTTTTGTGTTCGCTGATTCATCAAAAGGCCTGCAGCTGCCTGAGAGCGGTAGTTAGAGCTCCATTTAGAAATTTTGGAACTTACTTAAAATTACGACGTGTAATCATTTTGATAAAAAAGCAACATACTGGCAAGCTAGACCAAACGGGTAAACTCAAGGTTATCTGGTCATTGGTAAGAAAAGACGAGCTCTCGGTATTGGTTGCGCACAGGATCGAAGCTGGCCAGGGGAAGTGACCAAAGATTCAATAAATGTTGTTTGCCTAGTTCTCTCTTTAAGCTGCGCTCAGCTTGGCGCAGCTGGCCAGCATGAGCAGAGCCAGCCTTAGCACCAATTTCAGAGATACTCTTGATTTGTGCTAGTAGGTTAGTAGTCGTCTGAGCGCTCCTGCAATGGGCTAGCTGAGCACTTAGCTCTTCGACGAGGAACGCCGCCGTTTGCGTAACATGCTTTCTGGCTTTTACTTCAGTTGAGCTGTTTGGTTGCTTGATATTGATGCTGCCGCCAGCGCGATTAGGTGCGATCAACCAGCGACGCCCCACCCAGGCCTCAAGTCGAAGAAATTCGGCGCGGACCCGCGAGGAGTACCTTGCGTCAAGAGTGGCTAAACGTTTTGTTGGAGACGAATCGGGTTGCAGGGCTAGTTGATGTAATAGGTCTTCTAGGCCTTCAAGATATCGTATGAGTTCGTCAGCGATCTGCGCATGCTTGGTTTTTGCTATAGGTTTTTGCGCAGTCACGTGACCCTCCGACATGAGCCAGCGCAATTGAAGTGCATAGTATGCTCGCATTTGTAGCATTCGACGCCAGCGTATACTGGTGACTTGAGTCTGCGTCAGTCGATCCAGTTGATTTAAAGCATTTTGGAAAAAGTTGGTAAAATAAGACTTAAATTTTTCCGGCTCGACAGGTGGCGCATCGGACTGTTCTAGGAAAGACGGGAGGCCCGCAATAGCGCAGTAGCGTTGATAGAACTCCGAAATTCCTCCAAATGCCCCTAGTGCTGTGTGCATGTCGCTCAGATAGCCTAGAGTTCCTTTGTAAAAGTCGTAAGCTTGTGCGGCAAGAGCCGCACCGAAGTCGTTCGCCCCGCGTGGTTGCCAAAGGCGAGTTGGTTTGCCGCTAAATCCGTCTAGATAAATGTCCAAAATGTCCTGGTGGCTGCTGATGCCAGCGGCTTTAAAGGCGCGGACTGGATGAAAGCGCGCATTGCTGGCCGTCTGGCGATCAAGTGCAAATTCGCCGTCTGGTAAGCGAACACGAATAGCTCCACTGACGACAATATCACTGAAGAAGTAGCAGAACCCTTCTGACATCAGCGAAAACGTTTGGAAACTCTTCCTACCGTGTGGACGCCAATATCCCGCAAAGAATGGTTCCCAAAGCGCCACATGCATCAGCTCATGGGACAATATAGTGAATTCATCGACCGCAGTCTTAAGCGCAGTGATTTCAGAGCCCAGCTCATCGATGTATGATGCGGGTAAAAGGGCATGCGGTCTTTGGGATAAAGGATTCCATTCCTCGTCGCGGGTGTCAGGTGTAGCTGGTGCTACAGCACTCATCGACAGCAATAGATTTCTCAGGCCAGAGGCGTTGCCTATAAAGGGTAAATCTAGCTGAGCCTCGGACCGGCTTGACTGACTTTTGCCACCTTTGGTCATAAAGTCCAAAATCCGTGCGTAAGAGCTGAGAGCTGCGAGCCCAGAGGTGGCGTCTGACTCGCTGGTCATTCTCTGCTTTGATGGTTTTCGCCCCGACATAGTTTGGACACTCCAGCGTTGAGTTCGGCACACATGTAAGAGTATCACTAGCATATGCAATCATATAGTTCGACGATCTTGACTTTCGTAGATTTAGCAACGTTTAGACTGCGGATTTCTGCATTGAATTGACACTAAAGATCTGCAATATTCGCCATATTATAGGTCACTGAAGATAAGGAGCTCGGCATGACTCATGGCCGCGTGGTGAAGCCAAAAGTCATAGTTAGCGAGCAAAACGAGACCTTTAAGAGCTTAGTGAAATTACTTAGCTCTCGCGGTATCCAAGAGCAAGGTCAAGCCTTGATCGCTGGTGATAAGATTATTCCGGAAGTTGTCGCGCATCATGCGTCGCTCATCACTGCGTGGATCACGCCAGAGGGATGGGAGTCACCTCCTGCGGATGTTCAGTGGATCGTTCTCGGCGCAAAGCTTTTTGAAACCTTGAATCAATTTGGCACGCGGTCACCATTGCTTGTAGTCCGACTGCCGCGTTTTGCAGTCTGGTCCGATAAGGCCGATTGGCCTATGGGTTGCAGTCTCTTTCTTGCTTTGCAAAATCCTGACAATATGGGCGCAGTCATCCGCTCAGCGGTGGCGTTCGGTGTCAGTCGGATTGTGTTGCTGAGGGAGTCGGCACATCCTTTTCACCCGAAGTCCATGCGATCAGCGGGAACAGCGCTGCTCAAAGCTAACTTCGAGAAAGGTCCTTCGATTAGTGATCTGAGCGTGACTGGAGCGCCACTTCTAGCTCTCGATGCAGGCGGTGCGCCGCTAGAGACGTGTAAGTTTCCTGAGCGATTCGCGCTTCTTCCTGGTGTTGAAGGCCCAGGTGTACCGGCTCAACTAGCGCCAAATAATCGAATTTCAATCTCTATGGAACCCGGTGTCGAGTCGCTCAATGCTGCAACTGCAGCCGCAATTGCACTTTATGAGTGGCGGCGTTCAGTTTGTAGTTAAACGAGCGGTGACAGTGTGCTCAGGTGTTGAATCCAGTTAGCATCTTTAAAAGCTCTCGTTCACTTTTTGTTGGCAAATACGCCATCGCCCTCTAAACGCGTGTTGAAGCCAGCGCGTCGTAGTCGCTGCGAAACTTCATTTGGTACGTCGCGGCCACTGGTGAGTTTGTTGGGCGAGCCTGTGTAGTGAAACAATACGCCTTTGGGTTTGAGCACCCTTGCTAAATGATCGTAGAAAACCTGTGAGTAAAGTTCGCCAGCGATGCCAAACCGTGGCGGATCATGAAGTGCAGCATCAAATGAGCCTGTTGACATTTTAGTTATATCTACCGAGATATCGCCATGGCGCAGGTCAAGGCGCCCGCCAGCTTTGGGAGACCATGGGTTGACCTCGCGTAGCCACAAAACGTCGGGGTTTTTCTCTGTGGAGACGATTTTTTTGGCTTCGCCTTTTAAGCACCAAGCAGCAAAGTAGCCGAGGCCACCACAGGTGTCTAAGATTACCTTGCCACGCGGGGCTATTAGCCCAACTTTACGCTCAGCATCTGCGAATGGGCAGGTGTGAGCAGTCGGAAGCATTTTGATGCCGTCGATTTGAAAGGTCGGCGGTCCCCAAGATGTTGGGACTAGTTTAATGAGCGACTTGGTAAACCGAGCGACCGGAGTAAAATCGTCATCTGTCCATTGGTAAATCGTATTGTCTTTACACACGTCGAGATATGGATATTCGATGTCGCCAACCACCCAACAGTTTGCTTTAGCAGTCACCGTGGTTTTGGATTGGTCTAGGT
>OMIY01000401.1 GCA_900299215.1 bacterium | reverse complement strand
TGCATGGGGGGATTCGCGGCTACGCTGGCTGCTTGCACCCTTCCCGTTAAGACGGCGATTTCTTACTATGGAGGTGGCATCGTCGAAGCGCGTCCCGGGCTTGCCATGCGGCCCTTGCTGCCCGAGTTCCATAAGCTCAAAGCTCCCGCGCTGTTTATATTTGGCGACCAAGATCACGGGATTCCCGAATCCCAAATCGAGGCGATCCGTGCAGAGCTCATCAAGCAAAAGAAAGCTCACGAGATCGTTGTCTACCCAGGTGCCGAGCACGGTTTCTTCTGTGACGAACGCGCCTCATATAACGCTGAGGCAGCTGCAAAGGCATGGGATCGCACCCTTGCCTGGTTAAACGAGGGCAACCGGAAAACTCAGTAAATGAGGTCGAATTTACCTAAGTAGATTGTGACTCAGTAGCTTTAGCTAAGGCACGCATCATGACAGAAGCCGGGACTAAGCGTGAAATGAACGCGTAAAAGCTGTTAATCAAACCGCTCACATGGACATCACGTCTTGCAAACATGGCATCGATACCAGCTCGGGCAACGGCATCAGCAGGCATCATCATCCTCTCAAAATCTTTGCTAGGAGTGTGCTTACTGGCGTCGAAGAAATTAGTGCGTGTAGCGCCAGGACACAAAGCAGTCGAGCTAACGCCATCCGCTTTAGATTCGAAATTTAATGCTCTTGAAAAACTCAGCACTAAGCTCTTGGTGGCCGCATAAAGGCCATAATTGGGCATTGGCTGAAATGCCGCCGTGGATGCGACCTGTAGGATGTAGCCGTTCTTTCTTTGGCGCATTTTCGCACCGTAGAGATAGGACAAGCTAATCAGAGTATCGACATTGAGGCGAAGCAGTCGCAGTTGGTCTGGAAGCTTTGTGTCAAGAAATCGACCGTAGCAACCTATTCCAGCATTATTGACTAGGACTTCAGGAATAATGTTTTTTGCATCAGTGATTTTGACAAGCTGCTCTGGAGCTTCGGGCAGCGTCAAATCCAAAGCCACAACTTCTACCTGCTTTTTGTTGGCGCTGAGTTCGTCCTTCAGGGCGTTAAGGCCGTCTAAGGAGCGTGCCACCACAACCAGGTGGTAGCCGCGTGCGGACAGTACTTTCGCACACTCTTTACCGATGCCAGCGCTAGCTCCTGTGATCACTGCCCATTTGTCACCTGTGCCTGATACCGTCATAGGAAATCCTCGAAATAGGTACATCAGAGAAAATCAATGATTGTACGGGGAATCTTTTTTTAGGATTGAGTGGCGGCCCCAGCATGACTCGAACATGCATCTAACCTTTAGGAAAGGCTTATTCTATCCCTTGAACTATGGGGCCCATTAACCGTGGGGCATGAAAATACCCCAAGCAGGGGCCTCGATCTATGATGATTTTTCATGAAAATCAAAAAATCTTGTGATAGAGTCCGCGGCGTTTGGTAAAATAACGGTTTCCGTAATTATTACGGGTACTAACGTCGGGAGTCTCGGGGTGATGCGACGAAGCTTGGTGTGGATACTGGCTAGTGTCATCAGCCTTGCGATTGGCCAGGTCGGTGTTGCGGCCACTGCCTATCGGGTGGCGGTACTCCTCGACAAGGGTGGCAAGGACGATAAGTCCTTTAATGCTGCAGCCTTCAAAGGAACTCAGGAGGCAGAGAAAAAGCTCGGCGTGAAGGTCAAGGTCCTTGAAGGCCGTGATGATAACTCGGCCGAGCCCATGCTCAGATCTCTCGCCAGCAAGCATTTCGATCTCATTTTCGCCATTGGATTCAGCCAGGCCGAGGCTGTGAAGAAGGTGGCCGCACAGTTTCCCGATCGTCATTTCGTTCTTATCGACAGCGAGATTCAGGCGCCTAACGTCGTATCAGTGCTATTTGAAGAACATGAGATCGGCTACTTGGTCGGATCCATGGCAGCGCTTACGACTAAGTCCGGCAAAGTTGGGTTTGTGGGCGGGATGGACATACCGCTGATCCGTCGCTTTCTGATGGGGTACGAAGCAGGCGTTAAAGCTCAGCGCCCCAAAGACAAAGTCACCGTCAACTTCACTGGTGTGACCGGCGAGGCCTGGAACAATCCGCCTAAGGGTAAGGAGCTGGCCATCTCGCAGTTTGATCAGGGCGTCGATATCGTCTTTGCTGCCGCTGGTGCGACCAACATGGGGGTATTCGACGCTGCGGAGGAGCGCGGCAAACTTGCCATTGGCTGCGACTCCAATCAAAACTGGGTTAAACCAGGATTTGTTTTGAGCAGCGCGCTAAAACGTGTCGACACCGCAGTCTACAGGATGATTGAAGACGGCCAAAAAGGCGTATTTCACAACGGAACTGTGCGCTATGGGCTGGCCGATGGTGGTGTCGACTTTGCCATGGATGATCACAACGCGAAGCTCCTGACGCCTGCTGTACTGACCAAGCTGGCAAAAATTAGGTCCGACATTGTCGCCGGTAAGGTGAAGGTGCCAGACTATTACGTGGCGGCAAAATCAAAGTGAATTCAGCCTTAAATGCAGTTGAGCTTCGTGGCGTCAGTAAAAGCTTTGGCGCTTTAAAAGCGAATACCGACGTTTCGTTTGCTGTGCGTAAGGGTAGTATTTTTGCCCTCGTTGGTGAAAACGGTGCCGGTAAGTCTACCTGCATGAACTTGCTTTATGGCCTGCATAAACCTGACACTGGCCAGATCTTTATTAACGGCGAAGAGCACGTGTGGGGCTCTCCGCGAGATGCGATTAAGGCCGGTCTCGGCATGGTGCATCAGCACTTTATGTTGGCGGCGCCTCATTCGGGACTCGACAATATCATCTTAGGTGACGAGCCCGAGGCAGACTTTGCCCGGTGGATGCCGCATTGGCTGCGCCCCATTGTACGCGGCAGAGCTATTGATAAGCTGACTAAACTCATGGCGTCGCATCAGTTGGCGGTTAATCTCGATGCTGAAGTCAACGCGACTCCGGTTGGCGTGCAGCAGCGACTTGAGATTCTAAAGCTCCTGTACCGTGATGCGCAGATCCTGATCCTAGATGAACCTACTGCGGTCCTCACTCCCCAAGAGGCTGCAGCGTTTTACGTCAATCTTGCGCACCTGAGAGATCAGGGTAAAACTGTCATCGTCATCACACACAAGCTGAGTGAAGTCCTCACTCACGCTGACGACTATGCTGTGCTCAGAGCTGGCCGTATTGTCGCCACTGGCACGACTAAGGGGCTCACGGAACAGGCTTTGGCCGAGCAGATGGTAGGTCGTGCCGTGCAGCTTACGGCGACCAAGCCAGCGGCTGCTGAACTGGGAGAAGTAGCACTATCCTGTCATCAGCTTAGCTTAGGACTAAAGGGCGAAAAGCCGCGACTTTCGCATATTGATCTGACGGTGCGCCGAGGCGAGATTCTGGGGATCGCTGGCGTCGAGGGCAACGGACAGTCTGAGCTTTTAGAGTTACTGGCGGATCCGCACGAATACTTCCGGCGTCACGATGCCCGCACCAAGTTAAATGCACACGGGCAGTTAACAGTACTTGGCCAAGATGCGCGTCATTTGCGTCCTGCGCAGGTTCGTGCTTTGGGTGTTGGCATGGTACCCGAGGATCGGCATCGTCAAGGTTTACTGCTCGATCAAGATTTGACGCAGAATTTTCTCCTAGGTTTGGCCCATGAACCCGAGTTCAGCGAGTCGGGTCTGATCCGGACAACTGCTGTTCAGGCGCGGCTGCGGCAGGCGATTGATGAATTTGATATTCGTCCGGCCACGCCCGCGGCCTTAGCTAGAGGGCTATCCGGCGGTAATCAGCAAAAGCTGATCTTGGCGCGAGAGTTTGCGCGCAATCCAAAACTGCTCATCTGCGCTCAACCTACGCGCGGCGTCGATGTTGGTGCCATTGAGTTTATACACGAGCGCATTCTTCAAGCTCGAAGTGCTGGGATGGCCATTCTCCTGGTCTCGTCGTCTCTTGATGAAATCCTTGCTCTCTCTGACCGCATCGTTGTGATGTACGAAGGGCGACTCATAGGCGAGTGCGAGCGAGGCGTCGACGAAGCTAAGCTTGGGCGACTCATGGGGGGTGTGCTTGACTAATTTACGTGGCACCGTCGCACAGTCGCTAAGACCAGTTTTGGCGGCATT
>OMIY01000400.1 GCA_900299215.1 bacterium | reverse complement strand
GGAACAAAGTATCAACGACAAGCGTTACAGGTAGCCAATGAAGAGTCGGAATGACAGATCGCTCATTAAACACGCTCAACACCTCTTGTAGGGTCATATCCACTGGCAACTTCACACCTTGATACATATCTAGTCCAACCTCGAGAAAATGGCCCCATGCGATGGCTAGCGATACAAAGAGTAAGCCCGTCAGTGAACACACCAACGAAAGAATACCGATAGCGACCTGTCGCATTTCCCATTTAGTTTGTAGTTTCATTGCTAACTCCTATAAAATCAAAAATCAGAGTCACTAGACCCTTTGCCTAGTTACCAAACAATCTGAAGGTTCTGAGCCCAATCACGGCCCTTCAAAACCTCAGACAATTTCACGATCAGAAACTTAGATGGCTCAGTCCGCGGGGTGCTAAAAAGCTGACGCGGACCAAAGATATGCTGCTCAATCACCTTGGCTAAGGCATCGCTCCCAACTACGTAAATGATGCGTGCAAATACACGCTGCATTTTGTAGCCCAACATGATTTCCCGGTAGCGCCGCTTGGATTTTAGTGTCAACTCTAACTCGACAGCTGCTATCACGCGTCCTTGGTGATCGAGTAGCACCGCATCGGGACGCCGTCGCTCTGAGTGCTGGGCACCACGGTGCAATTTACCGTTCCTCGCAGTGATGCCAGGCCAAGTCGCAGCAAGTACGGTCAGTACATCTGTCAGTAGCAGGTCATGCACAAGTGATGCTGAGTTCAAAGGAGGAGGAGCATCGCGAAACGAATTCTGCGGATACCTTTCCTGCAAACTTCTAATCGCTTTTGCAGTGACCTGAAAAACTTTGCTAACGTCTTCAGCTTTACCCCGATGGATCACAATCCCGACGCGCTGTGATTTTAGGTACCCGGACCGCCTAAGTTGGCTAAGCCGGTTCGTTACGGTTGGTCGCGAGCGCCCCAAGAAATGCCGCTGATGAATTTGCGCAAAGCTCAGCTGTACCTGCTCGTAGCAGTCCAGTAGCAAGCCAAGATCACGCGGCGTCAATACAATATCCACGTCTGTCCCTCCCCATCAGCACAGGACTAAAGTTCTGCGACGCCGAGCCGCGCGAAACTGACGCACTCGGTGATGTTGCCCTGTGGCGTTGGGAAATGGATTACTCCCTCACCCTTGCTAAAGTTCTTCAGCTGGTTCGGGTGCACCTTATATGCCTCAACAGATCGCAGGGATAATTCGCCGGTGCGCTTGAGCCACCCCCAGGGTCCAGACTGGGCTCGCTCAGTGCGCTTTTCCTCCGTTGCAGTACCCATGTGGCGAGCAAAAAACTCCGCGGTCACCGGATCATTAAGTCCAAGCAGGCATTTGACGTTGGTGTTTGTATTGACCATCGTGGCAAATTCTGGCGACGCCAGCTCAAGATCACCCATGCTCTGATGCGCCAAGTGGAGTCCCACGTTGGCTGATCTCGCCTTGTTGAGTGTCTGCGCAAACTCCTGATAGATGAAGGCTGAGAACTCATCCAAATACACGGGCAGGAACGGTTTTGCTCCTGACTTGGCATCGGATCTAGCCCCGATTGCCCATGCCAGCTCTTGCAGTATCAACTTCCCTAATTGATGACCTAATGCCTGATACTTTAGCGTTGGGATAAGGACCACTAACACGACAGGACGATTCGGATCGATCTCTGGCACCTTGCCCAAAACCAAGTCTGACACGTTGACATTTTTGGCATGCCCCTCAGACTCATCGCCGTTTACCAAGCTAGCCACCTCGCCAACGGCAAATGGGGCTAACTGACTGACAAGACCACGCGTATGCTGATCTCGATCCTTAGGCGCTAAACATAAGAGTCGCCCCATGCTGGACCTAAGTGGTAGGTCCGTAGACCACTCTACCGCATCGATCAGCGCCCGCTTTTCAGTCAAGAGTTCATGGAGCCTGCGAAAGGTCACATCTCTGTTACCTTTACAGTTTTCATCAACCTCATGGATTAAGGTCACCATGTCCCTACAAAGGTCATACTGCACGCTACGCCAGTAGGGATCACCGAAGGTAAATGCAGAAAAAAGGCGGTCCGTTATTTGCTGCGGCGATCCCCCAGCCAGGGGATTAATCACGACGGATTGTTTAGGATCCGATAAGTGGAACACATACACCTGTGGCCTTGACGCCATTGAGGCGCTCAGATTTTTAATGCGTTCTGCGAGCTGTAATTCTCCTTTACCATCAATTAGGACCGCGCTGCGTCCCCTGACCAAGTCCCGCATGAGCCAAGGAAGGATGACGCTTTCAGTCTTGCCGCGTCCAGTAGCTCCGATGATTTGCACGTGTTCAGTACGGGCATCGTCAGGCAAATACAAGGCATCACCATCGGTCGTGCTGCCAACGAATACACCTGCATCCTTTTCTAAATATGGGGATAGCAATGTAAACTTGGACTTGGCCTCCCGGGTAAAATAATTAATAGCCCAAAGGATAGCTGCAAGCACTGCGAAGCCTATGAAAGCTACTGACTGCCAAATCGTCGTAAAATTTTCTTGATACAATTTTGATAAATCAGGTGGATTCAAGCAAACTAACAGAACCACGACCCCGCCCATCAAAGCCAGTGCCACAGGTACTGGTATATCCTCCTTCTTTTCTGCTGTGGAATTATTCGGCTGTTTTTTAGGTGTAAACATGCGTGCCTCCCAGTAAACTAATTTTATAGATTCCCATCATGACTCCTTTTGAACGCTGATTTGTATCCAGCGCGTCTAAGAAACTCTAAGGCAGGATTCGTGCCAAATATGATGGACGACAGTTATGTCTATGTTTTTGTCTTTATTTGCCGATGTTTAATCGCAATTGAGATGCATCATGATTGAGCAGAATGAAAGCTGATCAGCATCGAAGATTGGTACTATTTTGTTCCACTATGGCAATAAATTGTGCCGCAAATAGCTCGCAAAAATATGACCAACATCACGATGAATATAATTTATTAAACATTTTTATATTTTATTAACCGTGATTTTGGCATGCCACGAGCCACTCTAGCTCAGCAAACTGTGGTGGCAACAAAATGTAGCCAATGGCCACATTTTGTTGCCAGTGCTTATGCTAACCATAGAAACAATCTGTAGCGATATGAGTACTCACATGGTACCTCCTTGTCCGCACTACAGCGGAGTAGACCCAAGTGACCACTGACTATTCTCAAGTCCCAATTATCCAATGTGCTTACCAATTCACTTTAGAGGCCCATCAGACAGTAGCAAGATTCCCCAAGCATCTGCGGTTTCAACTCGGGGTGCGGATCATTGATGGATCACAAGAATTTATGGAGCGGGTGATCAAGGCCAATTTTATTCGCGATCCGCGGATTCGGGCCGAAGCGCTATCGGGACTCGCTGAACTACTCTTTACTAGCCGTATGAATATTCGCCTTGCCAAAGATCTAAAAGCTATCCCTTTAGGCCACGCTGCACAGCTGACCTTAAGGTTAGAGGATCTGCAAAAACAGCTGACAGGATGGCTCACGTGGACCCGGTCCAAAATGCAGCAAGCATCTCATTCATCGGGGGCGGGCACTCGCGTCAAATCTGAGGCAAGACCATGCACTTAAATTGTCCCACCACCATCCAGAGCCGAGCATTTTACGGAATGCACGGGAGTGAACCCCTAACTGCGGCCGTCCCCCTCGCTAGCGATAACTTTCGCGCGCGTGGAGCGCTTACCGGCGCTGCTGTACCCGGGAATGCCGGGATCGGCATGGCAGCCAAACTTGAGTGGATGGTCTCTGCGTCGTCGTCGACCAACTCGACCAATACCAACAACGCGTGGATCGTGAATCCGGCCAACGGCAACACTAACAACAACAACAAGACGAATACAAACTACGTCCTCTGTGTGAAGTGAGCCGGCTGGCGCGCCCGGAAGTTAGGTGGTGGCGGGACAATGGTCGTCTGGGAGTCAGATGTGGCTCTCAGGCGACCACCTGTGGGCTTGATGCTGCGATTAGGTCAGCTATAGGTTGCCACTGCCTAAGATACATCTTGCCGCGGCTTTTAGCAGCTAGCGGATCTTGCACGGTCAACGCCGCGGTAAACTCCAGCTGCAATGCAGACTCAGTTATATTCTGTTCAGCCGCCATGTCAGCCTTGGATTTCTTGAGCGGCATCAATTTCCTGTACATCGGATCAGTGGTTATAACTTTGGCCAAATGCGGCACTGCCATAAGTCGTTGCGTCATCGACTTACGATTCGATGCACTAGCAGCAAAGCCGAAGTGCCCCAAGTAAGAGTTGACCGTGGCACAGATAGCGGCGTCATCTATTTGATCTGCAGCGGTAGAAATAATTGCACTAATCTTGCGCTTGCAGTTACCGATAACCCGGCGCCTGACCCTCGTATGTGATGGAAGAATATAATACCCAAGATGGTCCAGTCCGCGACTTAGGGGCTGCAATAAAGTTTTCTTAGGGTTGAACTTGAGGTTAAGTGCCGACTCTAGAAAGTCGCTAAGCTCAGGGACTAGATCTCGAAGTTGCTGCGGGCTGTCACTCATCAGGACGATATCATCAACATATCGCTGCCAATAAAGGACGTGCGACTTCACGCGGTGCGTCAAGTACTGATCGAAATGGTTCATATACACGTTGGCAAAGAACTGACTAGTTAAATTACCTATGGGCAACCCAACATCCTGCGGAGCATAAAACATGCTCTTATATCTAGGCAGCATTTGCCATAGTGACCGTGGCGAGGTCAGCGCGAAATTACCCTTAACGGTCGCCCGATGAAAAATAACGACGCGACACAACCACAGATAGAGTTCGTTCTCCAAGCTACGTTCGATCATGCGAAACAAAATCTTTAGGTCAATCGAAGTAAAAAAGTTTTGTATATCCAACTTCAAATAAAAAAGCGGCGTCCCTCGCTGACGCGCGTGACGCCGCACAAACTCCTGCAAATCGTGCACCGCCTTGAGCGGCCCCAAACCTGGTCTACAAGCGTATGACCTCGGGGAAAAGCGTCGGTCCCAATGTGGCGCCATATAGTCGTAAATGAAATGATGCACAATTCGGTCGCGCAAATGTGCAGCAATGACCTCACGTGGTTTAGGATGAGTAACCACGAAAATATTTGACTTCATTGGAGAATATGTTCTATTCTCAATGTCTAGCGCAAGCTGATGAATAATGCGTTCATGCTGTAAATGGAATACTGTTTTCTTTATCTGAGGCTTGTTCTTAAGGCAACTTTTGTATGAAGCAAGAAGTTTTTGATACAAGCCCAAGTCAGGTGAATCATATTTAGACACGTAGGCTTGGCCTCAAAATCGCAAAAATTTAAAAATAAATTAAATAACTGCCGGGCGCGCCAGCCGGCTCACTTCACACAGAGGACGTAGAAGGTACTCGTCTTGCCGTAGCCGTCAGTGTAGCCGTAGGCCGGACTCACGACCCACGCGACGTTGGTAGCGGTCGAGATGGTCGACGACGACCAAAAATAATTCTGCATGTTCGCAAGCGTCATAAAATTCGACGATTGAAGTGAAGTAATACCATGCTCATACATAGACATCAACTCTTTTTGCGTAGGTAAACGCCAAGTTCCAGCTGGGTAGCCACCGTAGGTTGAGCTGTTGCAAGTACTGAGCGCTGTGTTCCAGGCAAGGGCCGTGCTGACTACTTTGGTCGTCACCAGATTGGTAATCCGGTCCTTGTACTGGCAACCGGCAGGAGCTGATGCGCAGGTCGTGGTCGTTGCGCCGCCGTCAGTGGTAGTCACATCTTGCCACACGGAGCTGTCGCACAATGTATCTGAGGACCAAGCAGTAACTTTGCTCGAGGAGAACCCATAGTAATCATCAGTCGTATCCCAGTAATCCAATGCGCTACCAGTGGTCACTCCTGCAGTGCCAATGCTACCGACAGCGCCATCGTAGTTAAACTTACTGCTAGTGATAGTATTGCGACAGTTAGTCTTGAGAGACCCAGCTACGCCAGCAATGGTGACCCCTGCACGGACGTTCCAAGGGTCGATGGTACCAGCGCCTTGCAGCGTGCCGGTAGTGCCAAAAATCGTCACACCATTAGCAACGTTAGCTGCGGTGATATCAGCATCCCCAGCGTTTTGGTAGCGTGTACCGTCAGAGCTAAACCACTGGAAATTAGTGGCGCTCTTGATCTTCGCATCGAAAGTAGCGAGGTCCAGGTCCGCAGTGGAGTCAGCACCAGCGAGAGGATAGGTTGACGAGGGGTAGTTACCTGTGATGCCAAAAACACTGACAGTCTTCTTTATGTTCGCAGCTGTTAAGTTGGCATCCCCAGCAACTGTAAACTGTCTGTAGACCGAGGTGTTAAAAGTTTGATTTGCGGTGGTTGGCGTAATAGTTGCGGCATCACTAATCGTACCAGTGTATCTTGCGCCGTCAGATCCCCACCATTCGTAAGATCCTGCAGCGGTCGAAGCAGCGAGGCTAGATAGGTCAGTAGTAGCGGACGCACTAGGCAGGGGATAAGTTGCTGATGGGTAGGCCCCTGCCACTCCGGCAATGGTGACACTGGACTTGATATTGCCAGCAGTGACTTGAGTCATGTCAGCGGCTTTGTAGGAAGATACCGCAATACAACCTGTAGCTCCATCGGCCGCGCAGTTGCTGTGGGATTCCGCTGTCGCTGAACCGGCTATGCCAGCAACTGTGTTGCCACTTACCACCTTGGGTGCGAGACCAGTAGTAAATGCAGCGGCATACGTTGGTCCAACCGCCACGCAGCCAATGCCACCATCGGTTGAGCAGTCTGCAAGAGTTGGGGTTATGCTAGTGCCACCAATACCATAAGCACCGTTACCTGACCTAACATTACCGGCAGTTGGGATTGTCAAAGTACCGGTATTGCCAGTGCCAGCAACGCCGTACAGAACACCTGTGTAGACATTCCCAACTGTAGGGAGAGTTACGTTACCAGCAATACCAGCGACCGTACTACTACTGATTATCTTACTCGCAAGACCAGTCGTTGCAGCTGCCGTGTAACTAGCAATGGCAACACACCCCGTAGCTCCATCTGCCGCGCAATTAGAGTGAGATTCAGCAGTGGCCGAGCCAGCTATGCCAGCAACCGTGTTGCCACTTACCACCTTAGGCGCAAGACCTGTGGTGAATGCAGCGGCATACGTGGGCCCAACCGCCACGCAGCCAATGCCACCATCGGTTGAGCAGTCTGCAAGAGTTGGGGTAATGCTAGTGCCACCGATACCATAAGCACCGTTACCAGACCTAACGTTACCGGCACTCGGGATCGTTAAGGTACCAGTATTGCCAGTCCCGGCAACACCGTACTGGATCCCCGTGTAGACATTCCCAACTGTAGGGAGAGTTACGTTACCGGTGATGCCTGCTACCGTGGCGGTACTGAGGACTTTACTTGCAAGGCCACTCGTTGCAGCTGCCGTGTAACTAGCAACGGC
>OMIY01000399.1 GCA_900299215.1 bacterium | reverse complement strand
GGCTGCTCTGGAGCAAGCAGCTGGCAACTTCTACATTAACGACAAGCCCACTGGTGCCGTAGTCGGCCAACAGCCTTTCGGTGGCGCCCGTGCCTCGGGAACCAACGACAAGGCCGGGAGTAAGCTCAACTTGATGCGCTGGATGAGCCAGCGCACGATTAAAGAAACTTTCGTCCCGCCAACCAGCTATGCCTATCCGCATATGCACGAGGCGTGAGCGTTGACAATCCAAAGCCACCGTGCTTGGATTCGGTACTTAGTTTTATCGGCCACAGGTGGCTCAATTTTAAGGAGACTAATCGATGTCCGTTCTAGTCGGAAAAAATGCCCCCGAGTTCAAAGCAGAGGCCGTAGTCAACGGTGATTTCAAATCCGTCAGCCTGTCTGACTACCGCGGCAAGTACGTTCTTTTGTTCTTCTACCCACTCGACTTTACCTTTGTTTGTCCAACTGAACTCCATGCTTTCCAAGAGAAACTGGATCAATTCAAAAAGCTGAACACCGAAGTCCTTGGCGTATCCATCGACAGCAAGTTCTCGCACTTGGCATGGCTTAACACCAAGCGTGACGATGGTGGTATCGAAGGCGTCAAGTACCCCCTTATCTCCGACATCAACAAGACCATCGCTCGTGACTACGACGTGCTGATTCCAAATGATGGCGTAGCGCTTCGCGGTGCGTTCCTCATTGACAAGACCGGCAAGGTCCGTCACCAAACAGTTAACGCCCTGCCACTAGGCCGTAACATCGACGAGTTCCTGCGATTAGTCGAAGCACTTCAGTACACCGAAGAACACGGCGAAGTTTGCCCGGCTAACTGGAAAAAAGGCGAGAAGTCGATGAAGACCACCCAAGCTGGTCTCAAAGCTTACTTCAAGAAGTGAAATCAGGACCTCCCTCGCGCTTGCTCACCCGCATGCGTGAGGGACTTAGTCTCCGCTGCTCATTAGTGTGTCCGATCTTATGCCTACCTACCGGCGTGCTTACGTCGAAATCAGCAACATCTGTAATCTCCAATGTCACTTTTGTCCTGAGGTTGAGCGGCAAAAGCAGGTGATGACTGCCCGTCAATTTGCGGCACTTGCACCGCAGTTAGTGGGCCTAGTTGACGAAGTCTGCCTGCACCTTATGGGGGAACCCCTAAATCATCCGGAGTTGGCTGCGATTATTGGCATCTGTGCTGATCTAAACTTGCCAATTAACCTGACCACAAATGGCGTACTTTTGACCGGAGCACGCAGAGAATTGCTGCTGTCACCGATAGTGCGACAGATCAACGTATCGGTACACAGTTTTGAGGCTAACTTCCCAACTCGCGAAGTAGACCCATATCTGGAACGCATACTTTCATTCGCAGATGAGGCCGAAAGAACTAGGCCCGAGCTCTACATAAATCTTCGACTATGGGATTTACGGCCTGGCGACTCGCCAGCACCTAGCAACGAACGCATCCGATCCATCTTGACCAGCCGCTATGGTGTCGACTTGTCTCCTGCTGCGATCGACATCAAGCGTCGCAAGCAGGTGCGTTTACGCGGGCGTCTTTCAGCCCATTTTGACTCACGCTTTGTGTGGCCGTCACTAACTCTACCCAAGCGCTCTGAATCTGGATTCTGCCACGGCCTTGGTAGTCACTTCGGCATTCATGCTGATGGTACCGTCGTGCCTTGCTGCTTGGATAAAGAGGCTGTGATTAATTTAGGCAATACGTTTGATACACCGCTCGAGCAAATACTTAGTAGTGATCGGGCCGAACTTATAAGATCGGGGTTTAGTGCGGGCGTGTTGCACGAGGACCTTTGTCAAAAGTGCCCATTTATCTCGCGTTTTGATCGCAAAGCTAAGCGCCTTAAAACTGTTGCTAAGGCAAATATTTAGATAAGGAGCAATTACTTGTACCTCTTGCACTTCTACGTCCCCGAGGACCATGCCGAGAAAGTGAAAGATGCGGTATTTGCTGCCGGTGCTGGGCGCATAGGCGCCTATGACCGCTGTGCCTGGGAGGTCCTGGGTCAAGGTCAATACCGGCCTCTGAGCGGTAGCAATCCGTTTTTAGGACAAGTGGGCCAGACCGAAAGAGTTGCCGAGCTTAAAGTTGAGATGGTCTGCGACGAGGCATCTATTCAGGCTGTGATCAAGGCTCTAAAGGCGGCCCATCCCTACGAGACGCCAGCCTACCATGTCATCAAAGCTGAGAATTTCTGAAATCCAAGGCCAACCGCGGTGAAGATTGGCCAATGGACGTCTACTCAAGAAGCTTATGCGTCAAATCTGGCTCCTACCATCTGGGTCGCGCTAGTGGGACTGGCGATTTGAATACCGGTCGGTAGTCGCGAAGCCTAAAGGAGCCAGATCTGACAAGTCACTTAGCTGTTTCAATGAGGATCAGCTCGCCATTCGCTTGCCATTGGGCCCCTTATATAGTTCGAGTACGGAGTAAGATTGCCCCCACGACTTTGCCTCGATGTAGCGATCAACGAGCCTCAGGATTTCCTTTTGATCAAACATCACAGCCAAATCTCGAACATTCAGCCCACGCAAATTATGGTGATCAAGATCTGCCCGATATTGCAAAAGTAACCTTGCAAGCTCGACATTTCCTAGAAAGGTGACACCCATAAGCACGGTGTTACCACCAAAATCTGCCACATTGGGATCTGCACCGAGCTCAAGTAGATATTTGAGGACATCACCTCGCTGGGCATAGGCTGCGATCATGAGCGGCGTAAAACCAAAGCGGTCACGTTGGTTTAGCTCTCTAGGTTGCAGTTTTTTCTCAATCAGTGAATTTAGATCTCCGCGACTTGCAAGATCTTCTACAGAATTGAGATCGAAAGTGTGCACTTGAGTAGTGGTCTGATATAGTTCCCATGTTTGACTTGTTTTCATTGTGGCCTCCTTGTTTGATGTCCACATAGCTATCTTCGCCAATCGAGGCGAATTTCTGAAATATCGAAAAATTATGAACTCATAGTTTGTGCGTATAAGCCGAAATGCTGGCGTTTAATAAGTTAAAGGCCAGCCTTTCGGCTGGCCGCTAGTACGCACTAGACATGACCATCACTAATTTACTGCAAATTTTTCGCAGGAATCATGATGGCTGCAGTTGGATGTTGCATAATTACTTGCTGATTTTGCCTAATAGTTACTGAAGACAACAGAAATTCAGCATCATCGATGTATGGGCGAGGAGCGGTCGAAAATTCAACCTGCGTGAAAAAAGACAGAAATTCATGTCTTTTAAACTTCGATTCATCAGTGTTGTCGTACAGCACGGTTAAATCCAACTCAGTCGGAATTGCCTGCACCGAAAAATTGACATCGGCTGCTCGTAGGCCCGAGACCACCGTTTGAGAATTTACTGAAAAATCCTCCGCCGCGGGCTGATCACGGATCACATATGGCTCAAGTGCATTCTGTATTTTGATTGCGCCCATCGGGGTATCGAGGAATGCTAAAACAAACCCGCCAGGACTCAAGAGCCGACGCGCAGCTACAAGTGCCTCAACAGGATCCTGCATCCCATATAAACTGTGCGAAAACAAGATTACATCAAAACGATTG
>OMIY01000398.1 GCA_900299215.1 bacterium | reverse complement strand
GCAACATGTGAGAAAGAGTCGTGGAGTGCTTACTACAGTTTTAATTGCCTATGTTACTTCACTTGGGTTCGGAACCTTACGTCAAGTCGACTATTGGCAGAATGAATCGAAGCTTTTCAAGCACAGCCTTGAGGTGCAGCCTGATGGGGCCGTAGCTCTTATTGGATTTTCTAACGAACTAGCTAAGCAAGGTGACTGGAATGGTACAATTCCTCTTTTGACAAGAGCCCGCCAATCTCTGCCTGACTGGGCGCGGCCACACAACAATTTGGGTACCAGCTTCGTCAACCTAAATCGCTTCGAAGAGGCTGCTGACGAGCTTGCACTCGCTGTCAAACTTCGTCCCGTTTACCCCCTAGCGTGGTCCAACCGTTGTTCCGTACTTCGTCAATTGAAAAGGTTTAAGGAATCATTACATGACTGCAAAATAGCCACAGTTCAAGCCCCTGACTTTGCACCCGCACACTTAAATTTAGCACTGACGTTATCGGAACTTGGCGACTGGAAATCTGCCGAATTAAGCTACGCCAAGGCGCTTGCATTAAACCCAAACAATTATGACTCAATATTCTTTTGGGCGTTGGCACTGCGGGAGCGAGGAAGATATCAAGAGGCTGCGAATCAACTTTCTAAACTTTTTCAACTTTATCCTTCCAGCGAAGAAGCCTTGAGAGAGCTAAACCAAACCATAGGTCAGATGAAAGCAAGCGAAATTCCTAAAAACTCACCCAACTAGCAGTTCAAGCAAGCCCAGCAACAACCCATCAACCAGCTGAATTTACGTTTGAATTTAGATTTTTCTAAAGTTTTTCTACAATCCCGCCGAACGCAATAGCGAAGGAAGGAGACAGCTCCTTCGAGTGGCTGGAGAGCTCGATGCGGAGTCGAATTTTTATCGCTGGGTCAGTTGTTGTTTTTTGGTTGGAAGCATGTAACCAAACGACACAAACAAACTCGCGGGCTCCCGTTAACCCTGCAACCACAACTTCACCCACCGTGCCCAGCCCGGCTTCGCCGGCGCCATCAACTAAAACCCCACCAGACTCACCGTATGTGCTCGTCGCCAAAGACGTGACGAGCACCACTCTTTTCACCACAACATCCTCGGCTACCCAGACGTGTGCCACGGCTACATTTAAGGTTACCGAGGGTGACGCCGCAGCCGCCAACGTGCAAGTTTCCTTCTCTACAACCGTCGACGGCACGCCGAAGGATCCAGGACGCCTGACACCTAGCACTGCTATGTCGGACGCCAACGGGCTGGTGTCCACCGTTTATTGCAGCGGTGACACTCCTACTACCGTAGTCGTGATAGCAAAAGCAGGTTCGGTGTCAGTCAACTCGGCACAGATAGCCGTCGTAGCTAAACCGACCTTCAAGTTTGCGTTTGCCGGGTCTACAGTGCCGGTCAAACCGAACGGAGCCCAAGCTGGGAATCAGATGGACGCAGGGAATGCAGTTAACGGCACTATTTTCCTTAATTTGTTTGATTCTGGACCGAATGATTGCACGAGACTCTATTTCGATTTGGTATCGACTGCAGGACCGGTAATTCAAGCCAATGCTAGATTCTCATCTCAAGATGACTACCCCCAAGGTGCTAAGCTTTCTGGACACGATGAGGTCGCGAAGACTGCAGTTAACAGCATTAGCTTACGAAACTACACTTACGCTGATGTCGTCAGTAACGGCAGCGGCCGATTTGAAGTCCCAGTATGCGCTGGCAATGAATTGGGCAACCTTTTAATCACAGGTTCGTACAAGTCGCCCGACAATGTGACGTTTACCGTAAGTAGCCCGGTTATTGTGATTCAATCCGGGGTGACTAGTTGGGCTAATATGAGCTTGACCTACGCCCAGCCTAACGGGAACGTTTTACGTGCCCTTCTTAACTCCAACAACTTAGAGTCTCAACCGTTCACTTTACTATTGTCATCCCGCAACGATGGCGACGCGATCCTTGATTACCCGATATTTGCGCAGGCCGAAACAGGCAAAGCCACCTTGGTCAATGGTGGTAAAATCGATCCCGAGACAAGTTCAGCTAAGTTCACTGTAAATTCAATCAACCTCACCACCGATCGACCGTATGTAGCAACATCGTTTGACTCCGGTACCATTAAAGCCAATTCTCTGGCATACACAGCTTGTGATGTCCCAAGCATCGCTCAGGCTCCAGCAACAACTGGAACATTTACATATTATCGGGATATTGCGAAGAACTGGCGATCCACAATGGTTTACGGTATCCGCGGCCAGGAACATTTCTACGATTTCAATAAGGACGGTGTATTCACGCCGGATACAAACTGTCTTGGATTTTGGGATAAAAATCAAAACGGCCAGTATGACGCTGGCATTGACGCACCAACAACCACGGGCACCGATACTAACTGCGATTGGTTCATCGACCTCCCTAGCCCCTTTATCGATGTCAATGAAAACGGTATTTTCGATACTAAAGTAGATCGAATTATAGGATCTTCCTACTCAGCTCCTAATAAGAAATGGGATAAGGACACGATCATTTGGAAATCCGAATACTTACCGATTTACATGGGCACATCACCGTTTGCCATGACTCATTCGGTGATCAGACCCACAGGCTCGCTTGGCTTGACGACTGATCCCGTTGGCATTCCGTATTTTAATACACTAGCTGCAGCCAAACTACTCGGGTACGGTTATCCTAGCACTTTGACTGATGTCTCCAACGACTTCCGAGTTTTCAAAGACAAATTCAGCGGATCTGAATTGGGACTCGTCGTCGGCGACGAAGCAGGTAGCACTTACATCTACTTCTTCGCGCAAAGTATATGCGGAACCCCGCTACCAGGTGGATCCGAAATCAGCGTCAACTTTATCGATCAAAGCCCAGCAGGTTACGGCGATCGTGCGATAACTGCTTCGTTTTCTACACAACCCGGCGACGACTACAGAGACGCCAGCCGTCGTCTGCTATCTCTGACCGCAGACAACAATTCTAGCGCGAAAATAAGCTTCGATGCTGCTAAGCATCCGTCGGCGGACAGCTCGTTCCCAGTTGTATTCAAATTAAAATCTTCGAGCTGTAAAAATGCATGCAAAGGGGATGTCATGGCGGGCGCGTCACCAGGGATTGCCTGCGACGCAAAAGAAACCATCATGCGCCTCACTGTTGACAGTCAGTTCATTACTTCTACGATATCCCTCCCTGAATACAGGAACTGCAATTGTGTTGTCGATGCTGTGCAACAAGGCGAGCAATGCACCTGCCCCGCTGGCTTAGTCAGCAACGGTACCAAGTGTGATGTGCCACCACCATGATGCTAGCCTCACTAAACGATTGTGTTTCTGAGTAAAGTCCAAGCTTCTCGAGCTTTCAAAACTCTTGCAGCAGTCAGCACGCCGCTGATGAGAGCACCACTAACGCCGCACGTCACGAGATCCTGACCGGTTAAATACAGGCCTTGGATTGGCGTATCGACTCGCAACCAAGATTGTTTGAAACGGAGTGGGTCGTGACGAAGGCCATAAATTTCGCCGTGATTATAACTAGCAAAGTGCTTAGTGGATAGCGGAGTTGAAAGTTCTGCAACGTCAATTTTCGACCTAAGTGCCGGTAGTCGCGAGTAGAGAATTTCAAGTAGTATGCGCGAAACCTCACCCTTCCAATCGAGGTAGTCCTGACCGCGTCGTTGCCATGAGCTCTCATGCCACACTCTAAATCGCTCAAAATCAGCCGGAGCAATCACTTCAATCGTCGATAAATCCGGATGACGAATAGGCCATTCGGGATCTTTGACCGATGGGAAGGATATAAAGACCACCCCCGTCTCAGCCCCAAGCATCCCACTGAGTGCGGCAAAATTTGGATCCACCGCACTGCTGCGATGCAACCATAAATTGCTGCCCCGTAGCCCCAAAGAGTGCGCGTCTCCTTTGAGACCCAGATAAAGGCAGATATGCCCCATTGAGTAGGGCTTTGACGCCAAGTATGCGTCCACCTCGTGCGGCAACGCTCGATGTTGCGCAACAAATTTACGGTAGGTTTTCTCAAAGCCAATGTCGCTAATAACGCAACGACTCGAGATGAACTCACCGGAGCTAAGTTTTATTCCCGTCACACCCAGTCGATCGGTCTGGACCCCAGCTACCTCCGCACCAAGCAGGATCTCTCCCCCAGCATCACGGATGACTGGGTAAATGGACTGAGCAATAGCTGCTGCCCCGCCACTCGGATAGCTAGCTCCATGGAAGTAATGGCTTGCCACCATTGCATGTATCGCAAAGCTAGAAGACTCAGGCGGTAAACCGTAGTCCCCCCACTGACCTGTCAAAACACGGATCAGCGTGCGGTTATCAGTGAGCCTACCGAGCACCGCACCCGTGGTTTCTTGAGCAAGGTCTAAGAAGTTCTTGCTCATCGGTCGATACAAAAAGCGACGTAGGGTGCCTGAAAGAGCCTTTTGCAGAAAAAAAGTACCAGAACTACGTCCGATAGTTGCAACCAACCGCAAATAGCCATCAATGGCCAACTTTTCACG
>OMIY01000397.1 GCA_900299215.1 bacterium | reverse complement strand
GTTTTAGTGACTGCGATGGTCTTCCTTGCAGCAAAATCACGCTGCATTCGTCGCATCTTAGCTTTAACGTTTTGATCAACCTCGCGACGTTTGAAGTCTTCTTTGACTTCTTGTTTGGTCATGCGCATCTTGCGTTCGATGCTGAAGAAGTTCCAAAGGTAATCAATGCCGGCAATGATCAACAGAAAGCCAGCGACAGACCAAAACAGCATCTTGGTGATGCCGCCCCAATAAATCCAAGTGGAGTTCATTGGGTAGTTCATGAGTTCAGGTACTCTGACCCACTCACTACGAAGGATTAAGTAAGCGACCGTAGCGACAGCAACCATTTTAGCGATGCTCTTTAGTAGCTCAAGCACCGTCTGGAAAGTGAATATCCGAGCAATGCCGGAAAATGGCTCAAGTCGAGAAAAGTCCGGGGTGAGCCTTTCCCACGACCAGTTAAGTCGCGTTTGGGCTAAGGTAAGCGATATCGCGACTGCCGAAGTAACGAGAAAAAATGGGACGATTAGTTTCAGCAACATCAGCCAATTGTCATTACTAAAGGCGATAATATTGCTGGCATCAATGCGTCGTGTCGCAAGGGATTCAAAGCTTGCTACCATCAATTTAGACAAGGCTTTGAGGTAAGCAGGGGTACCCGCACCAAGCATGATAACGCAGGCGACTAAGACAAATACTGAGGTCAATTCGCGCGACATGACCACTTGGCCACGCTCCCGGAACTCGTCTCGTCGTTCCGGTGTGGCCTCTTCAGTTCGGTCTTCGGAACTGGCGGCTTCGTCAGCCATAGGTCGTAGTGCCTAAAGTTTGGGTTTAGGGATGATCCTGTTTTTATGGACGGATTTGACTTGCGCTAAGGCCGAGCACTGCGCTGTGGATTTGTCCTTTGACATCGTCGAAGTGTGTAGACATCCAATTGGGAAACAAGGGAAGGGTTGCGATATAGATTACTAAACCTACTGTGAAGCTTAGGGGGAAACTCATGATGAAAGCGTTCATGTTAGGGACGGCTCTTGCAACTAATCCAAGAGCGGCCATAGTAAATAGAAGAGCAACTAGGATTGGAGCCGCGAGTTCTATCGCGATGGCTAAGATTCCACTCGTTAATTTCACAATAATGCTTGCCCCGGAGCCACTAAAGGTTGCTGCCCCACCAGGGATTAAGAGGAACGTATCCGCGATGGCAGTAAAAAATATTTGATGCAGACCTAGGGACAAGAAAATAAGCATTAGTAGCATTCGGTGCATGGCCGAAAAGCCGTCCATTTTTTCGTTGTAGTCAGGTAGGTACAAGTTGGCGGTACCAAATCCCATTTGGTAGGCAACTACGGCGGCCGCCATCATCATGCCATCAAAAGCGACTCTGGCACAGAACCCAATTGTAAGGCCTACTAAAATTTCACGCAGAATATAGGAGGTCACTACAAGTACGTCAGCTTGTAAATTTGGCGACCAGTTGGGCGGAATCACGCCAAAAATACCAATGGTGATCGCTAACGAAAGCAGTACTCTGACTCGAATCGGAGTGGGTGAATCGCCGAACATTGGCAGCGCAAAAATGATCGCACCAATTCGTAGGAACGCTAGCGCACCTACGAGTAATTGATTTGGATCGGGAAGAGCCTGCATCTTTTAGCGATTAACTCCGGGGATGCCATTGAAGATGTCCGTGGTAAATGCAGTCATGACCTGGATAATCCAGGGACCGCATACCATCAATGCTAGGGTGATCATGAGAATCTTTGGTACGAAAGATAAAGTCTGCTCTTGGATCTGAGTTGCCGCCTGAACTACTGAGATGGCAACACCAGTCACAAGTGCAGCTATTAGAACTGGAGCCGATACTTGCATCGCCACCATTACTGCTCTGGCGCCTAGATCTATAACTGTTTGATCAGTCATGGTGGATGACCTTTATGAGTTGAAGCTTTTTACAATGTTTTCGACGATGAGAGTCCAGCCATCGACGAGAACAAATAGGACAAGTTTGAAAGGAAGTGACACAACCGTGGGAGGAAGCATCATCATGCCCATGGCCATCAAAACTGATGAAACCACCATGTCTATAATCAAAAACGGTATATAGACCAGGAAGCCTATTTGGAAGGCTGTCTTCAGCTCACTCACCATAAACGCCGGCATTAACGTTGTCATCGAGACATCACTCGAGTTTCTGGGCTTAGGCTTCTTCGTAATGTTGAAAAACATCGCAAGGTCAGTTTCATGTGTTTGAGCTAACATGAAGTTGCGCACAGGCTTTAACATTTCATCGAAAGCTTCGTCCTGTTTGATTTTTTTTTCGACGTAGGGCGTATATGCTTTATCCTTTATGTGTTCAATCACAGGCGACATCGTAAACGCCGTCAAAAATAGCGATAGACCTACGATCACCTGGTTTGGTGGCATAGAGCTCGTTCCAAGGGCTTGCCGGACGAAACTTAGTATCACTAGGATACGAGTAAAGGACGTCATCATCAGAAGGATTGCGGGTGCGATCGATAGAATCGTCAGGATTGCTACGATCTTCATAGCTGGGACTAGATCAGTAGGATCGTCTGTTTCTTTGAGGTCAATGCCTATTGTGGGCAATTTGCCGTCGGCGGCTTCAACCTTCGTTGCAAGGCCGAAGCTCAGCATGATGCTGAGCAGGGTCAATATGTGGATAATTTTAGTGCGTAAAAATTCCATCAAATGCTCCGGAGAGATTTGAGTTTTTCTCGGATCATCCTTGTGACATCGTCGATAGCTTCCTGTGGAGCTGCCTGACTCTCGGCCTTTGCTGCTGGTCTAGGTGAAGGCTTCTTAGTCGAAGTATTATCGATCGGCTGAATTCCGTCCTCACTGATAGCGACGTTGATACGAGATCCAACGGTGGGTGAATTTGATTTTACAGGGGCAGGTAGACTAGTCTTCGGAGGGTTTGTCTTGGTTTTAGTTGTTGGCCTAGCCTGCACCACAGGGGCTTTTGTCATGGTAACGGTAGCTTCCGGTTCTGCTAGGTGAGCTGCAAAATCTTTAACTTCAGGAATCATTGCTTGGGAAATGTTTCTTTGCACAGAGACTCTTTGAGAATTCCCAGCGGGTGCACCAATAGTTGTAAGAAATGAAACATT
>OMIY01000396.1 GCA_900299215.1 bacterium | reverse complement strand
CCCGAGCCTAGAGGCCCCGGTCTAAAGAGCGCTACCAAGGCGATCATGTCTTCAAACACACTTGGCTTTAGTTTCACGACCAAGTTGCGCATGCCGCTAGATTCTAGCTGGAAGATACCGACCGTATGACCGGCGCTCACAAACTGGTAGACCTTTTTATCGTCGAGCGGGATGAGCTCAATATCAAAGTCCGGGCACCGATCGACCTTAATAATGTCGATCGCCTTTTGGATCACAGTCAGCGTTTTTAGTCCGAGAAAGTCGAACTTAACGAGGCCGACCTTTTCGGCCATCTTCATCTCAAACTGAGTGATCAGCCCCGGGCTGTCAGCTACCTTGTAAACAGGAACAAAATTAGTCATTGGCCCGTCAGAGATGACGATACCGGCGGCATGGACAGATGTATGACGCGCCAAACCTTCGAGTTGGCGCGCCAGACGGATTAGATCAGCGACCGCATCGTCGCGAGCCGCCTCCTCGAGTATGCGAGGTTCCTTTTTGAGTGCGTCCTCAAGGGTGATGCCTAGGTCTTCTGGGATGAGCTTGGCAATCTTGTCGACGCGCCCGTAACCCAGCTCTAGCACCCGGCCCACATCGCGGACTACGGCCTTGGCATTCATCTTACCGAAGGTAGTGATCTGTGCTACGGTCTCGGCGCCATATTTTTCCGTAACATACTGAATCACCTCGTCGCGGCGATCCTGACAAAAGTCGACGTCAAAGTCAGGCATCGATACCCGGTCGGGGTTTAGAAAACGCTCAAACAGTAGATTGTATGGGATCGGGTCAAGGTCAGTAATCCGGAGCGAATAAGCTACGAGCGAGCCTGCACCCGAACCCCGCCCTGGTCCCACCGGAATACCCTGACGCTTGGACCAGTTGATAAAGTCCTGAACGATCAAGAAGTACGAGGCAAAGCCCATCTTACAAATGACATCCAGCTCGTACTCAAGACGTTTTTTGTAAAAATCCTCGCGAGCTGCATCAAACGATGCTCCGTAAAGCTTACGCAGGGCAACGAAGCGGTCATCGAGCATGCTGCGAGCAAATCGACACATCGCCTCTTCTGGAGTCTCAGGACGGCCAGTATCAAACTTAGGTAGATAATACTTTCCAAACTCAAACTTTAAGTTGCAGGCATCAGCAATCTTCTTGGTGTTTGCTAATGCCTCAGGCCACGCACCATATTTTTGCTGCATCTCCTCATTGTCAAAGAGATGGAACTGCGTGCCTTTGCGTCGACCGCGAATCTTCGACATCGTAAGGCCATGCTTGATGCCCATGAGCACGGCGTGACCTTCGGCCATTTCTTTATGAACGTAATGGGCATCGGCACTGGCCACTAAAGGCAAGCCGAAGTGCCGAGCTACTGCGACTAAATCAGGAAGCAGACGCTTTTGTTCCGGTATATTGTTATCGATCAGTTCGACGTAATAATTACCGGCGCCAAATCTAGCCTGCATGGCGTCAACGTGCGCCTTAAGCGCTGCCATGACTGCCGCTGCTGGAGTGTCTGCGGGTGGATCAAACGATAGAGGATCACTACCTGCCAGACGCCGCAGCTCCGCGGTGAGAAAAGCAAATTCACCCCTGAGGCAACTCGACAAGGCAATGAGACCACTTCCGAGTTGATCGAGCGTCGCTTCAGGAACAATGGGCACATCGCCAAGTCCGACCAGATAACCATCACTGACAGCCTTGATCAGATTCTTGTAACCATCTAGAGAAGTTGCCAGGAGGACCAAGTGGAATGTCGGTAGCGGCGCCTTGCCCAAGGACTTAGCCAGGTCAACAGTCTCTGCGACTCCGTGGTGGAACACCTCGCTACCGATGATTGCTTTGATGCCTTTGTCTTTGGCCTTTAGGTAAAGCTCGATGGCACCATACAGAGCACCGTGATCGGTGATCGCTACGGCCTTGTGCCCTAGGGCTTCCACCCGTTTGAGCAGGTCCCCAATGCGGATCGCACCATCGAGTAGCGAATACTCAGTATGGACGTGCAGATGCACCAACTCCTGCTTACTAGGAGCAGGAGGGTTGGTTGGTGCTGAAAGGGACGTGTCCATACTTACTCGGGCACCTCAGTGGCGTCGCTCGTTATTCCCATTCGATCGTTGCTGGCGGCTTGGTGGTAATGTCGTAAACCACTCGGTTCACACCGTCCACCTTTTTGACTATGGCCGCAGCGACGTGGGTGAGAAAGCTCAGCGGCAGATCGCCAACACCAGCCGTCATGGCGTCACTACTGGTGACGGCGCGCAGCGCTACGGTCATTTGGTAGGTCCGGTTATCGCCCATGACACCAACTGATTTAACTGGCAAAAGTACTGCAAACGCCTGCCAAACCTTGTCGTAGAGATCATGATCGCGCAGCGCTTGAATAAAGATGGCATCAGCTTCGCGTAGAATCTGTAGCCTCTCTTCAGTCACATCGCCGAGGATCCGTACGGCCAATCCCGGTCCTGGAAAGGGATGACGGTCGACCATCTCGGACGGCAGTCCCAGCTGCATGCCGAGTTGCCGCACCTCATCTTTAAAGAGGTAACGCAGGGGCTCACACAGTTTGAGCTTAAGACGCTCAGGCAGCCCGCCCACGTTATGGTGGCTCTTGATGACCTTGGCGCCTGCACCGTGACCTGCCGACTCGATCACATCTGGATAGAGCGTGCCCTGACCTAGATGACTGAATTCGGCTTTATGGCCGGTCGCGTATCGCTCGAATTCTTCGATGAACAATCGCCCAATCAATTTTCGTTTAGTCTCAGGGTCCGTGACTCCTGCCAAAGCATTTAAGAATAAACTACGGGAGTTCAGGACCTCAACGTGGTTAAGGCCGAGATGCTTAAGTGCGTCGGAAACCCAGCTTACTTCGTCTTTGCGTAGTAAGCCGTGGTCACAAAAAACAGCCGTCACACGATCCGGGCCTAGTGCTTTAGCCAATAGGGCTGCAGCCACGGTCGAATCCACACCGCCCGAGCAAGCAACCAAGACATGACCGTCTTGCACGGATTCTTTAATGTAGTTCATGGTCGCGGCAAGCATGCTGCCACTATCCCAGTTAAGATCGGCCTTGGCGACTTTGCGCACAAAGTTGTTTAGTAGGTCGGCACCAAATTCACTGTGATGCACCTCAGGATGAAACTGTAGACCGATGATTGGAGCATCGCGGTGAACCACCGCAGCCACAACGCCACCATCGCTACGTCCCGCCACCACAAGGTCATCCGGCATCACGGCTACGTCATCACCGTGACTCATCCACACGGTCTGAGTCGGTGGAGTGTCGTCAAACATAGCTCCGCCAGGACCGGGAATCCGGGCCTCGAGATTGAGAAGCCCTCGTCCGTATTCACGTCCTT
>OMIY01000395.1 GCA_900299215.1 bacterium | reverse complement strand
TACATGGACTGCATGATACGTGGGTCTTGAAACTTGCCTAAACTCGCGACAATGCTGCGAATCTCTGCCAAAGTCGAGAATTCCCTAAAGACTGGATCGAGATCCGCCAAGGCGTGGCCGATCTTATTGATGGCCAGGTGTTTGTCTCTAGTGAGGGTGCCGTCGGCAGCAAGTGCATCTTCCTCAAAGAAAAAGCGGATCTTGTCGCCCGATTCAAGGAAGTATCTGTTGCGATCGTGTTGTTGATCTTTGGTCGAGAAGATGACCTTAAGATCGCCAGGCTCAAAGCTATCCACCAGGGAATTAGCCCGTTCACGGAGCGCATCACAAAGGTGGGCCGGTATCACACGAGGCAGAATCAAAAAACCATCGCGATCAAACTGTCTGACATCATCGGCACTTAACACCTTGGGCAACTCCTCTTGGCGGCTCTACGGTCGGGCAGATCTAAGCCGATCATCCGTTTACCCCTTTGAGGGGGGTGGGGGCTAGCGCAAATTTCGGCTAATACTCTCGAAATTTCTGTGATCTCATCTCTAATAGTGTTTGTCGTGACGGCGGGTTATCATGGTTCCTATAATGTCTGACGTTAAAAGGGCTCAGCACATGGCGACCTCACCACTTTCAACAACGCACCTAGGCCGAAGCATTAAGACCTTGGAAGTGTCGTACCAAATGCTTGAGGGTGCGCAGGCCGGAAGCATCGAATATGAGGTCGCTCGAAATGCCACTATCAAGGGTTTTGAGCTCTGTCTCGAGACGGCAGGGAAACTACTAAGAAAATCGATTAAGCCTTACTTTGCTTCCTCCAGGCAAGTCGATGAACTGACATTCAAGGACCTCTTCAGGCATGCCCACAAGCACGGCTTTTTCGCAGCTGATGAGGTAGAGCGATGGTTTGCCTATCGTGACAACCGCAATAAAACAGCTCACGATTATGGTGAAGGTTTTGCCGAGGAGACGGTAAAACTCATAAAGCCTTTCTTGCAAGACGTCATCAAACTTAAAGGTGTGATCGATGCCAGTAGTACTACAGCTTGATCCACGTTATCTGGGAATTTTGCGAAGTATTTTCGATCAGATTCTAAAGGACCAGAACGTCGAAGTTTTGGCCTACGGTAGTCGCATTGGTAGCAATTATCACTCTGGCAGCGATCTTGACTTAGTCATTAGAAGCACTGTGGATCGCTTGCAGCCGGTTAAAAATATCTTTGCACTGCTTGAGCTAATCAGCGACAGCAATATACCGATCTTGGTCGACGTCTTGGATTGGGCTCGGATACCACCAGAATTTCACGCCGAGATCGACAAGCGGCACGTTAAAATTTGGCCTGTCGGCTAAATATTTCGCTTTGTTAGGACTAGGTGCTAAAATTCAAGATGGGGCAGCCCGCTTGGGGAAGCTGGTGGGAATCCAGCACTGTGCCGCAACGGTGTGTGGAGGTTGAAGTAACCCCACGAGTCCGAATGCCAAGTTGGCTTTTTTTATCTCTCGAGCAAGGGGTTACTAATGAAGTTAGGAAATCGTGAGGGTTCGCGGGTTGGTCAGCTGAGCTTAGTGCTAGCCGCTGGAGCGCTGGGCGTGTCCCTTGGTTGCGGTAACAAGGATAAAGATGAGACGGCGGCGACGACTGTATTGCCTTATTCGGGCATCGCCATTGCCGGTGTGCCTTCAGACTATAGTTCCTCAAAACTCTTTTTTCAGCCGCTCAAAGACGGAGCAACTACGGGTGATTTGAGGACGCTTCTTAGTGGCGAGTCCGGAGATCCCTGGCTGACTACTCTTAACGATAAGCTGTACTTCTTCAACCGTACCGGCACCAGTTCTAACTTTCGGACCATTGATACCAAACAATCCGATGGGGCACCAGGGACTCAGGTTCGCATAGAGAAACCAGGCGCAGGTGATCCCCACGATGCACTTTGGTTGTCGTCAGACCGCGTTTTGTTGGCTCATTACGTTGCCAATAAGTTGGTGGTGGTTAACCCTGCGGACGGTAGTGTTAAGCAAGAGATAACTGCCGATTGGGACTTAGGGGCCGATCCTCAAGCGGTGTTCCGCCCGGAGGCTTTCTACCGAGTTAATAATTCAGTGCCAGGTGAGATTTATGTCGTCAATCAAGGTCGCACGGCTGACTTATTTGGGTATACCGGAGCGCAACAGATTTTTGTCCTGAAAGATGATGGAAACACCATTTCCGTCGTCGACGTCGATACAGCTAAGGAAAAGGTACAAGGGATCAAGTTAAAGGTTATGAATCCTCAGATTATCTATGCTGGGGACGATGCGACTAAACCTATCGTCGCTGGCTTCTGTACCATTTGGGATACGGCTTCTCCGTGTGTATCTGGATTTGAGCGAGTCGATTTGGCTGCTCGTACTTCAACCCTAGTCCTTGATCGTTCAGCTGCGACTGAAAAAGGCAATGGTAGTGTAATCGGCACTAAAAATGGCAAGTACTACGGCGTCGTCGCCGTCTCGGACGGGGCAAGCGGATACAAGTCCCAGCTACAAGTTTTAGATATCAATGCTGGTACGGCTAAAACGTTTTACGAAATTGCAGATGCTAATTATGCTGATTATTCTCTTGGGTACGATCTAAGCTCCAATAAACTTTACGTTGGTGAGAAGAAAACGGATGGTACAGGCCAATTTACCATTTTTGATCTAACCACAGAAAGCTCCACACCTGCAGCAACCTTGTCGCTTCCACTTGTACCATACAAGATTAAATTTGTGCCGTAATAAGAATGAAAATCGTATTTCCTAAAACACTGATTTTATCACTCGTTACCTTGGCCACTCCAGCGGCCAAGGCCGAGGACCAAGCCGAGTCAGTGACTAAGGCGAATACGGTGGAAGTTTGGGGAACGCGCACAGAATCGACGCGTTCGGCCAGAGCTGGGCAGAGTGTGATGATTAGACCGGATGATGAGACTCGGTTTGACACCCGAGTTCATCTCCGGAACGAGCCGAATTTGGCCTTGCCCGATACGGGGCGGATTAACGCGTCTGGGTTCAATCTGCCGCGAGTGCGGGGGCAGGACTCTAGATTCACCGAAGTCTACTTGGATGGACTACGGGTTCAGGATCCTTATGTAGGGTTTCCTTTTATAGACGATCTGGACCTACGTGCGTGTGG
>OMIY01000394.1 GCA_900299215.1 bacterium | reverse complement strand
TGACCGTGACGACCGAAGCTGGCCAGGCAAGTATTGCTAGTTTCCCGGTAGCGGGGATTCACGATAGCGGTATCAGAGAGATGGAAAAGCGTCAGGCTATGATGGATTTGGCCACTGCCCAGCAAATCTTAGACACCGATAAAATTTCATCGATCAAGGTGGTACTCAGAGATCCTAGCAAGGCTGATGAGGTTATTAGCCGTTTAAAGGCGGCTGAGGCTGGAATGCCCTTCCATCTTGAAGCTATCAAGACTTTTAATCACCCCATGTTAGTCCAGATCGTTCGGGGTCTGAATTTGCAGCATACGATCAGAAATATATTCCTGGCAGTGGTGGTCTTTATTGTCATCATGGCCGTCACTAATACCATGATGAAAGCGGTTAAAGAACGGACGAGGGAAATCGGTACCCTGCGCAGCATTGGCTTTCTGAGACGCCACATCGTCGCGATGTTCTCGCTTGAAGGTCTGTACCTAAGTTTGTTTGCATGTCTCGGAGGTCTAGGTTTAACTTTCGTGCTCAGAGAGCTGATTCACCTAGCTGAGATTAAGTTTAACGCAGGACTGATGACTATTCCCGTCAGTATACGCGTGATGAGTCTCCCCGTGACTTGGGCAGCAACTGGTTTGCTCATGGTGGTCTTGGCCACGTTGACCGCTAATCTTGCGTCCCGCCGAGCTGCCAGTATGATCATTGCTGACGCTATGAGAGACAACTAAACGTATCAAAATTTATTATCAATTTCGGCGTAAGGAGAGGTCATGAAAAAGCTAATGATAAATTCTGGAATTGCCGTAGCACTCACGTCAGGGTCTTTATTCGCGGAAGCTGCAAAGCCTAACGGCGAAGACATCATGAAAAAGTCGGCAGATGTTAAAACACCCGGTAATGTCTACACTGTGGTGTCTCTCACGATCAGCAAAGGTGGGTCATCTGTTGAGAAGATTTTTAAAAGTTGGAGCATGAAGATAAGCGACGACGAACAGCATAATTTGATTGAGTTTACCAAACCAAACAACACTAAAATCCTGGCGCACACGCGGCGCAATGGTAATGATGATCGTTGGATTAAGACGAGTTCGGGAGCTCCCAAGCGCATCGCAAGCTCCGGTGGGGACCAGTATTTTATGCAGTCGCACTTTGCATACTCGGATTTGGACTTAGCTCGTTCTAAAAAGTTTAAGCATGAAGCTCTATGCGACGGAGGCAAGTGCGAGGTTGATTACAAGGGGGCTCCCCATTATAGAATCAAATCAGTGCCGGAAAGTTCTGACTCCGATTTTGCCTATATCGTTAACGTCGTGAAAATTAGCGATAATTCTGTGGACAAAATTGAGTATTACTCAAAGGACGGCAAGCTTTTACGTGAGCTGACGATTGAAGAGCGGAAGGACGTCAAAGGCTTTCCGGTCCCAACTTTAATTGTAATGAAGATGACTGATTCTGGTGATAGTTCCACCCTAAAAATGACCGAGGTGGAGATCGACTCTGATAAAGTAAAAAAGCAGCTTTTTGACAAAAACTTGCTCTAGAAGCTGGGCTACCTTGATGCTCAAATGATATGCTGGCGGTAAAACCCGCAGTGAAGGTCAGATACGGTAAATGGGAGACGGGCCATGGCTAAGCTTACTAGGTTGATTTTGCTCTTTGCGTCCTTTGTAGTCGGATCGGTGTGTGTGGCCAGGCCATTAGACGATTCCTGGAAACTTGCAGGCGAAGTCGACGGCATAAAAGTTTACGGTAAGCCAATATCCGAAGGTGGCGTGACTGAGTTCCGGAGCAAAGCGATTGTTCAAGCCGATCTTGTCACTACCGCAGCGACTCTGATGGATGGAACCAATTTTTCCAAATGGGTCGATGGATGTCTCGAAAGCAAAGAAGTCGACCGTAATATTCTGTTCGATCCGAAGGCGCCGTTAGCGGGTCAGTACAATGTCATCTACGGTGTCAACGCTGCCCCATGGCCCTTGTCAAACAGAGATTTTACTGTGCGTGCTGTCATGAATCTTGAGAAGGAAGCTCAGAGTGGCAATCCAGTCATCAGCTTCACTGGTAGTGCTGTAGACGCTAAAGTGCCACTCAATCCAGACTATGTGCGCGTGACCACAATGGTCGTTAACATCAATCTAACCCCGGCGCCGGGTGATGCCAACGCAACTGAAGTCGATTTTGGGCTGGGCTTCGATGGCAAGGTTAGCGGCCCAAAGTCTGTCCAAGAGGTGATCGCCGTGCAAAGTCCACCTAAATCGCTACAGCGGCTGAAGAAGTTTATGCAGGCTCCGCATTTTGATCCGAAGCTGGTGGAAACATTAAAGCAGCGGATAGGCTTGCTTAAGTAGAATTCTTGTATACAGACGCCTCTATTTTTAGAAATAAAAACAAACAATTATATTTTTCCCTAAAGTTTGGCCCCGATTATTCCGAATACGTACTGTATACGGGAGGTCCGGGTAAATGGCCAAATCAGGTCAAAACGATCATCAAAAGCCAGGCACGCAGCGAGAGCCGGTTGTTTTGTCCATCTATGGGTACATGGACTATCGGAATTATCTCCGCGATTTCTACGAATTGAAGAAGGCAAGTCAGCGTGGCTACAGCTACCGTGCGTTCTCAAAGGCGGCGGGTTTCAGTGCTCCCAACACTCTTAAACTGGTGATTGAGGGTGAGCGTAATATCGGCCAAGCTGCGATCGATCAGTTTGTTAGAGGATTAAACCTAAAAGGCTCCATGGCTGCTTACTTTGCGACTTTAGTCCAAATGAACCAGGCCAAGAACGACGGTGAAAAGGAAGCCTGCTTTCGCATACTTCAGCAATTAACCCCACAGGCGAAGCGTCGCGATTTGCACGCCGACGAGGTTACCTATCTGAGTCACTGGCTTTACCCAGTGCTGCGCGAGATGGTGTCGTTGCCAGAGTTTCGTGAGGATCCCTACTGGATTTCTCGACGCCTAGTCGGTGCCGCTAGCGTCAACGAGGTGAGCCAAGGTCTGCGATTTCTCATCGATGCTGGTTTTGTGGTACGCAACGGTGACCGTCTAGTCCCGAGCGACAATATGGTTTTCTCAAGCGATGAGCTGCGTAGCTTGGCAATCAGAAACTATCACAGGCAAATGCTCGAACTCGCTAAACACGCCATTGATACCCTTGATATCAGTGAGCGAGAATTTGGTGCCCTTACTGTGATGCTTCCGGAGGTGGCAGTCCCTGCGCTCAAGGAACGCATCAAACAGTTTAGACGCGATATTCATAGTTGGGCTGTACATACCGTGACCGAGGCGGATCCAGAGTCTGTGGTCCAAATCAACGTGCAGATGTACCCAGTGACGAGAAAGGTTACTTGATGAAGTTGCGTAGCCCATTACTGAAACTATTGGCAATGAGCTCCATCTCGCTTTATGGCCACGGCTGTGCCTTGGGAACCGAGGTCGGGAATGGTGCGAAACCTGAGAAGGATGGGGACCAATCTAAGAGTTCAAAACAGGCACCAATCCCTGCTGCTCCCAAATCCACCGATAATGCTTACGGTGATAGTCTAGTAGGTATCTTTGGTGGCCCAGAGATTAATGGCCAGGAAAATTGGAAAGCAATCGGTGACGGCGTCTCAGCTTATCCAGCTGGCGTCGGTAGCGTCGCCGGAATGGGCCAGGCTGGTTCAATTGGTGTCTCAGCAGGTGCAGTTGGAGACGGCATCAGCGGCAAGTCAGCAATCAGCGACACCCGCCCATTAGCACCAATTGTCGAGAGCAAGGCATTAAACAAAGCTAATTTAGACCCGACCATTATCGACCTCGCTCTGACGGGGTGCCAGTCGCCGCTTTACAAGCAGAATCCAGCAGGATCGGCCACTTTCGCAGTCGTAAATGCTGCTCTTTCGCAAAAGACCTCGATCACGATTAGCGCAGCAGCTGAACCTGATACCTGGTCGATTACTAGTGAGGACAAAGCACTGGCGCGCTTTGTTAAGTGGTCACCGCAGGTGGTGGTCACGAAGCCTGTTGCGGACGGCACCTTAGTGGCCGTACCCTCGTACGGACGATGCACACCAGTAGCGGTGGCAGCTCCTGCCGTACTTGCTGGTTTCAACGATAAGTTTACAAAGACTACCTATCTAATCACCACCTCCCGCGGCAATACTTATCTGACATGGTATGTCATGGATGGGACTGGAGACTTTATTTCCAGGCTCAAGCGCATTGAGCTCGATAAAGCACAATCCAGTCCCAACCCCGCAGTCGTGATGTCAGCGCCTTAATTTTGAGGCGCAGCTATCAGCTCGAGTGCCTGCAGGTTTTGCAGGCACTTGTGAATAAAGGATTCGGTAATCGCAGGTTGTACATCTGCAAGTCCAAGCTGCAATCTTTTGGCCCTCAGTCGATCAGCCGCAAAACGCACGTCGTCGTGAGCGTTGATGGGATGTTCCCACTGATAGATGATCGGCAGAGGCGATTGCTGACGCTTATGATTGGGTAATTGCTGTAAGCGGTCAGAAAAACGCCTATACCATTCATCATAGTCGCTGATGCGATCTAGAGTATAACCAGCAGAATGGACCCATCCGGCTATTTGGTCTAGTGAGACTGGATCGCTCAGATCATTGACGCAGTGATAAAGGGAGAACCCTGCGCTAGGTTTAAGCGCGAAGCCGGCTATTGATTCGGCCACGTAATTTACTGGCAAGCCGTCAAAATGCGCAAGCGCTCCGGATTCTTTGGTGTAAAAGGACTGTGGAGCTAATTTGGTATATACCAGCCCACAAAGTAGACGACTAAAGAAGTCCGAGCTGTTGATCTGACCGGACTCGACACTGTGCGAAAGGATCATGCCACAACGCACCGTCGTGATGGGTAGCTTAAATTTGGTCGAGGCTTGCTCAAGCAGGAGCTCAGCGGCCCATTTGGTGGTGCCGTAACCAGCTGCGTACATGTCGAGTAGCGGCACGCCTGAGAACAAACGGCTGGCTGTTTCATCCTCGGTGACGACGTTGTGCCGAGGCAGATAGCTGGCAACACCAACGCTCGACACGAAGGTCAGAGGCTTTCTTTTGGTCGCAATTGCAAAGCGCACCACCTCAACCGTACCCAGAACATTAGGCTCATACAGCTGCTCGTAGGTGAAAGCGTGGTTTACCAGGGCGCCGTTATGCAAAACAATGTCGACCTCACGTGCTAGTGCTTGCCAACGATCTTCAGTCCAGCCAAGGTTAGGCTGCATAAGGTCGCCGGTAATCGGAACAATGCGTCCCTCTTGGATCAAGCCCAATACTCGCGCCCGCAACGATTCGTCCGCGCCCTCGAAGCTGTCGATAAAGCGCTCACGTGCGGCGACTTCGCTGTCAGCTCGCACGACGCCGTAAATCTTTTTCGCTCGTCCGGGCGTTGCCGCTAACTCCAGTGCCAGAAACCTTCCCAGGAAGCCATTGGCTCCCGTTAGCAGCACCACAGGGTCTGGCGGCAAGCTCGCTAACGGAGCTTTTAATGCAGCCTCAAATTCACTCTGGCTAAAGTAGCGGTCGAGCATGAGATCTTTGGCTAAGACCTCAATGGGGGTCTGGCCGTGAATCGCGTTGAAATCTCCCGGACGCTCATCTCCGGTGGCAGTGCTCATGATTTCCAGTTTAGTGACGAGCTGAGCAATCGAGTTACTTGGACTAAGAATCATGCCAACTGGAACTTTCATGCCGCATAGCGTTTCCAGAGTTGAGCTAAGTTGCACAGCACTCATAGAATCCCCGCCGACGCTGGCAAAGCTGTGGCTTTGGTCCAGTTCATGTTCAGGGAGTCCAAGGGTGGCAGCTATAGCTCGTAAGACCTTCGTCGATAATCCAAGTTGACTCGATTCGGCGCGCAGTTTGGCCAGCTCAAGCATCTGCTGATTGTCATGCAGCTCGTAGAGGCGCTCTAATTCCTCACCGTACCGTGCCCGAAGTTTAGCAGGGATCTGCTTGCCACTCTCGGTGACTAGACCCGACTCTTTAGAAAATCTATGCCATTCAAGAATGAGGTCGCGAGGAATCTCGTAAGGAAACAGAGATTCGTTTTGAGCAATTTGATTGATCTCTGCGAGCAGGGCCTTTTTCACCGCTGCTTCGTTGTTCACATCGATATTCTGTTTGGCGAGGGCATCCCGACCAGGTACAACGACCGCTAGTAAGTACGAGCGCATCCCCGTGCCGTACAGGTAAATCTGATCAATCAGGCCATTGCCGCCTGTATATATACTTTCGAGGCGCCATAGGCTTACGAATTCACCTTGAGAGAGTTTTAAAATGTTTTTTTTGCGGTCGATCCAAACTAGCTCGTCCGGACCGTGCTCCTCGACGATATCTCCAGTACGTAGGTAGCCATCTTGGTCGAATAGCTCGGACGAAGCTTCTGCGTTTTTAAGATAATAACGCACATGGGAGCGTAGCTTAACGTGTAGTTCACCGCGTGGATAAGGCCTATCAGTGTTTAAGTAATCTAGCTCTGGGACATCGGCGAGCTTATAGTCTTCAACTGCAGGCCGTAATAGGCGATTGTCGACTGAAATAATACCGCCCTCGGTAGAGCCATAAGCATTAAAAACTGGCACTAAAAAAGTGTTCTTAAGGAAGTCCATGACTTCCGGCGATGTCGGAGCTGATCCCGTTAGTACAGATAATAGGCGATCGCCTAGAAATGTGTGGCGCATCGATTCCATCACCTGATTTTCGATGGCGCTTAAGTCCGTGTCGTTATTGGCGTCGGCTCTCAGACGCATAACCTCGCGCTGGAACTCTTGATAGATCAGCGTTGAAATGCGCGGAACCAAAAAGATGGTGGTCGGGCGTGCTGACCTGAAATCGTCAAGCAACGTCGACATATCGCTTTTTTGCGTGAAGTTTATGAGACCACCATTGACGAAGCTGCGCAGCACACTAATGCGTCCGGCAATGTGATTAAGAGGGGAGAATGACAGGTAAACGAGTGGAAGATTAGGCCCTTGATCTAGTCGAGCCGAACCACGCCAATATTCGGCCCAAAGGCGCTCATGAAAAACTGCTCCCTTTGGTCTACCAGTGCTCCCAGAGGTATACATTAGGGTGGCTGTGGGATCCGCATCGGGTGCTGGGCGGAATGGGCGGATAATACCTTCAGATGCTCCCAAGGCGATAACGTCACTAATCGCTGCAACTTTTACGGTACTGCCACTATCTAGGATTTGTTTCTGAATTTTAGAAAGATCAGTGTTCTTTGGATCAGTAGTTGCCAAGTCTATGAGCACTATGCTTTTGACAGTTGGACATCTTGGGAGAGCCTTCAGTGTGGCTGGGAGTTGCTCCCAACTCACGACAAGACAGGTAATCTCCGCCTCGTTCACAATGTACTCGAAGTCACCACTTGGCATGTGTGCTTGCAGCGGTGCTGAGATAGCTCCAAGATACAGGCATGCGAGTTCGGCAATAACGAACTCAGGGCTGGCGAAGCCAAGGATTCCAACCGTCTGACCAATGTGCACCAGTCCACTGTGACTCCAGCCAGAGGCAAGACCAGTAAGCTGCTCCCAGACTTCCTTGTAACTCAGAGTTCGAAAATTACTTTCAACTGGCAATCTGTAGCCCAGAGCAGGTCTCTCTGCGTAGATGCGGCACGCATGGGTCACAAAATCGATGCTGACTTTGCTCTTAGCTAGAATTTCACCAACCAGGGCCGGAATGGTGACGGACTTTCCCAAGGTTGCATCTGATTGAAGTAGGTTACGAGCGCGCTCTTGCGACAGTGAGAGTAATTCTTGGTTGGGGGGAGCTACTTTAGCGGACATTGGCGTTTGCTCCAGAAGAATTGGCTGCTGTCATTTCGTGTTTTTACCTACACCGACGTGCAATCAATGACACGCGATCAGGTACATATAATCGTATGTACATGATCATATTGTCCCAGACTCATGCAAATAGCCTTAAGAAAAATGGCTACATTGTTGCAGCGCAACAGTGTAGCCATTCAAAGCTAAAATTTTAGAGCTTGTTAGTTGGTGGGCTTTTTGCCAAAAGCGCCACGACGGCTAAGCTTGATCTTGCCTTGGCGGTCGATGTCCAAGACTTTGACCATGACTTCTTCGCCCTCTTTAAGGACGTCGGTCACTTTGTTGACTCGACCCTCTTCCAGCTCGGAGATGTGGCAAAGCCCCTCTTGGCCTGGCCTGATCTCGATAAAGGCGCCGAAATCAACAATGCGCTTAACATTGCCTAAATAGATGCCACCGATCTCTGGATCCGTTGTAACGGTCCGGATCATCGACTTGGCAGCTTCGGCTGAGACTACGTCAGGCGACACAATGTTCACCATGCCGTCATCGCTGATGTCGATTTTCACGCCAGTGTCAGCGACAATTTTCTTAACCATCTTACCGCCTGGGCCGATCAAATCACGGATGCGGTCAGTTGGGATCTTAAGTTGGAAAATGCGAGGAGCAAATTCGCTAAGCTCTTTGGGTTGAGCGATGCAAGCTTGCATCTTACCAAGAATATGACGACGACCTTCCTTAGCTTGCGCCAAAGCAGCACTCATAATCTCGTTTGAGAGGCCACCGATCTTGATATCCATTTGCAAGGCGGTGATGCCATTCTCGCCACCGCAGACTTTAAAGTCCATGTCGCCAAGGTGATCTTCGTCACCTAGGATATCCGACAAAATGGCATATTTATCGCCTTCTTTGATCAGACCCATGGCAATTCCAGCCACAGGCTCAACAATTGGAACACCGGCGTCAAGGAGAGCCATGGTTCCAGCGCAGACCGTCGCCATGGACGAACTACCATTGGACTCAAGTACCTCAGACACGAGGCGAACCGTATAACCAAACTTGTTCTTGCTAGGGATGATCTGTGCCAAAGCACGCTCAGCCAAAGCGCCGTGTCCCATCTCCCGACGGCTTAGACCGCGCAGCGGCTTAGCCTCGCCCACGGAGAAGGGAGGGAAGTTATAGTGGAGCATGAAGCTTTTGAATTCGTCTGCCTGATGGATCGAGTCAAGTCGCTGCTCGTCATCACCGGCACCCAGAGTAACAGTGGCAACAGCTTGCGTCTCGCCGCGTTGGAACAGCGACGAACCGTGTGGGCGACGAAGGACTCGGGTTTCACAGGTGATGTCACGAATGTCGCGGAATCCGCGACCACCAATGCGCCGCTTCTCATCGAGAATTTGGCTGCGCATCATGTTGTATTTCAGCTCTTCCAGGATGCCTTTAACTGCAGCCTTGACTTCAGGTCCGTCACCTTCGCCTACTACAGCTTCGATGACTTGTTTGCCAGCCGCTTTGAGAGCTTTGTTGCGCTCAAGCTTGTCACTAACGGCAAATCCTGCGGCGATTGGCCCCTTGGCTGCTGCGTAAACCTTAGCTTTAAGGGCCTCGTCCACAGCTTTTTTGGTGACTTCGCGCTTAGGCTTGCCGATGAGGCGCTGTGCTTCCAACTGAACGTCGAACAGCGGTTTCATCCACTGTTGGGCGGTAGTGATGGCGCTCAGCATTTGTTCTTCTGTTAGGAAGTTGGCGCCAGCCTCTACCATCAAGATCGCATCTGGACGGCAAGCTACGTTGAGATCCAGGTCAGATGGCTGGTTGTTAAGCGGGTCTAGGATCAACTTACCCTCGTGAAGGCCAACGCGAAGCGCGGCAACAGGGCCGTTGAATGGAATGTCGCTCACCATCAAAGCCGCGCTGGCACCCAGTAAAGCCAGTGGAGCCGGATTGTGCTTGGGATCGAAGGACATTACGGTCGCTACGATCTGCGTATCGCACATGTACTCCTCAGGAAACGTCGGCCTGAGTGGGCGGTCGATCACGCGGCTTATCAGCGCTTCACGCTCGCTTGGCTTGGTCTCGCGCTTAACATAACCGCCAGGGATCCGGCCTGCTGCGTAAAACTTCTCGATGTAATCGACGGTTAGCGGGAAAAAGTCCTGGCCCTCTTTGGGTTCATCAGCGGCACACACGGTCACTAAAACCTGAGTGTCCCCGCAGCTGACCATGACGGACCCATTGGCTTGCTTTGCAAACCTCTGGAATTCCAGCTTTATTAACTTATCGCCGACGGTTACTTCTCTAATCAGACTCATTCGCAGCATCCTTAGCTTGGCAAAACGACTTCCGCATCGTCACAACTGAAAGGAACAAAAAAGGGACCAAGTAACCGTTACTTACGGATTCCGAGATCACTGATCAGTTTCTTGTAACCTTCGTAGTTTTGACGGTGTAGAAAGTCGAGGAGGCGACGGCGGCGGCCTACGAGCTTCATCAAGCCAGTGCGCGAGTGGTGATCCTTGCCGTGCGCCTTGAAGTGATCGTTAAGGTAATTGAGACGGGCGGTTAGGAGAGCTACCTGAGCTTCCGGGGAACCGGTATCGTTCTCGTGGCGGCCGTACTTCTTCAACAGTTCCGCGGTTTGGGCGGCAGACAATGACATGAACGCGATCTCCAATAAATTCTGAATGATGACTACGGCCTGGCACGGCATCAACCATGCTGGCGAGTAGTAAGCATGGTGGTTTAGCGCAAATAAACGAAGTAGGCAAGCGAAGCTCTTTCAAATTGCTGTAATAATTAAAAGTAAACAAACTTATGTATCTTTTATTATTAAGTGTTTGACAATTTCTTTAAAATTGACTAATTTTCCTCAGTGTCGATCTATATTGGCTAAGAGTGTGCCGCGCCTAAGACCGAGGTCTGCAGGTAGCCGGAGACACTTGGTCAGCCAAGCAGTTGCGATCTGACTTGTCTGCATCAGTCTCGTCCCCTTGGTTATCGTTAACAGCTTGGCTCGCATCATTGACCGATTAGAAACAACCCGGAGTCATGTATGCAATTCAAAGTCGGAGACAAGGCTGTTTACCCTGCCCACGGTGTCGGTGTGATCAAGCGGATCGAGTCCCGCAAGATCGGTGGCACAAACCAAGATTTCTACGTCTTGCAGATCTTGGCGTCCGGTGCAACGCTGATGGTTCCGATAAGTGGGTGCGAGCGAGCCGGTATGCGTGGCCTCATCAGCGATGATGAGATTAGCTCCATTTACACCATCTTGCGCAGCCCAGGCAAAGTTTCCCATACGACTTGGAACCGTCGATTCCGTGAGTTCAATGACAAACTTCGGACCGGCTCAGTCGCAGATATCGCCGAGGTACTTCGAGACCTATGCTCCCTGAAGGGAGATAAGGATCTCTCTTACGGTGAGAAGAAGATGATGGACAAGGCTTTGGCCATGTTGGTGTCCGAAATCAGCGCCGCCGCTAGCCGGGAGGCTAACGAAGTTGAAGTAGAGCTGAGTCAACTTTTGATGCCAAATTAACTGATCCACTTAATTGTTGGTGACACGAGTGCATATGTCATCAACATTATTCACCATGTCACTTCTTTGACGCCCGAGTTTCAATGATAGTTGCCGCTTCCAAAGAGGGGGGCAGGCAGTGTCAGATTCGAAATCCAAGCGCAGAGTTTGTCCATTATGTTCAGCAAGTAACGGGACAGTCATCAAGTACGGCTTTTTTAAACGGGGGACTGGTCACGTTCCCCGCATACAGCGTTATTTTTGTAAACGCTGTAAACAAGCATTCTCTGCACAGACTGGGGCTCTGACCTATCGGGAGCGAAAACCCCATCTTACGCAAGCGGTTTTACGAGTTGCCATGGAATCAGTGTCGCAGCGTGGCTGCGCGCGATTCCTTGGCTGTCGGCCTGTAACCGTGGCTAGAAAGATTGTACGTCTCGGCGTCAGAGCAGATTTTCATCTGCGGGCGAGAACTGCCAAGGACGTTGCAAATGGCTCGGAACAGCTAGTTATTTTCGATGATATGGAGACCTTCGAGCACAGCAAATGCAAGCCCATTTCCATCACGCTGGCTGTGGCTGCATCCACACGTCAAATTGTGGCCGTCAAGGCATCTGAGATGCCGGCGAAGGGTTTAGTCTCAAAAATCGCAAAAAAGCGCTATGGGCCGCGCAAAGATAACCGATCGAAGGCACTAAAAAAAGTTCTCGAGGAAGTGAAACGCCTATGTCCAAACCTTGCCAGGCTCAAATCCGATATGTGGGCTAAATACAGGCCAGTAGTCCAAGCCGTTTTTGGCGAGACGGTATTGCATGAAAGGCACAAAAGTAGGCGAGGTTGTGTAGTCGGCCAAGGTGAGCTCAAAAAGGGCGGTCGCGATCCGCTCTTCGTCCTCAATCATTCATGTGCGATGTTTCGTGACAGAATTAAGCGGTTGTCTCGCCGAACGTGGTGTACTACTAAAAAAATCGACTACTTAACCCATCTACTAAGTATTTATGCATGGTGGCATAATCACTTGGTAGCTGGCACGAAAAGGCCAATACACATGGACTGAAGTATGGCTTCCCAACCAACAATTAAGTGGATCAGTTAATGATTGTTACCAACGTCATGGCCATCAGTCTAGACGGGCGCATTGCCTCTCGTCCTGGCGAGACGGACCGCGAGCGCCTAGAGTCTGGCTTCACCAGCAAGGATGACTTTGAGCATCTCCAGGGGCTGGTGCGCACCACGGATGCAATCATCGTTGGGAGCAGTTCGCTTCAGGCTAGTGGGCAGGCCTTTCCCTTGGTCAACGATCGTGGTCGTTTCCCAATCTGGGTAGTGATGAGTCGCAAGGGTTTGCCGGCGGGTCAGGCTTTTTACGACCAGGCTGAGCTGCCCCGCTGGGTCGTCTCGGAAAAGCCGCTAGCTTTGCCGGCTCACCGGGGGCAGGTTCGCGGTATTGCCTACGGTGATCGCCCAGCCGCCGAGACCATAGTCACTGCTTTAGCAGACGCGGGTTGTGAGCGAGTTCTGCTTTTTGGGGGTGCAAGTGTTAACCGTGAATTTTATTCAGCGGGTTTGGTCGATCGCCTAATTGTGACGATTTGTCCCTTAATCCTTGCCCAGTCAGGGGCTCTTCCCCTGGTTGAGCCTACCCTTGATAAACCAATTATGTTTAGGTTGGCTTCTTCTCAGGTCCTGGGAAACCTAGTAATCTTATCTTATGATCTGATTAAAAGGTGACCGTCTCGGAAGGGTAGCCTATGGGCTTACGTGTACGTACAAACGTCCAGTCACTCATTGCTCAACGTTACATGATGATGTCGGGTGAGGAGGTTTCCAAGTCTACAGAGCGCTTGGCCTCCGGCTATCGCGTCAACAAGGGCTCGGACGATGCCGCAGGCTTTGCCATAGCCGAAGTGCTGCGCGCTGACGTTCGTGGCCTTAATCAAGCGCGTCGCAACGCCAACGATGGTATATCGTTAGTTGAGACTGCTGAGGGTGGTTTATCAGAGATCAACAACATCATGGTGAGGCTGCGCGAGCTTTCCATCCAGGCAGCATCCGACACCATTGGACAGCGCGAAAGAAACTATCTTAATCAGGAGTTCTTTCAGCTAAAGGACGAGATTGATCGAATAGCAGCGAGTACGGAATTTAACGGTACCCGCTTACTGACCGGTACTCGTGAGATTCCAGAGGAAATGCGCCGATTGCATAATCCTCCTCCTTTAGAGATTCAGGTCGGCAAGAATTACTACAAAAAATCCGACTCGCTGGATCATCCGAATCCAACCAACATCATCCGTATTGATATGTCGAATCTCAATGCTTTCACCGAGGGTGAGGGCTCACTTGGTCTCGGCAGCGCGCAAAACCCTGATGGCACGCGTATTGATTCTAAAAAGGGTGCACAGACTTCGATTTCCAAAATCGACGATGCTCTGGAACGTGTGGCTCGCTACCGGGCTGAGTTAGGCGCCGTGCAGAATCGTTTAGAAAAAACCGACAAGGCGATTGCTGTGTCGACAGAAAACTTGTCTGCTGCGCGCTCCAGGATCAAGGACGTGGACTTTGCAAGCGAGACTGCTGCCCTGACTCAAAGCCGTATCTTGCAGCAGGCTGGTGCAGCGGTACTTACTCAAGCCAACCAGCAGCCTGAGATTGCTCTAAAGCTGCTCCAAGGCTAAATACCCTGGAGAATTCAGACTAGAAAAATGAATGCTGTGATCAGCGTGTAGGGTAATGCGCTGACTAAAAGCAGCAGTGGGCTAATTCCGTCCTCGCCAAAAGTGTCTCGCAGAAGCCCATATCCTGCTGGGTTTGGGGCGTTTGCGATCACGGTTAGACCGCCGCCAGTCACAGCGCCTGCCACAAGAGCATACTTTACGGCAGCGCCGATATTAGGCACCAGGCTACCTAAGTAGGTGAGAGCAGCGTTATCAGTGATAGCGGTGAGTGCGGTTGCTCCCCAGAACATCTGCAAAGGCTGTAGCTGGGTCAGCAGAGGCTCTAGCCACCAATGCTGCAGTCCTCCCAGTGTTACAAGTCCACCTAGAAAAAAAGCCACGAGTAAGCTCTCTTTGAGTTTTAAGTCGTCCTGATACTCTCGGGTGACGGCACACCATCCAAGGAAGAACAGGAATAGTGGCACAAACAGCCGCATATGATGACTACTGCTCACGGTCAGAAATAGAAACATGACATGAACGGCTGAGACCCAGAGTTTTGGTCTTGAGCGTTGGTTAGCAGAAGCCTTAAATTTTGCCAATTCGCGGCTAAAGATGATGGCTGTAACTGCCACGCAAATGATGATCGCAATCACTGCGCGCCAACCAAATGTTTGCAGCATGAAGCTATCGTCCCAGCCCCATGTTTGCGCCACCATCAACACTGGGGGCGCAGCAAAAGAGGTTAGCGTGCCGCCGATAGAGACGCAGACAAAAAGTAGCCCTAGAGTCGCATAGCGAAACTTATGGCTCATCTTTTGGCTAAAGAAGTGATCTCTCAGTAGCAGGGCGGTTACTGTCATAGCGGCGGGTTCGGTGATAAGCGATCCGAGTAGGGGGCCGACCATGAGGATGGTCACGAATAGAGCCATTTGCTTCGGGATGGGTAGAAGTTTGGCTACGGTGACCATGGCCCAGCCGGATAAATCCAAGATTGGGCGCGTCGCTGCCATGCACATGATGACAAAAACAAAAGTCGCTTCAGTAAAATCAACGCCATTTAGATAATTCAGGGCCGACGATGTGCCTAGGCGCATCGTCCAGACTGCAATCAAAAGTGCAGCCCATAGTCCAAACACCACCTCTACCTCAGCCAAGAAATGCAGCAGATTTTCGCCCACTGAGCCGGTTGGGAAGCGGCGTGCCAGTGCAGCAAGGTATTTGGTGCCAAAGGTATGAAGAACGGCTAGGGCAAAAAAAACGGTCGCTAGGGTTTCCACGCTTAGTTCACCTTGAGTTTTCTTTGGTGCGTACTAGATCCGGTCGTAGGCGAGCGGTGCGCTTAGCTGCGTCCTCTGCTCGCCATTTAGCTATCGCGGAATGATCCCCCGACATCAGGACTGGCGGTACTGCTTCGCCTTCAAAAATAGGTGGTCTGGTGTAGAGGGCGTACTCAAGCCCGCCATCAAGCGAGTCTGCAAATGAATCGCAGCGCGGACTTTCGGGGTTACCAAGTACGCCTGGAATAAGGCGCAGGATCGAATCCACCATCATCAAAGCGGGAAGCTCGCCACCAGTCAGAATAACGTCGCCACAAGAATACTCGGCGTCGACGTAGCGATCGATAAAGCGTTGATCGACACCGGCAAAACGACCGCAAACAAAGGCTAGCGGCTGAGGATCTGTCGCGTGATGTTCCGCGTCGTGCTGAGTCCAAACTCTGCCGACAGGTGAGGTTAGGATGACCCTTGGCTTCACCGGTAATGACTTTAGGGCCTCAGCAAGCGGCTCGGGCCGAAGTACCATACCGTCACCACCACCGTAAGGATGGTCATCTACACTGCCGTGGCGGTCGACCGCAAAGTCACGCAGGGCAACGGCTTTGGTTTCCGCAATGCCCTTGACAGTGGCTGCCTTAAAGGCCCCGAATCCACTGTAAGCTCCAATGAAATCCGGATGTACCGTCAAAAAGTAAAATCTACGCATCACTTGGCTCAGAGGCCGGCCTGTCCTTGGTCTTGTCGTTCCAGACTTCATCAAAGGTACTTGCTGGAACCTTGAGGCGCAGTTTAAAGCGCCCCATGTCATCGCAGGTCAGGGTGTCTTCAGCTGCCAAATAATCCGCGATCAAAGGAATGTCGACGCTGCGAATCCCATCAGTTACCTCAATGATATCGCTGGATCCGGCATTATAGACATGGTGGACACGACCAATCACAGCCTCTTCACAATCAATGACCTCAGCGTTCTCAAGATCGCTCCACAGCATGTCGTTGCCACGCTGTGCCTGTATGTGACGTCGGTCGGCGAAAATCAGGTAACCCGTGATCTGCGCTGCCGTCGTTCGGTCAAAGGCAAGAGTACACTTTAGAAGTGGACGCCCTGACTGCATTGCCGAAGTCTCAACTTTTGTAGGGATGGCCTGGGCCAATGACGGTCCGATGCGGAGTTCCCCGTACTTTGGGTCGATGACTTCTTTTCGTCCTGAGACAAAAAAAGCTCCGCCCAGCCCATGAGGTCGGCCAACTTGACCGATGATCACATAGGCTGAGGCAGAAGGTGCTGCTTTGCTCGACTGAGCCTTAGACTCAGGCTTTTTTGCTGGTGTTTTTGCGCGCAAGCTTGATGTTCTTAACTTTCAGGAGCTTAGCTACAGTGTCGCTCAGGTGAGCGCCACGCTCGTACCAGTGTTGTAGGCGGTCTTCTTTAACGTCGACGAAAGATGGCTCTTGGCCTGGATCGTAAACGCCTAATTTTTCAATAAAACGACCGTCCCGACGCATTTTGTGATCCGCGGCGACAATGTGGTAAAAGGGACGGTTGCGGGTTCCGTGCCGAGAAAGGCGCACGTGCACTGCCATGTAAACTTATCCTCCAAAAAACAAGGGCGTAGGCCCTATGGACGGGAGGATATAACACAGCGTTCAGCCCGAGGCTAGAACTAAACCAAGATTTTTCAGCGCCAAGAGATTAAGCCGACTTACTTTGAGCAAAGGCAAAGAAGGTATCGCTAATCACCTGCATCGATCCACCACACTTGGAGCAACTCTTAGTTGGCCAGGTGTTTGTCCTCAATGCACCCTCATATTCGCTCATTGGGCCAAAGATATCAGCTTCATGATCACAGCGAGTGCATTCGTAGGGAACGTACAGAGAAGCCACTTGTCCCTGCTTTTTAATACCCAGAAGTGCCGGAATCATGCTTAGTTGATCGATAAATTCGCTCGTACAGTGCTCATAAATCAGTGGCTTATCGCCCCAGTTGGCTAGGAACTTCAGAAGGTTTCGCACTCCGATGCTGTTTAGTCTGGTTAGGCCTTGGAGGTTCAGCCGCAACGGAGCGGGTTTAGTTAGCAAATTGCTTAAATCGGCATATTCGTCCAGTACTCCTCGGACAAAGTACACCCCACCCTTCTCGTCGATTTGGATGCCTTGATTGCTCACTGCTAACTCCTATTTCCTAAAATTGTATACCTAGTTACCCGTTTTGAGCTATACTAAAAGACATTAACCACCGAGTTTTTTGGCAAAAGTGGGTGCCGGCCGGGCGCCTGATGCACGGGGGACTGTGTGTACATCAAATGCTGGGGCACGCGCGGCTCTCTGCCAGTGCCCGTAAGTCACGATAAGTTTATGTCCGTCCTCGAAGACATCGTGGTTCAGGGCAGCAAAATCGGCGTGACTAGTGCTTTTGAGCTTCTGGCAGCCATCAAAGACGGGCGCCTACATAACCCGGTAGTCTTCGGTGGCAACACGACATGTACCGAAATTCACCACGACGGCCAGTCCGTTTACGTTGACATGGGGTCAGGGTTTCGCGACGCAGGAACGGTTGCCATGCAACAGGGCACCAAAGAATTTCACGTTTTCATGACCCATATGCACTGGGACCACATCATGGGAATGCCGTTCTTCATCCCCGTCCACATCCCGGGCTACAAGATTCACATCTACCACGTGCATCGAAATGCCCCCGAATTTATTAAAATTAATTTCAACGGTGTCAATTTTCCCCTGACCTGGACGCAGCTTGGTAGCACTGTCGAGTTTCATCAGATCAAGCTCTACGAAGCGACGCAGGTTGGGCCGATGACGGTGAAGCCTTTTGTGTTGGACCATCCCGGTGGTTCCTTTGGGTTCCGCATCGACGGTGGAACCAAATCGTTTGCTATCGGAGTCGACGGTGAGTTTAAGCGTTTGACCCCCGATGAGCTGGGTAAGGACCTGCAGTACTACCAGAATCTTGACGGGCTTCTCTTTGACGCTCAGTACGAAATGTCGGAGCTAGCAAGTCGCTTTGACTGGGGTCACTGCAGCCCAAACATTGGGGTCGATCTGGCGTTGCGGGAAGGCATCAGAAACGTCCTCTTTACCCACCATGATCCGTGGTCGAGTGAAGAAAAGTTGCGCCGCATGTATGCGAATGCCAAGAAATACATGCAGTCACAATTGGATTCCTACCGTAATGTATGGGAAAAGATTCAACCTGAAGGGCCGAAGCTCCGCCTAGCTTACGACGGCCTTAAGGTCGAATTGTGACTTCGATGTTAGTGCACAGTTACACTTGAGGGTAAGGCGCATGCGGCACATTTTGCGCTTGTTGTTGGTGGCGGTGACGGTCCTAGTTGCCGCACCCGCATGGGCAGTAAACTTTAATACTACGGGTACACTGCCAAGAAATCTGAGTGCTGGTAGCTTTACCGTAACGGTACAAGTCGTCGGAGTGACAGCTCAGCAAGTAGCTCTCGGACGCACTGACCGTACTCCCACTAACCGACTTTTCCTCTATCTGCCGCAGTCTGTTGGGGGTACTAACACTCCGGCTGCGTCGAGTTCGGCACGCGTGACCACGGGGATGCCTTACTATGTGACGATTACGACCTCGACTCCGGATACGGGCACACCTAATGGTTCTACCTTCGACTTCGTTTACCAGGTGACCTTTTGGTACATGCCTGGATTCGATGCTGGAGGTAAGAACTCTCCGGCAGTGTTGGCCTCGAAGTCGTCACCAGGAGCGATTCAGGTTGGTGCAGCGTTTTATCTAGGTGGTACCAGTTCGAGTAACCTCATAGGGTCCAACGTTAACACTCCGACCAGCATTCAGCAGGCCAACTATATCGCGACTGAGGTACCCAAGTTCGCGACCACAGCGCCGGTAGTCGGCAGCATGGAGCAGATCACGGTATCGTGGGATCCACCGGGCCAGATTGCGGTTACCGGTAGCACCAGTCGCGCCACACCAAGTAGCGTCAATGTTTTTGTGGTCGATATCGATGTCGCCAGTAGGGATTTGCCGGGCTATCTTTACAAGGGTGGAACCACGGGCACTACCGACAACGACACGGCAGCGACATGTGCCTACACGCAGCCGACGGACGTATTCAGCACCTGTGTGAAATGTCCAGCCAGCGCAGCAGATGCCTCGAGCACCAGCAACTACTACTTAGCAACTGCTGATATCGCTAAAAATATCTCTGGATTTCAAGTGCAATCGGCACCTGCAAGTGCCGGTGCTGTCACTATCAATGGGCTGACGAATAACCATCGCTATGTAGTGTTCCTGCAATACGACACCCCAAGCACCACGCCCTCAACTGGGCAGCAATGCGTGATCGGGGTGCCGTCGCCTAATTACACGCTGTCCGAGTTAAACGGAGAGCCTGGTGGACGCACGGTAGATTTTCGCTGCATGGTGGCAACGGCGGCCTACGGAACAACCTTGCACCGTGACCTGTATTTGTTCCGGAAGTTTCGTGACAGGGTCCTCATGCAAAGTAGCCTCGGCCGCCAAATGGTCGGAGCTTACTATCGCCTTAGCCCTCCGGTGGCTGAATATATTAGCCAGCACGAATGGCTGCGAGGTATAGTCCGCGGCATGCTTCAAGCTCCGGCAGTGCTACTGTCGGCCGTCAATGACTGGTACTGACCACTGATACTAATCACTGGTTATAGACGTCTCGCTCTGGAGGCGACTTTGCGCCGATCCTATCGTTATTACGACCTCATCATGGCCGCCTTCGTGGCTTCGCTGCTCTGTTCGAACCTCATCGGGGTCGGTAAGCCTGTGACTATACTTGGCTTTACTTTTGGGGGAGGAGCTCTTTTCTTTCCCCTCAGCTACATGTTTGGCGACGTACTGACCGAAGTCTACGGGTACGCAAGGTCCCGTCGCGTTGTCTGGGCAGGCTTTGGAGCGTTGATTTTTGCCTCACTTATGAGCTGGGTAGTGTTGGCTATTCCCCCGGCTGATGGGTTTACTGGTCAAGCGGCCATGGAGCGCGTCTTCGGAGCTACTCCTCGGGTCACGGCTGCTTCGATGTTGGCTTATTTTATCGGTGAATTTGCAAATTCCTTTGTTTTGGCGAAGATGAAGGTGGCGATGTCAGGACGTTGGTTGTGGGCTCGCACAATCGGCTCTACAGTCATAGGCGAGGCCATCGACAGCCTGCTATTCTATCCCCTTGCTTTTTACGGGATTTTGGAGCCTCAGTTACTGATTTCCATGATACTGGGAAACTATCTTATCAAAGTGAGCTGGGAGGTCTTTGCCACCCCTTTGACTTATGTCGTCGTTGATTTTCTTAAAAATCGCGAGGGTGAGGACTACTACGACCGTGATACCGATTTCACCCCCTTCAGCTTAGCTGATTGAGGTTGGTGACAAGCCTGCGGCAATCGGCTAAATATTGCCTCGGCAGTTCCAACGACCTTTTAGACTGACGAGGGCTAAGCGTGAGCGCGCAGCTCGTATATTCCATGTTTCAAGACGTTCTCTTTCCTGAGACTGAGTCTGGGGAGGAAAACGACAAAGACGCGGTATTACACCTAAGGCGACTTAAGCGGTACGTACCAGCTCCCGAGACGGCGGTACGCCATGGCAGTATCGTGGTGTTCGACTTGGAGACGACGGGCCTAGATGCCAATGCTGATCGCATCATAGAGATCGGTGCCATCAAGCTAAGCTCCCTAGGGCAAGTTGAGCAGTTCTCTTCGCTCGTGCACACCGACATTGAGCTCACAGACGACATCATCAAGTTGACCGGCATCAGCCCAGAAATGCTCGTGGGTCAACCTTCGATAGCTCAGGTGTTGCCAGAGTTTTTGACTTTTATTGAGGGTAGCATCTTAGTAGCACACAATGCTGAGTTCGATATGTCCATGCTGAAAGCGGCATGCTCGCGACAAGGCATAGACTTGGAATGGCCATGTTTTTGTACCCTCAAGATGGCTAGGCAACTTTTGCCTGATCTTGAGAATAAAAAATTGGACACACTGGCGGCTTATTATGGCCTTAGTTTCGAAGCACGCCACCGCGCTATCGGTGACATTAAAGTCACGGTGGGAGTCTTGGGCGGGCTGCTACATGGCGAGGGCCACACCCTTTCCCAGTGGTCACATTTTCAACCTTATGTGGTGTAACAACGTATGAAATTAACCAGTCAGATCCAAACTGGCAGCGCGGAATTCAAACAAAATCAGGCTCATCACGAAAAGCTTGCCAGTGAGCTGAAGGAGCGGGAGGCCCTCGCTGCCAGCGGCGGTGGCGAGAAGGCGGCGGCTTACCAACGACAGCAAGGTAAGATGCTGGCGCGTGAGCGCGTAGCGGCACTTATCGATCCAGGAAGTAGATTTCTCGAGCTTTCCCAATTAGCAGGTTTTGATCTTTACGAGGATCAAGTGCCAGCGGGTGGCATGGTCACGGGAATTGGCCAGGTTGCAGGTCGCACTTGTGTCATCGTCGCGAATGATCAGACGGTCAAAGGCGGAACCTACTATCCAATCACGGTGAAAAAACACCTGCGTGCGCAAGAAGTGGCTGCAGCCAATCATTTGCCGTGTATCTACATGGTAGACTCAGGCGGTGCGTTTTTGCCGATGCAGGACGAAGTTTTTCCCGACAAGGACGACTTTGGTCGCATTTTCTTCAACCAAGCACGCATGAGTGCCCAAGGTATTCAGCAGATTTCTTCGGTGCATGGTCTTTGCACCGCAGGTGGCGCTTACATTCCCGCTATGTCGGATCAGAATGTGATCGTGCGCGGTACGGGTACCATCTTTCTTGCTGGCCCACCGTTAGTTAAAGCAGCCACCGGCGAAGACGTGACAGCGGAAGAGCTCGGCGGTGCTGACGTTCACACTGGCATTTCTGGTGTGGCGGATCATCTAGCGGAAGATGATGCGCATGCAGTTGAGATTTTGCGGGACATAGTCGCTCACCTCGGATCGCCCGAGGCGGCACCTGTGAAACTGAGAGAGTCGCGACCACCAATCTATGACCCGCAAGAACTCTTGGGAGTCATTCCAAGTGATCCACGTAAGTTCTTTGACGCACGTGAAGTGATCGCTCGTATTGTTGATGGGTCTGAGTTTTTCGAATTCAAGAGAAACTATGCCACGACGCTGCTTGCTGGGTTTGCTCACATCGAGGGAATCCCTGTCGGTATTTTGGCGAATAATGGAGTGCTCTTCTCGGAAAGTGCGCTCAAAGCTGCGCACTTTATTGAGCTGTGCGCACAAGAGCATGTGCCACTTCTATTCCTGCAAAACATTACTGGGTTTATCGTTGGTAAACAGTATGAGCACCGCGGCATTGCTAAGGATGGTGCCAAATTAGTGCATGCGGTGGCGTGTGCTAATGTGCCTAAACTAACATTAGTTATTGGTGGAAGTTACGGAGCCGGTAATTACGGTATGTGCGGTCGTGCTTACGATCCACGTTATCTCTTTATGTGGCCGAATGCTCGCATATCCGTAATGGGCGGTGAGCAAGCTGCGAATGTGTTAGTCACAGTCAAAGAGCAGCAATTGGCCAGACAAGGCTCCGCACTCGATGATGCCGAGCGGCAACGCCTGAAGCAGCCAATCCTTGAAAAATATGAGCGTGAGAGCTCTTGTTATTACTCCTCGTCGCGACTTTGGGATGACGGTGTCATCGATCCTAGAGATACGCGGAGGGTATTAGCAATGGCACTGGCTTCAACGCTGCATCACAAATGGGCTCCGACCAATTTCGGAATTTTCCGCATGTAAATGCCCGCCGGGCGAGGACTTAAGATGACGACAAAGACAATTACCATCGGCAATGCAAGCGGTTACTGGGGTGATGACCCTGAAGCTCTGACGCGGCAGGTGAACGGCGGCAAATTAGACTACATCTCGATGGACTTCTTGGCTGAGATCACAATGTCCATCATGCAAAAGCAGCGTAAGCGCGATCCTGAGGCAGGGTACGCCAAAGACTTTCTGCCGATGCTTGAGAAAGTTCTGCCGCGACTCCTTGCTAATAAGACGAAGCTCATTACCAATGCCGGTGGGATCAATCCTGGTGCCTGTGCAGCGGCCATCAGCGCCTTGGCCCAGCGTCTCGGGTTGAATCCCAAGATCGCTGTCGTTTACGGCGATAACATTCTAGATCAGCTTCCCGAGTTAAAAGCCAAGGGGTGCGACTTTAAGAATATGGAAAACGGCAAATCCTTTGCCGAGGTCGAAAAGCAGATCGAAGCCGCTAATGTCTACTTTGGTGCAACGCCGGTAGCAGCTGCCTTGGCCTGGGACCCAGACATCATCATAACTGGTCGGGTCACTGACACGGGGATATCAATTGGCCCGATGGTCCATACTTTTGGTTGGCGGTGGGACGATTGGGATAAACTCGCTGCTGGGGTCGTAGCTGGTCACATTATTGAGTGTGGTAGTCAAGCAACTGGTGGCAATTTTACCGACTGGGAGCTGGTCAAGTCCTACAAGAACATTGGCTATCCCATCGTTGAGATGCATGAAGATGGCAGTTTTGTCGTAACCAAGCATCCTGGAACTGGCGGTTTAGTCTCGGTAGATACCGTACGCGAGCAGCTCTTTTACGAGATGGGCTCGCCTAAAGCCTACATAACACCTGATGTCGTGGCAGATTTCTCGACCATTCAACTCAAGCAAGAGGGACCCGATCGTGTGCGAGTGAGCGGCGTGAAAGGCTTTGAGCCCACAGATTCGTACAAAGTGTCGATGGCCTATAGTGATGGCGCAAAGTGTGTAGGGGAGATCGCCATCTCTGGGCCAAATGCTCGTCGCAAGGCGGAAGCGTTTGCTGAAATTTTCTGGGATCGAGCAGGTAGAGATTTTGTCGCGACTGAGACCGAGTTTTTTGGTTTGAATGCTTTTCACCGCAGCATGGGGCACGATGAGGAGGCGAATGAGATCATCATGCGCCTTGGTGCCCGTGACTATGATACGAAGAAGTTGCGTCAGTTTGCCAAGGTTGTGCCATCCGTCATCTTGGGGGGGCCTCCCGGCGTCTGTATTTTGGGCGGTGTAGGCAAAGTACAGGATATTGTCAGCTACTGGCCAGCACTGATGCCAAAATCGGCTATTCATCCTAGGGTTGCCCTCTATCACGATGGGTTCACTGAAGAGAAAGACGTCACCAATACTCAGACTGGGCGTTTTCGAGCGAGCGAAAGCAATGTGCAAATAGCGGAAAAACCGATCGAGAAAGTTGCCGACGCTGTAATCAGTAAGGGCACGCCGCTTTATGAGATCTGCCTGGCACGCAGTGGTGACAAAGGCGATACCGCAAATATTGGTGTGATGGCGCGCAGTCCGTTGGCTATGGCGTTTTTGGGAGAATATCTGACTGCACAGAGAGTCAAGAATATCTTCCAAGAATTATGTTTAGGTCGCGTCGTGCGCTACCGTTTAGACAACATGCAGGGATTTAACTTCTTACTGGAACATGCTCTAGGAGGTGGGGGGACTCTGACTTTGCGCGCTGATGCGCAGGGTAAGACCTTTGCCCAGGGTCTACTGAGGCAGCTTGCACCGATTCCCGAAGCAGTGTTAGCCGAAGTGAAACAGCTGCGTGCCGAGATGAGGGTGTAATGACCGAGACGGCAACTCAACTTAGGAAGGTAGCGACCGCAGCTGGGCGGACCGACTTTGTAGCTGTTCTCTCCTTAAGTCGACCTGAGGTCGCCAACGCTCTAAGCGCCGCACTGATCACTGAGCTCACGAGTCATCTAAACTCGCTAGCTACAGACACGAACTGTCGTGCGTTGGTGCTTCGCGGGAGTGGTAAACATTTTTGTGCTGGCGCTGATCTAGGGTGGATGAAGGAAGCAGCCAAACTCGATTACGAGGGTAATGTTCGCGACTCTGAGCAGCTCATTCAACTATTCGAGGCCTTGGCTAATCTTCCTTTTCCGTCCGTTGCTTTGGTGCACGGATCGGCTTTTGGCGGAGCTGTCGGATTAGCTGCGGCTTGTGACGTAGTCCTAGCGGTCGAGGGAGCGCGCTTTTGTCTGAGCGAAGTTAAACTAGGTTTGATCCCTGCAGTGATTTTGCCCTATCTAGTGCGTAAGGTTGCCCCCGGAAGCTTGAGATACTGGGCCGTTTCTGGGCGGCTGATTAGCACGGCAGAAGCTTTAATAGCGGGCTTAGTGCAGCGAGTGGTTGCGCCATCTGAGCTCGAAACAGCCGTGGTCGAAGAGGTGAATGCGCTCCTGCAAGCAGCCCCTGAGGCACAGGCAGCAGTAAAAAATTTATTGCGGCAAGTGATCGAATCCGGTTCCGAACAAGGACCTTACACTGCAGCTGCAATTGCCAAGGCGCGAGTTTCTCGCAGCGGTCAAGCCGGCTTGGCAGCTTTTTTGCCAAAAGCGCCCCATCTTGGGCCATACAACTAGCCCCCAACTGGAGACTAGACTGATCGTGACTAAGCCAATCAAAAGACTGTTTATAGCAAATCGTGGGGAAATCGCTCGAAGGATCGCTTTAACGGCAAAGCGACTTGGAATTGAGTCGGTGGTCTTAACCGATCGTCCAACACCTCCAGCGTATTTGCTTGGGGTCGTTACTGACTTCGTTAAAGTCGAAGAAGAATCGCCAGCTGTCTATCTCGATGCTGTTCGTATGCTCGCTTACGCCAGGCAAGCCGGCTGCGACGCAGTACATCCTGGCTTTGGTTTTCTCTCCGAGAACGCCGAGTTTGCCGCGCAGACTATAGCTTGTGGCATGTCCTGGGTCGGGCCAAATCCATTGGCGATCACGGCAATGGCCAGTAAGGCATCCGCCCGCGAATATGCGGAAAAAGCACATGTTCCGTGCGTCAAAGGTCTGTCCGGTTTCAATGTCCCTGATAGCGAGCAAGGTGATTTTAGCGAGCTAGAGAGTTTTGCTTCGACTGCTGGCTATCCATTGTTACTGAAGGCTGCCTATGGCGGTGGTGGCAAGGGCATGCGACTGGTTCATAAGCGCGAAGATCTCAGAACCAACGCTCTAAGAGCCAAATCTGAAGCCAAAAATTCGTTCGGAAATGGTGCCCTAATCTGTGAACAGTATCTCGGTGCACCTCGTCATGTTGAGGTGCAGATCCTAGCTGACAAGCATGGACGTGTTGTCGCCGTTGGTGATCGGGACTGTTCTTTGCAGCGTCGCCATCAAAAAATCATTGAGGAAGCACCAGCAGTCGGCCTTACAGCCACCACGCGCGCGGCTTTGCACCAAGCTGCGGTCAACCTTGCCTCAGCCGTGGGCTATGACTCGACCGGGACGGTTGAATTTCTCGTCGATTGGTCGGAAGGGTCGCGGACGTCTGAACTCCAGCGTTTTTACTTTCTCGAGATGAACACTCGTCTTCAGGTTGAGCACCCTGTAACCGAAGAGGTGTTTGGCCTCGATTTGGTCGAGTGGCAACTACGTGTCGCCAGTGGTGATAAACTCCCCGCCGAGTTTGCCAATATGCGTCCTCGTGGTCACAGCGTGGAAGTTCGAATTTACGCCGAGGATACCGACAAGGACTTCTTCCCGGCTCCAGGACCAGTAGCAGCATTTGAACCAGCGCTTGGGCCAGGTGTGAGATGGGAGCTCGGTCTTGGCGAAGTTGATGAGATCACCGGGCGCTTTGACCCTATGATCGCCAAGTTGGTGACCACAGCAGCTGATCGTCCAGCGGCTCTCGCGCGATTAAATGATGCTCTGAAGCGAACGATATTCGCTGGGCCGGCAAATAACATCGAGCTCTTGAGCGTCCTTGTGAGTGATAGCGAGTTCGCGAGTGCGCCGGTCACGACTCATTATTTAGGTGAAGCACTTGGTCGTCTCAAAGCCAAGGTGGCCGCCCGTCGTGAACCCCATGCCGATCAGGCTCAAAGCCTGCTCGATGACCTGCTTACTCACAAACTAGGAGTGGGCGCTGTTAGCAAGGCGATCGGCCCTGATCACCTGAGTCGGACTCAGGCCATCTTCGGTGCAGCTACCGAGAGCAAAGCCAGTGCTGGTGCCAGTTCAAGTTCCAAGTTCATCTTGGTTACCGCCAATTCCAGTCGTGCCAGTCTGGGAGCTGGATTTAATCAGGAAATCACCAGCCAGCATGGCCTTGGAGTAGTTAACGGTTTGAAATCCCAGCCCTTCTGGTATGCTTATCTGACTACAAGCAAGGAGCGTACCGGCTGGATCGGGCTAGACGGCGTGGTTTACACGCGGGTTCTAGCTAGTGCTGCCGCGAGGCTGGACAGACAGCGTCGGGGCGGTAATACTTCTGAAGTGGCAGCACCGGTTCCTGGGCGCGTCATCGCCATCAAAGTGGCAGCAGGTGAGACGGTCGAGATCGGTCAGACGATTCTGGTGCTTGAGTCGATGAAGATGGAGTTTGAGGTAAAGGCGTCAGGAGCTGGGATCATTGCTCAGCTCAGCGTCAAGCAAGATGACCAGGTAGCGGCAGGACAGCAATTGGCGGTCTGGGCTACCTAGAACCCAACACAGCAAATAGGCGAGGTGGAGCGTGGCCAGTGAACATAACTTTAAACGCTTTATCAAAGAGTCTGGCTTTAAGGTTCTGGCCCTAGCCAGGCTTAGCCAATGCGAATACAGCGTAGTCTTCTACCTGCTAAACTGTGCTGCCTCTGGACTGGACCAGTTCATTACGACTGAAGCCGAGTTGGCATCACTCATCGGCTATGACGATGTCACGCTTAAAACGACGATTTCTGAACTGGCGACTAAGAACATCATCAAAATCCATTACGGTGATCTGAATGCCAACGGTGATTCGGCCTCACTCAGTGTGGGGCTGCAATACGACGTCAGCAAATGGGTACTGACCTATGATGTTCAGGCCACCTCGCACGACGCGATTGTTTTTCCGTTTAGACGGACAGGAAGCGCGACCCTGCAGGTGCTCGAAGGGCAAAAGCGTGATGCGAATCGCAAACGCGGGGAAAGTGAAGGCAACCATACTTGGCAGCGAGTGATTGA
>OMIY01000393.1 GCA_900299215.1 bacterium | reverse complement strand
GGTATTGAGTGGGCACTTTCAGCTTCCGAGGATCTGCTGCTGGACGTTTTTGTCATGGTGCCAAGCTGTGTGCCATCGACATCCCCCGCTGCTGGCCTTGAAACCAGCGGTGCCTCCTTGGAGGCAGGTGATATCGCCCCATTCCGTCACCATCCTCGCGTCCTTGGACTAGCTGAAATGATGAATTTCCCAGGGCTGCTCAGTGGCGAAGGCGACATCATGACTAAACTTGGTGATTTTAGCGCTAAAAAGCGAGACGGCCACTGTCCTGGTCTCCGGGGCAAAGATCTTAATGCTTACGGTGTCGCAGGGATTCATAGCTGTCACGAGTCCACCACGGCTGATGAGGCCGAGGAAAAAATGAGCAAGGGGATTCATGTTCTGATTCGTGAGGGATCTTGCACCAAGGATGCCCATGCACTGCTGCCACTACTTAACTCATACACGTCGCCAGTACTTAGTTTATGCAGTGACGATCGCAATCCGGCAGACATTGCCGATGGCGGTCATATCAATTGCATCATTGATATGGCATTAGCGCGTGGGGCAAAACCCGAGGACATCTTCCGTGCCGCAAGTTATGCAACGGCAATCACCTATGGTCTGGAGGACCGGGGCGCCGTTGCTCCAGGTTATAAAGCTGATTTGGTGCTGCTTAGCCCCAAAGGTGGGAATGTTAACCATGGGCAGTGGCAAGGCGGTACTAACATCAATCATGTCTTTAAAAGTGGAGAATCCGTCACTAAAGCGGAATTAAAATCAATTGCACGAGCTAAGAAATCGCACTTTGATGGCACCAATCTCAAGCTTAACAACGTGACGGCAGATCATTTCAAATTGCCAGCTGCCAATGGCCAATCGAGTGTCAATGCACGAGTCATAGGCATCATCACTCACCAGATCTTAACTAACGAACTCATCTGCAAATTGCCGGTCAAATCGGGTTACATCGAACCAGATTTGAGCCAAGACGTGCTCAAGATCGCTGTCCTAGAACGTCATCATGGCAGCGGTGGCAAGGCGGTTGCATTTGCCCAGGGCATGGGGCTAAAAGCTGGTGCGATCGCTACGAGCATCAATCATGATTCTCACAACGTGATCACCATCGGTTCCAGTGACGAACTGATCGCAGCCGCAGTGAATGAACTCATTCGTATTGATGGTGGGATCGTCGTGGTACATGCAGATGGCCGCAAAGAATCTCTACCACTGCCGATCGGAGGCCTAATGACCGATGCCGATCCAGACACGGTAACGGCGAAGCTTCTAAATCTGAAGGCCTTGGCGAAAGATGCGGGCTGTCAGCTGAACGAACCATTTCTCCAACTCTCCTTTCTGGCCTTACCAGTGATCCCAACTCTAAAGATCACTGATAAAGGCCTAGTAAAGGTGATGGAGAGCAAACTAGTTAGTCTGACGGTATAGCGCTTAGCGACCGATCAGACCGGGAACTTCACTTGCTTGATTGCGTTTATCACTAATGGCGCGATCAGCGAGGAAGATGCGACAGGTTGAAAGAATTGGCTCTTCCGATACGTCGGGGTAACCCATTTCGGAAAGGGCGCCGGTGAAGCGCTCCCGGTCCTGACGTATGTAAGCATTCATTTCTTCAAGTGTTGCATTGTGCGTACCAACGGCGTTGGTCGGTGCATTGACGCCAGCGGAATGGCACGACATGCACGATTCACCGTTGATCACGTAACCGCAAGGGGCTTTGCCACCGACACAGTTACGTAGTCCGTCCTGTGGACGACGCATGTCGGTTGCTACGGGCAGCGTTGGAGTGCCGCCACTGATACCACCTGCAGGTACATCGAAGCGATGCTGGTCACCGAAGCCTACCAGGTAGTACGCCTGCATACCGTTCGGCAAGCTGTAGATAATCTCACCAGCGACTAGATCAGGGATTCCAGCACCACGTAAACTTGTTGGATCGTTGAATCCACGCTCTTGCACATCTTTACGACCGAAGTCATAGGATCTCCAGTAGTAACCGCCTGGCTTTCCACCGATTTCGATGGGCATGCGCATAAGGACACGACCGGCAAAGGTTACGTCGGATCGATCAGTGTTAACATACTTTGCTTGATTAAAATCAACACGCAAAGTTGCCTCTAGCATTTTTCCTAACTGAGGCAGACGCAGCAAATAGTCATAAACCTCAGGACGCGAAAGTGCATAGACTAACCAGTCCCCTTTGACCACAGTTGCGCCGCCAATTTGCTGCATATTCTGCTGCGCGAAAGCTGCTGTGTTCAGACGTGACACCGCACCTGCTTGAGCGTATTCGTCCATGTTGATGCGAAACACTGTTTGCGCATCGTCAATGGCATTCAGTTTCACGATCCTTGGCGTTGTCGATACGCTGTTCAGCACTTTCGTCAAACCGTAACGAACTACGTTGAGTTCAGCGGTTTGAGTTCTGTCGTGGGACAAGTGGTCTATGCGCGCATAAACCACGTTGCGTCCTGGATTCTTAGCAGCATGATCGGCTATTAACCGATCGATCTCTGATGCATTCTGCACGGCTGCAGTCGGCTGCCCTGATCCGTTATCAACGAGATTAGAGTTACCATTGACTGCATCAGCAGATGAGCGAGACTTCTTGCCGCTCCGCCCCCCGCCCGAGTCATCACCACTATTGGCTTCGACCCCGGCCCCACCGAAACTTGCTGCAAGCGGTTTGATACCACTTGCACCACTGCTGCAAGCGGCTAAACCGACAGCGCCGGCCAACAAACTAACGCGGCCTAGCACAGGCATCCTTGACCTAACGAGCATTATTCGTTCCTCCAAATTGGCTGGCCTGCAGGTCGTCTGCAATCAGCTGGAGGTGTTTCGGTTGACCCTCAGTAAAGATTTAGTGATTTCTTCAAAACAATGAAATCACTGACTAATTTTTTTCATTTTAAGTCTTTTCCAACCACCCGGAACTAAACTTTTCCTGATTTCCACAACGGCAAAAGGCGCTAACTGGCTTTAGTTTCTGCCGATTAGCGCCTATTGGGACTTTTACCTTAGTTACCGCGTCTTAGTTACCACCTAGGAATGGCACTTCACTAGCCTGCTTGCGCTTGTCTTCGTAGTTGCGGTCGGCACGGAAGATGTTCACTGTGCCGAGAATTGGCTCAACCTTCAGGTTATCTTCGATACCCATTTCTTTGAGCGCAGACACGAAGCGAGCTCGGTCTTGATTCACTAGATCGTGCATCTCAGCTATCGTGGCGTTATTAGCGCCAGCAGATTCGATAGGCAAGTTGATGCCGTACGCATGGCAAGTCATGCAAGACTCACCGTTGATCACGATACCACAAGGCGCTTTGCCACCGACGCACTGACCGAGACCGTCCTGCGGCCGGCGGTAGTCAGAGGCAACCTGTGGCGAAATCCCGCCAGCACGGCGATCTGCAGGCACGTCGTAACGTTGCTGATCACCGAAACCGGTAAGGAAGTAACCTTGAAGACCGTTCGGTAGGCTGAAGAAAAACTCTCCAGCGACAAAGTCATTTACCTGAGTCGTACGTACGGTCGTTGGATCCTGGAAGGCCTTTTCGCGCACATTTGGCAACACGAAGTCGTAGGAGCGCCAGTAGTAACCACCTGGCTTGCCGGCTTGCTGTAACGGGATCCTAGCCAGCACGCGGCCATTGAACGCGACTTCTGATTTTGAAACGTTGAGATACTTAGCCTTGCTCCAGTCGACGCCAAGCTGAGCGTCAAACATTTTGCCTAGAGCGGGAAATTTCATGATCGGGTTGTAAACTTCGGGACGGGACAGCGCAAACACCAGCCAGTCACCTTTGACAACCGTCGCACTGCCGACCGTCGAAACGTTGCCACTTGCCGCCTCGGCTGACTTTAAGCGCCCAACAGCAGCAGCTTGGTTGTAGGCTGCCATATCGATTCTGTATACAGTCTGACCCGGATCGATGGCCTTGAGATTGACGATCTCAGGACGGTTCGAAACGCTGTTCAGAACTTTGACCATGCCCATACGAACCATCGCCAGTTTGTCGTTCTGCTGGCCGTCTGGCGCTAAGTGGCCAAGGGTCGCGTATATGATGTTGGCACCAGGGTTAGCTGCAGCATCCTGAGCAATCAGCTGCTCGGCTGCCGAGGGCGCTGCCACGGGACCTAGCGCCACACCACCGGCTTGGGATGCACCGACGGCTCGATTTTCGACGTCGTCAGCTGACTCGCCTTTAGCCTTTGATTTGTTTTTCTTACCACTACCCGACCCGTCTTCAGCACCACCGACGTTTCCTTGGGTTGGTAGAACTTGTGTCGGTGAACAACCAGCTATTAAAAGCGCAGGAAGCAACCACCTTGCAATGACCGACATTTTCCACACTCCATTGTAGGCCCTCTTTAAGGGCAATTGTTTAGACTCCACACCCATAGAAGGTTGTTTTCAAGTTTGGTGCCAGGTTCAGAAAGTTTTT
>OMIY01000392.1 GCA_900299215.1 bacterium | reverse complement strand
GTGAAGATAACCAACTTCTTCTTCGGAATCTCGACATCAACATTTTTTAGGTTGTGCTCACAAGCCCCGCTAACCAGGATGGCATCCAGCTCCTGCGGTCTCGCGGCTCGCTCCTTAGACCCCAAGCGTGGAGCTGCTTTGACTGGACTCGATTTTTGTGGTGACGCGGACCTTCTGGCCATCAGGGCCTCCTGAACGATTGACGATGCCACTGGGGGAGACACTCATTCGTTGCAGAAAATCACTGATAGACGGCTTAATCAAGCAGAGATCCCTAGCAACCTCTCGCTAGCGTTCGTTGACCTTGAGAGGAATGTGATTAATCCAGCACGTCACCTTCTGGCCCAGCGGAAAATCCTCGTCAGTACGGTAGCTTGTAGTAAAAGTTTGATCCTTATCAAACTTATGCCAAACCGATGATCCAAGGCCAAAATCGTGAATTTTTTGCGGCCCTAAACCACTTTTATCTGGCCCTGGATTGGCCCCCTCAATATCCAGCGCAAGTGGTTTATCGCACTCAAGCTGCCAACCGAAGATGTCGCGCCCCGTAGAGTTGCGCAGCTCGATCACCCCATGGCGACCATCAGCCTTGGCAAAGGTAATCTCGGCCGCCTTGGGCGTTTCATACTTGGGTAAAACAAACTCGTGTTCTCCCGCTCCAAGAAAAGGCGCACTGACCCTCACGATGATTCCCGCTGAGGGAAGTTCACTTTCATGACCAATGATCATCAAACTATAATCGAGGACCGTACAACCCTGGCTAGGTGGCAACGGCGGCCCCACTCTAGGTTGCACAGGATGGGCCATTAAGCGATGTGGGATATTACCTCCCCAACGATAAAGCGTACCCCCAAATCTCACCGTTAGGGACTCGTCACTCATGGTAAGAATAGGCTCGGCTTTTTGCACTGGATCCGCATTGCAAAGTAGCTCGGCCCTAACTGAACTGTCCGTCGTTGAGAGATAGAAATCACCAGAGGCAGCATCTTTAACCAGCACCTTTTGATGCTCAAGATGATCGGATGCCATAGCATTATGGTAAATCCAAAATGTATGACCATTGCTGGTGGTCCAATTACACGTCGGCGAATCGTTGGCAGCAGGACGTTCATCCGTCTTCGCAAAAGGGGCGATTGCGTTTAAGTTCCCAGTCAGAGACAACTGGTGGTCGCCATTCCAATCAATCGCTTTTTGCTGCAATTCATCACGACAGTGTCGCATCACTTCATGCGCCATGACCTCGCCCGAGGCGATGATCTCGCCATCCGTCGGCGCCTTCATCGTAGATTCGATCCAACTTCGGTAAGATCCAACTTTAGTGTAAATTCCCGGCTTGTCCGCCTCGGAGCAATCATGCCCCCAGCTCACCACACCCAACAGGCGAGGTTTACCATCCGCTCCATTAACGTAAAGAGGTCCGCCAGAGTCGCCGTGGCAGGTATCAGCCTGGCCATATCCCAAATGACCAGCGCAGATCATAGTATCATCGAGCTGATCGTAGTCGCTGCCTAGCGCCTTGCATTTGCTGATTTCAATGAGCGGAAACTCAGCCACCAGAGTCTCGTCGCTAGGTAAATCACCATAGTTGCTGCGTACCCCCCAACCCATGACTGAGGCTGACTGATAGACCGCACCGGAGTCATCTAGGGATACGGGCTGCCATTCGGCTGAAGCGATATTCTTGGTATCAAATGTGAGTACGGCTAGATCTGCTCGCCGCGCGTCGATATCATAGTTTGGATGGACCTCTACGGTCTTCACTCTATGCCGTAAACTTGCGTTCACACCTTTTTCGAGATCGCTAGCTCCCACCACCCAAAGCGCCTTGCTCCGATTCTTCACGCAATGTGCTGAAGTCAACGCAACCCCTGGAGCCAGTAAGGACGCACCACAAAACGGCCGATGACCACTGCCCTCGATGATGCCAAGCATAAAGCTTGCTTCGGACGCCTTTTGTCCACCGATCATCTTGAAAGTCGACGCGGCGCTGGTCGTCCTTGACACACCGCAGCCGACTATCATCGCCACCACTAGCCCACATGCCATCCTTTGCAATAGGTGCATTTGCTCGCATCCTTCGTGATCTTGAGGTGATCCAGAGCCGAGCTAGGTGTACTGTGGTGACGTTAAGATATGATTAACATCTGTTTTATTTTTAAAAATACTTTTGGTTCACCCTTCACATGGGCGAACCACCGAACTAGCATCTTGTGATTGCAGCATGTCAGCTGTCACAGGTTTGTCCGTGAAACTGATCTTGGCTCCGCCCTCGATAGCGCGCTGGAAGAACTCCCGAGCAAACGCAGATTGCAATGATACGAAAGCAGAGAACCCCTCGGCGCCGTTGACGTACTTTCTAAATTCCTCCGGTGCGACTCCACCGGACGACGCAACTGCTGCGATCGCTCCCTGGGCAAATAGAGGGCCTCCCGAGTCGCCGAATCCAATGATCGCCTTGCCACTGTCATTCGTCCCGTCGGAGCTGACGTCTCCCGTAAGGAAGTAGAGATCAGGATGAAACTCGGTACGCATCCCTGGATCCATCTTCGCCAGCCGATTGGTTCCGGATCTCTTAATCTCCGTTTCAGGAGTATTAGTCCGAACACCGGCATAGTTTGGCGCAACAATGTCTCCGTAACCAACTAATGTTAGCTCCTGATCGGGTTGTAGGGGAACGGTCAGCACTGGAGCGAAATTTTGGAAGGTTCCTTTTGGAAACACAACAATCGCTATGTCACGTTCGTGATTCTTGAGACCGTTCATTTTAGGTTTTCCCTTGGTGAGAGACGGTGCTCCGATAAACACTTTAATGGAGGCAATGCCCTTGGCTAACGTTGTCGGTCTGGATACAGGGCGCACATCAATCGTGTCACCAGGGACATAGAGGACCCCACCGTCAGGGGTGTCCATCAAACAGTGACTAGCCGTCAGCACCGTCGTGTCACTCAAAAAGGTGCCTGTACACCCACCTTGGAAGAGCCTGTCTGATTGAAACAAATAACCAACTTGCGGGAATTTCGTTGAGGGAGCGCCCCCTACAATACCGAGGCATTTTTTCCCCGAGGGCTGATTCCTTGCCTGCTCCCGCCCCCCCAACTCTGGTAAAACCGATCGTGCGTTCCCATCATTCGATTCTCGATAACAGCCTACCAACGGCATGTTCGCTATTGTAATCACACTTAAAACTTTCACTGCCCATCCGGCTACCCTCTGGGTCATATCGTACATGTCCAGCCCCCACCTAATTCTGCCTCCGAAGCTCTCGGGATTGCCTAAAGTGAGTTATCGGCCATATACAAAAAAAACTTGAAATCGATTCTAAATTAGGGGCTTACACCTTCATCTTAGAGCCACCAGGGTTGGCCGCCACCCTGATCAGGCTCTCCTGTGCAACAGAGGCAATCAAGGTCCCGTCGGCATCGTAAATTTGCCCATGATTCATGCCGCGCGCGCCAGCCGCGATGGGACTATCGCGACAGTAAAGGCGCCATCCTCGCCATGGGCGATGATGATGGAACCACATCGCATGATCGACGCTCGCAACCTTGATGCCAGGAGTTAACAGAGTCGCGCCGTGCGGAAGGAGCGACACGGTCGATAGCCCGAAATCGGAAGCGTAGGCCAGAGCTCCCTGGTGCAGCACGGGGTCCTCCGGCAAGTTCTCAAGAACTCTCTGCCAAGAATGTATGCGTGGAACTCGTTTACCCGGATTGACAAAATCAGGACGCTCAATCGTCCTGATCTCGATCGGATAGTCCGCGAGTAAACGCTCACGGTCCTTTGACGGTAGCAAGTGGGCCACGTGACGCAAAAGGTCCTTGTCGTTACTCAAAGCGTCAGCACCAACGACAGAAGGCATAGCCGGGCCATGTTCAAAGCCTGACTCTAAGCTTTGAAAGGAGGCAAACATGCAAAAGATGGTCCCGGCACTTTGGACGGCCACCACACGACGGGTGGCAAAACTTGCACCGTCTCGAACGACTTCGACCTCGTAACGCACCTCCTCGTCCTGAGATCCAGGCCTAAGAAAGTAGGCGTGAAGTGAATGTATGGGCCGATCTGCAGCAACCGTTCGTGCAGCAGCGACGACAGCCTGGCCCAGAACTTGGCCTCCGAATAGAGACTGAAATCCCAGATGCTCACTCTGACCCACAAAAATGTTGGGCTGTACCTGCGCCAGATCCAGCAAACGAAGTAGTCGACCGCTTTGATTAGTTGTGATCATCCGTTCATGCTCCGTTGACGCTTCGTTGACGCTCCGCTCACCTTCCGTCCATTGGCGAGTGTACATTCTAACATTTGGTAATATGATTGTTTGCAGATCAGGAGAGAATTTGAACCGAGGTAGGTTTTAGGTGGAAACAGCGATCAGCCCATTGCGCTGGACCTCTATGTTAAGGGTTACAACTTGGCCTCTTGCAGTCATCTGCAGCTTGCTGCTTACCTCCTGCGTGACCAAACCGGACTTTCGTGCTGCCGAGAAGGTCAAGTCCGTGGCCATCATCGGTTTCTCAATTATACAACCTAAGGGTGGACCGCAACTTCGGCTGGACCACAGCTTCAAGGACGCGGCTAAGTTTTACCGTTTGGTCGCAGGAGATCTGGCCACCGCTCGCAACTGGGAGGTCCTGCCTTTGGAACAAGTCAGTAAGCAGAAGGCCTATAGCCTATTGGCGGAAAAGTTTTCGAACCACCTCCTCAGCAGCGACATCCGGCCTACTGGCATCCTATCGCAAGAGGAGCAAGTAAATCTCAAGCCCAAACAACGTGAGCTACTGCGACGGGCCTTGGGCGTCGATGGGTTAGTAAGTATAGGCTTTGCCCTGTCTCACAGGAAACCTGCGGCCGGCGACGCTGACACTTCAACCGTGACAGCCAAAGTCAGCTTTGATCTATACGTCAGCAAAAGAGCTAAAAGCATTTGGCAAGTATCGTCACTTCCGAGTAAATCTGGTACAACCCCAGCTATCCCCCAAGAATTAAGCATCGCACCTGGTGACGAAACGCTGATCGCTGAAGCAGTTGCCAAAAGTATCAAAACTTTGATCGAGCTACGGCAACAGGAAGAGGCCCAGGCAAAGAAGAAATAGCCTTGTGACTTGGAGATAAATCATCATGAGTACCATCGTATGGTTTCGCCGCGATCTGCGCCTTGACGACCACCCTGCGCTTACTGCTGCACTCAAGCGTGGTGAGCCAGTGATTCCCGTCTATATCCATAGTCCAAATTCTGAGGAGGGCGATGCGGCAGCAGGTGGCGCCACCAAGTGGTGGTTACATCATTCGCTGGCAGCCCTTAACAAAGAACTTGAAAATCTGGGCTCACGGCTGATCATCCGTAGCGGAACGGCTGAGGCTGAGCTACTCGACCTCGTCAAGGCGACTAAAGCAACTGCTGTTTATTGGCATCGTCGCTATGAGCCGAGCATTATTGCTCGCGACACTCAAATTAAGGCAGCTCTGAAGGAAATAGGGTGTGCAGCTGAAAGCCTTAACGGGGCACTCCTCTAC
>OMIY01000391.1 GCA_900299215.1 bacterium | reverse complement strand
AATTAACCCAAGGCCGCATCCTCTCCACCGCTGCTCTCTCCGTGATGACCCAAGCCAACGCGTCCCCAGAAGCCGTTCTACAGCTGCTCAGAGGTTAAAAATCCAAATTTTTTGATGGTTTAGGGGCGGCTGCGGCCGCCCCTTGTTTTTCCTTTATCCCCGCATTATAGCTAGCGGTCTTGTTGCTCTGAGGGTGAGGCTCGACTATGCAACCAACCGCTACCACTGCTAACTATGAATCTACCTATAAGCGCATGCACCAAATGCTTGCCAAACTGGTGCCAGACTTTGAGCTGCGGGAAAAAGCTAGGCTAGTTGTTGAGATCAACGAGTGGAAGCGTGAGCGTAACGCCATCATTCTTGGTCATAACTACATGGAGCCTGCGCTTTACCATACGGTTGCGGATTTTACGGGAGACTCGCTGGAGCTGTGCCGTAAGGCGGCTACGACGGATGCAGATGTGATCGTATTCTGCGGTGTAGAATTCATGGCCGAGACGGCTAAGATTATCAACCCGACTCGGAAGGTCCTCATTCCGTCAAATCGTGCGGGTTGCTCACTAGCGCAAAGTATTAAGGCTGAGGACGTGCGCCGACTTAAAGCCAGATATCCGGGCGTGCCAGTCGTGACCTACATCAACTCCTACGCTGATGTTAAAGCAGAGACCGACATCTGCTGTACGTCGGGCAATGCCGTTAAGGTGGTCGAGTCTTTAGACACCGATACGGTCATCTTCATTCCCGACGAATATCTTGCACAGAACGTCGCACGTGAGACAGGTAAGCACGTGATCTTCCCAGAGACGGATCCCCGCAAGATGGGTGGTGGTGAGACCGCGATCGATAAAGTATTTATAAGCTGGCATGGCAAATGCGAAGTGCACGAGAAGTTCACGGTGGACGACATTAGCCGTGTCCGCCAACAATTTCCCGATGTCGTCGTCTTGGCACATCCGGAATGCAGTCCCGAAGTTACCGCGGCGTCTGATTTTTCTGGCAGTACCTCGGCGATGATTAAGTACGTAGAGAACGTAAAGGCGCCGCGTTATTTACTGCTGACTGAGTGTGCCATGGGCGACAACATCATTGCAGCTCACCCAGATCGCGAAGTGTTGAGGCTTTGTAGTATTCGCTGTCCTCACATGAAGCAAATCACACTCGAGGATACTTTGGCTGCGTTAAAAGAGCTCAAGTATGAGGTCGATGTGCCAGAAGAAATCAGGTTGCGCGCCAAGGCTTCGATCGACCGGATGTTGGCCATAGGCTAATTAGTACAGGCAAAGCTAAGAGTGCCAGTAGACTAATGCTCCGACCGAATGGTTTATGCTCGGAGCTGATGGAGCAGCCTAGTGGTAAACGCGGCTTCTCGCCATTGGTTGGATAGCTATGCGCAATTGCCGCAAAATCATCAACATCCAAAGCGAAGTTGTTGGCATCAAGGCTGTAACTCATGATGGCCTCTGGGACTAAGCTGTGCCCTAGACCAGCAGCATGCCCCAACTCATGTAGGAACACTTTGCCCATCCAATAATCGGCGGTCAGAGGGTCGACCAAAACGTAAATAGAACAATGTTTGGGTTTGTCGCCGTCGTACTCATCAAACATTGTAAATCCAGCAGTGTCACGAACACCGCTGAGTGAACTTCGCAAATAGATAGTTACTTGGGGGGTCTCCTCTAGTGGCACATATTTAAATTTAAAATAGCTCCCAGGTACCTGACCCCAAAGGTCGGCCGCCTGTTCGATCATGGATTCGTAGTAGGTGACATCATCCTGATTTTCTGCCTCGATACCGTAGGTAATGGTCGGAGTCGTTTCGTCGATATCCCACCTGAGTAGCTTCCCGTTAAAGTCCACGGGTGTGGGGTAGCCAAATCCGCGATCACTGGTGCCTGGCAGCACTAGCGCGAAGGTGATTATGCTTAATTTCAAAACGGTACCGAAACTCCGAGCCATAACGGGTAACTCCAGGCAATTCCACGGTAGCGTACAAAGATCATGTGAGAGGTTATGTCGAGTCTTAGAGCGGGGACAAACCTAGGAGCACTAGTCGGGAGCCAGATGGGAATTAACGGAATAATGGTTGCCCATGTGACCTCGGCAATAGGACCAGCGTTAGAGCCTCCAGCACCAACCTGGACGAAAAACTGCCACCAGCAACTATCGTCACAAATGGGAAAACGCCGATCAAATACCATTCCAGTTAGGGGCACCCCACCCGCAGTCAGATATTGATTGCTGAAAAGACCTGCCTCCCAATTATTAGTGGCAAGACGCAAACCGTAGGCTATTTGGCCGCCAGCATTAGGCGCCAATGATTCATATTGCGCGGAGAGTGTGTAACTGGATTTGGCCGCTAACGCAGGAGTACTAGTCGCCGCAACTAATAACAGAAGGATGATCAGGCGCTTTACCATTTGGCACCTGCACGGATCTGGAAGAAGGTAAAAGGCCAGCCGACATAACTCCGGAGCTGAAACTCGTCGACGGCACCGACGAAAAGCATATGTTCCGCAGCAAGTTCAAAATGACCGATGGTTACCGCATAATCGACGCCAGTCACCAGCCCACTTTGTATGTAGTTACTCTTCGCGCTAGCACCACTATTCGTAGCGACTGAAGTCTTGGTGTAACCGGCCATACGGCCGCCGCCAAAGTAGGCATATAGCCCATGGTGGGGTTTTTTTGTGACCTTGCTGCCCAACAAGAAAAACCAGCCGTAATCCTTGTCCGCGTAGTCGCCTCCACGGAATTCCGGCCGTTCTAGATAGGTGCTTCGTACTAGAAAGGCCTCAGAACTAGTGCCAGCCGTGAGCTCGGCGCCGTAGGTGGCGTGATAGTAATGACTTGTGGGCTGCTGCATCACCCCGGCTGTGGTGCCCAGACCGAACACCGCAGCATAAAGCTGAGATGATGATCCAAGCAGGAGACGCGTCAAGAGGTGAAGCAGCTCAATCAATTTCGACTCAAATCATATTAGTTAGGGCTAGTTGTAGCCCATTCTAACAGGAGATTCGCGCTAATGCTGGCACTAAATGCGGTGCTGCCAATAGCCTGAGGTGTTGTCCAAAAATTTGTCACCTGGTGCCGCGCCTTTCTCTCGTCCCAAAGATTAATTCCGGCTATTTCAGCATCTTATAATTAGCAGGATGCTGGGATCAGAACTTGCACAAGTGCCGACGTGGGCGCAATGCCCCGCCGCTCTTCCTCCTCCTGCTGTTACTGATGTCGCTCCTGCTGGTACTCAAATGCTGAAACTGCTGCTCAAAGTCGTCCCCACATTAACTCTATTTTTTGCTGCTTGGATCTTGGACCCGGCCGCCTACGGCGGTGAAAAGTCCTACCTAGTCCTTGGTGTCATTGCCTCTGGCAATGCCAACGGTAGCGTGGCACTGCTCAAGTCTCAGGCTTCCAGTTCCACCTTTGCCGTTAAAGTTGGACACAAGGTTGAACCGGGAGTCGAGATTGCCGACATCAATCGTGACTATGTGACGTTTAACGTGCGTGGACGCCTTGAACGCATTCGTGTTGGTGCAGAGTCTGGTTCTGAGGCAATCCCAGTGCCAGTTGTAAATGTTGATCAAATTAGTGAAGGCGTTGAAGCCAAAGGGGACAAGGTGCGCATCTCGTCCACCCTGCGCGATACCCTAACCGGCCAACAGCTTAGCCGTGTGCTTGTTCAGGCGGCGGCCCTGCCTTACTACGAAGACGGTCAGCTTAGCGGATTTAAACTCATGGCGATAGACGCCGGCAGTATTTACGACAAAGTCGGATTTAAAGATGGTGATATCGTCACAAGCGTCAACGGCCAACGCCTAAGTGACGTCGGCCGCACGATCCAATTACTCCACAGCCTCAAGGGCGCTAATATGGCTCAGGTCACCTATAGACGTGGCGGCGCTGATCGTTCGCTGACCCTTGAAGTGCAGTAAATTATCCAACAGCTGAAAGTTTAGGCGGTGCCTCTGCTTCGTCACGGAGTTTACGACGCAAGATCTTACCGACATTCGTTTTCGGTAGCTCGTCACGAAACTCGATGTGGTGAGGTCGCTTATAGCCTGTGAGTTGTGTCTGACAGTGGGCCTTAAGTTCCTCTTTTGTCAGGCTTTTGTCTTTGGCTACAATAAAGGCTTTCACCGCCTCACCCGAGGATGCATCTGGCACGCCAACGACTGCGGCTTCTAGAACTTTGGGATGTGACATCAATACTTCTTCGATCTCATTAGGGTAAACATTGAACCCAGAGACCAGGATCATGTCCTTCTTGCGATCGACGATGTAGAAGTAGCCTTTGTCATCGCGACGGGCAACGTCACCAGTCCATAGCCAGCCATTCTTGATGACCTTAGCCGTTTCCTCTGGCCGTTGCCAATATCCAGCCATCACTTGCGGGCCTTTAACTATCAGCTCGCCCACTTCGCCAAGAGCCACTTCCTGGCCATCTTCGTTAACGATCTTGGCTTCGGTTCCCGGTAGGGTATAGCCAACGGAGCCTATCTTGATAAGGTCCTTATCCAAGGGATTTACATGCGTTACTGGTGAGGCCTCCGTAAGACCAAAACCTTCGACAATTGGTTGACCCGTCAATGTCAGCCATTTTTTGTTTACAGCCTCCTGCACGGCCATTCCCCCGCCCAGTGCGACTTTGAGATTTTTCGGTGGATTGTCGCAGAACTCTTTATCGTTCAATAACGCATTGAACAGAGTGTTCACGCCTGTCATCACAGTGATTGGATATTTACGTATCGTCTTGACCAGGTTCTTAATTGGGATTGGCTTGGGCACTAGGATCATGCGATTGCCCATCGCGATAAAGGCAAGAAAGTTAATCGATAGGGCAAAGATGTGGTAAAGCGGTAATGCCGTCAGGACCAATTCCCCACCATCAGAAACTTGTGCTCGAGCCAATGCTTGAATCTGAACTGTATTAGCCAAGATGTTTTTATGAAGCAGCATTGCACCCTTCGAGACACCTGTTGTTCCTCCGGTGTATTGAAGAACTGCTATGTCATCGACATCAATATCAGGTCGTGAATAGTTCTTTTTGGCTCCTGCTGCGAGAGCATCCTTGAATGAAATGGTCTTCATGGTGAGTTTAGGCACCTGGCCTTTGAGGCGAAGAACTGTGCCCACCAGACCAGCCTTCCAACCGGGTAGCTGGTCACCAATGGACGTTAGTATGACGTGCTGAATGTCTGTTTCGTGAAGTATTTCCTCAAGGCCCTTAGCAACAAGATCGAGAATTATGATGGCCTTGGCTCCGCTATCCTTAAACTGATGGCGCATCTCCCGAGGAGTATAGAGTGGGTTGGTGTTGACGCAGATGACACCAATTTTTTGTGCAGCATAGAAGGCAATGGGAAACTGCATGACGTTTGGCAGCATGATGGCAAGCCGGTCGCCCTTCTT
>OMIY01000390.1 GCA_900299215.1 bacterium | reverse complement strand
GTAAATCTGACATTTGAAAGCGACAGCCTCAAGTATCAGAGCCAGGACCGCGAAGTCGGCGTTGATCCTGGGGTTAAGACTCTGGCGACATTGTCCGATGGTGAAAAGATCATCGGCCCTAAGTTGCGAGAGAGATACCTTGCAAAAATACGCCGTCTGGAGCGGACTAGGCTGAGCGCGCGTCGCCGCCAGGCGAAGACTCGCAAATATGGCCCCCTACCTAAGCGCAAACGGATGGCAAAGTTCCACGCCAAGGTCGCAAATGCTCGGGCCGACTACTTGCACAAGGCTTCTACGCGCCTAGTTGAAAAGCACAATAAGATCTACATTGGAAACGTCCCCTGCAAGCTGATGAACCGCTCCCGAACGATGGCAGCGGTAAGCTTGGACGCGGGACTTGGTATGTTTAAGACGCAAGTCGCCTACAAAGCCGTAAGAGCTGGGGGACATGCGATAGAAATAAATGAACGGGACTCCACTCGGACGTGTTCGATGTGCCTGACAGCACATCCACGGATCGGGTTGCGAGTAAGAGAGTGGCGGTGCAGTGTTTGCGCTACGGTCCATGACCGTGACGTAAACGCTGCTCGTAACATTCTCCGCCTCGGACGTGAGGCGCTAACCCACCCTGGTGACTGCAAGGTTGCTGGGGCCTAGGGAATCCTCGAGCGTTCACGCCGGGGAGGACGTCAATTTTGACAGTCCATCTTGGCGACCTCAAAGCCACCTTTTTTATCAGTAATACTGGCCTTAATCTGACCATTTTCGCCAGTTCGGTAGACGGAGATCTCTGCACCAGCAACCTGATCTTTCTCGAAACATTCGTACATCATCCGTGCAGGACTGTTGACGAAGGCTGCGTCATCAAGGCTAACGACTTGTTCGCAGTTAAATAATTTGGCCGCCTCTCCGTAGCGCAGCCACATTCCTTGGCCTTCATAAATGCGAAACGACGAATCAGTGTCTGCACTGGTGCATAAGACAGCAAACTCGTGGGGGGCGCCCTTGATTCCTGATTCAGCGGCTTTAAAACCACTGCAGCCCATTAAGATGCTCGCACACATTAACGAAACGACCTTGTTCATGATTTAATCTCCTTCTTGGATCATTGGACTTCGCAAAATACTGAGTGACATGCGACGATCGCAGTCCACATTGCTGAACCGCCATGCGAAGAACGTACCAAGTCGGGAGCTTGTAGATTAAACAGTTAGGTGATGCAAGGGTGTATAGGTGTTAAACACCAGAGTTCTCAGTTATTCAGCTTCTTCCAAAATACGCTGGGTCCGGAAGACGATTTATTCCGGAACCCCGAGCCCGCAATGCGTCGCGCTTGCGGCGAAGCTGGACAAACTGATTCGGATGCTAAGCAGCGGGACTTTTAGGCACGAAGGGAAACCGCCGAGCAATAGCCCTTGCGCTACGCCCGCCAATAAACAATGATTCCACGGTTTCATCAGCGTGGGCTGCGCCACTCTGATGGTGTCGCGCTGACTTAGTCGACTTCAGTCCGTCCTTGTGTGCCTTTGCGAGGTTGTACCATGGAATCCCGGGGAAATTATGGTGAAGGTCGTGGTAGCCGATATTATGCGCGTAAAGGGTCCAATTTAGCAGCGGGTGGCCACCATAATAGCTGCGGGTTTTGACACCCTCAGGCATATGGCAGTGTTCAAGAAAGCTTCGCGCCAAATGAAAAGCCATGGCCAAGTAAACTATCCCGAAGTGGATCAGCCCAAGTCGCCAATCAATCGCTCCGAGACCCAATAATAGCGAGACCTGCATCATGTAGGGCCGCATGCTTCCCCACAAACCCTTGGGTTCGTTTTCATAGATCGCTAGAATTCTCTTGGCGTGCCGCAACATATACAGCGGCGAAATCCACCAAAGTTTCCAATTATTTAAGCCAAGACGCACCATTTCGTGTGCAACCCGCGCATCTAAATCACCCTCACCGAATAGATGCTGGTGATGCGCCAAGTGTGCACGTCGCGCGTCCTTAAAGTCGTTCATTATAAACAACGCGGTCAGATGACCGAAGAAATCGTTCACTTTCTTGTTACGATGGAAAGTATAGTGATAGGCATCATGCGATAGGATACCAATCGCCATCCATCTATTCGCTGCTAAGGCCATAGCTAGCGGGATTACCACTAACTTGCTTAACAGCCCTGTGCCCCAAAGCACAGCTGTAATCAAATAATAAACCGAGATTATCACCACTGCGTCTACGCAAAACGCAATCACGCTTCGGTGTGTTTTTTGGAAATATCCTCGCATTGATCCCAACCTCTAAATACTTCTACTTCCCCCACTTATCGGCATTTGCGGACAAAACTTTAGATTTTTGTGCAATCGACTAAACTTTAGGCAGTGCAACATCCGCCAAGGATACATGTTTATCCTTTGATATCAGGCCCATAAGAGCCCCTCGTAGTCCTGGCAACGGGCTTGCTAGAAGAAGCTTGACCCGCTCAACGGGCCGTGGCCAAATATTGATAAATGACCTGTTAAACACGAGTTGTCCTATGTTGCGCTGCACACTTCCCCTTGTTTCATTAGTTTTAGCCCTCAACTTTGTTGGCTGTGTCACGAGCACGCCCAGCACCACTGACGGTGACGAGGATGCCGTTATCGAGGCTCCGAGCAAAGACGGACGCGCCGCTGGCAAAACCGGTAAGAAAAAGCAGCCAGCCGTAACTGACGAATTCCGTATCGACCCGCTGCCCGCTTTAGGCGAGGGTCCAGATGATTTCCAAGATCTCGACAAACGGGCAGATGCCTACGAGAAAGAAGCAAAAATCGAAAGCGAAGATTCCCGAATCGAGCGCGAACTAAGAGAAATCCGTGAGGCTGAAGCCAAGGCCAAGATTATAGAAGAGCAACTTGAAGCACAGCGCCAAGCCGAAGCGCGTCGTAAGGCTCGCGAGGAAGCCGAAGCTAGCGCTCAGCACAACCGTAAGATGCAAAGGGCTGCTGAGGAAAAGGCAAAATCCCTGAAGGGGATCGAAAAAGACGAACTCGAATGGAACGGTCTTAACTAACAGCCGTTGATCGTATTCAGCTTGCGAGCAGTCACCATGACGGTAGCTGCTCGATGCTTATTCCTACGGTTTCGAACAAAGCGACTGAATCCGAGTTGCGATAGTGATGGCCAAAGTAAACCTGGCGCACGTTGCCGAGATTTATGAGGCGCTTGGCACAGGCCGGGCAAGGCATATGGGTAACAAAGGCAATCTTCTCGGTTGCCCTGGGACTATCGCAATTGATGACCGCGTTCTCCTCCGAATGGAGACAGCCGCAATTACCTGGCTCGTCTCGGTCGCAGCAATTTGGTAGGCCGGTTGCATTACCGTTATAGCCGACCGCTAGCACCTTACGAAAATCGACGCTGGTGATTACCGTGCCAACCTTCAGCCGTTTGCATGTGGACCGTTCAGCTAGCCCAAATGCAAGTCGCATATAGATCTGCTCAAAACCAGGTCTGGTCGGCTCTGTCATAGGGCTTTAAGTCTCCTAAATGTCTGGCGATGTGGACATACCACCAGCCAGGCGCTTTGAAAAGGGAAGATGATCATGACGGCCTCGGAAGTCACGCCACTGCCCCACCCGGAAACAGATGACAGCCAGCCATGGCTGGTGTAGTTTATCGCCTCACAGGGGCCCCTTAGCTCAACTGGATAGAGCACCGGATTTCTAATCCGGCGGTTAGACGTTCGAGCCGTCTAGGGGTCGCCATT
>OMIY01000389.1 GCA_900299215.1 bacterium | reverse complement strand
GGACTTGAACCGACACGGGTTACCCCACTGGCTTCTAAGACCAGCATGTCTACCAATTTCATCACGTCCGCAAATGGCTGACTAACGAGCGCGATGGACAATATAGCATCATCGAACTTTGCTCAAGAGTCAGTTAAGGCAAATTTCTAACCTAGGATTTGTGTTCCTTAACCCACGAGTCTCGAAGCGTGACGGTTCTATTGAATACCAGTCCAGATGGTTTGCTATCGGGGTCCAAGCAAAAGTAGCCAAGACGCTCAAACTGAAATCGTTGTTCGGGCTTAGCATCAGCCAGGCTGGGTTCAAGCTTAGCATGGCCTAGAATTTTCAATGACTCCGGGTTGATGTGGTCTTTGTAGTCCCCATCTTTAACTCCACCAGGAGCGGCCACACTGAAGAGGCGGTCGTACAAACGGACTTCTGCGGAGATCGCTTGAGACGATGCCACCCAATGAATGATGCCTTTTACTTTTCGCCCGTCTGATGGGTTTTTGCCAAGGGTATCGGGGTCGTGCGTGCACCGTAATTCGACAATATTTCCTAGATCGTCTTTTATCACTTCCCGACATTTGATGATGTACCCATAGCGTAATCGGACCTCACCTCCTGGAACTAGCCTGAAGTAGCCTTTAGGTGGGTTTTCCATGAAATCATCGGTTTCGATATAAAGTTCACGGCTGAAAGGCAGCTTGCGACTACCTAGTGAAGGGTCTTGAGGATGAAACGGAGCGTCAATATACTCAATCCTATCAGACGGATAATCCTCAATTACGACCTTAATTGGCTGTAAAACGCCGAGGACTCTCAAAGCAGATCGCTCTAAATCCTCTCGAACACAAAACTCTAGGAGTCCCATGTCGACTGTATTTGCTGCTTTGGCGACTCCGATACGCTCGCAAAAATCTCGCAGCGCCGACGGTCGATAGCCACGGCGACGCATCCCCGAAATGGTTGGCATACGTGGGTCATCCCAACTACGCACGATACCCTCGGACACCAACTCTTTCAGTTTACGTTTACTTGTAACGGTGTAACTTAAGTCCAAGCGAGCAAATTCAATTTGTTGTGGTCTTGGTGCCTTGAATTCACATTCGATCAGAAACCAATCGTAGAGTGGACGATGGTCCTCGAATTCAAGGGTACAAATGGAATGAGTAATGCCCTCAATAGCGTCCGAAATACAGTGTGCAAAATCATACATGGGATAAATGCACCACTTTGTGCCCGTCGCATGGTGTTCAGCGCGCCGAATACGGTAGATAGCTGGGTCACGCATATTGATGTTTGGTGATGTCATGTCGATCTTGGCGCGCAATATATGAGCACCGTCTTCGTATTTCCCTTCACGCATCTCTCTAAGGATCTTCAAGTTTTCATCAACTGAGCGCTCTCGATACGGACTGTTCTTACCTGGCTCGGTCAGAGTGCCACGGTTTACGCGGATTTGCTCAGCAGATTGACTATCGACATAAGCCTTGCCTTTACGTACCAATAGTTCAGCACACTCGTAAAATTTCTCGAAGTAATCGGAAGCACTGAACAATCGCTCGTCCCATTCAAAACCAAGCCACTTAACATCCGCTTTGATCGATGCTACGAACTCCGGATCCTCCGCCACAGGGTTCGTGTCGTCAAAACGGAGGTTGCATTTACCCTTGTACTCCATAGCTAGTCCAAAATTCAGACAGATGGATTTTGCATGTCCGACGTGCAGATAACCATTGGGCTCAGGTGGGAAACGGGTGTGAACCTTGCCAGAGTATTTACCTGACTTATTGTCTTCGTTAATGATATTGCGAATAAAGTTCGATCCCGTGGTTTTTTCGGGATTAGTCATAAAAGCCTCGTCCGGTGGCGGATCCTTGGTGAGTGGCGTAAAAAATTGACGCCTCGATTATAGGGTAGGGCTTCTAGTCTGTCAGGTTGTTTTCGCCCGGCAGCGAATCAAGACTGACCCGACTCTGACTTCGTCGGTGGGCCGTACGATATGCATACCCTGTAATCGCTTGCCATTTAGAAAAGACCCGTTGGTGGAACCTTGGTCTTCGATAAATATTTCACCCGAATCATTCACCTTTACGAGAAGGTGTTTGCGCGACATTTCAGGATCTTGATCAAATTTGGCAAAGCTAGAGGCGCGGCCAATGAAGAAAGATCGTTGATTAAGTTCAACTTCATCTTTAGTTCCATCACTGTATGTGATGTTTAGAATCACGGTTGTAGCTTGCGCTCCTTTTAGCTCTCCTTCGATCAGGGTGTCCACAAGGCTAACCTTGGTGTCGTTCATTCCCCGTAGGTCGCGACTTTTGAATATGGTCGAGATGTGGCGGACCCTAGATTCCTGTTCCAACTCAAAACGAAAGACGGTCTGCCCAATTGTGATCGTATCGCCCTGATTTAATTTAGATTTAACGACGCGTTCGTTATTTACGTAGGTGCCATTGGTGCTATTCATGTCGAACAAATGATACGTTCCGTTGATGTTTTGAATTTGACAGTGAGTAGACGAAATTTCATGGTCATTTATGATGATGTCGCCTTTTTCGCGGCCAAAAATAGTTGCGTCCCTGCGTAGTTTTATTACTTCGCCGGGAGTTGACGAGCTCAGCGCGTAAAGCACTCCTCGTAAGTCATCGTTGGGGTTCTTGCTAGCCATGGCACCTCTGGATATCCTACTGAGCTATCGGAATTAATCAGCGATCACTTAAATCCAGCTTCCCTCGAGTTGATTTTTTGGCTAACTTTTTCGCCTAATTACGGAGGTCCAGATGGCCGATTTACATGCAGAACAAGTTGATTTTTCAGCATTAATACTTGGTTTTTCCTCTGCGGCTCTGCATTACCTCGGTCTGGCACCAGCTCTGGGTAAGGGGCCCACGGTAAATTTGGCTCTTGCGAAGCAAAACATTGAAATTATTAAGATGCTTCAGGAAAAAACCAAGGGCAACCTGAACCCCGAGGAAACGAAGTTACTGCAGCAGCTACTTGCAGATCTGCAGGTAAAATGGGTTGAGGCTTCGCGAGCATAAGTAGACTCCTGCCTAATGATCCAGCCGGTCTTTGCCGATGCGTCGCTGAAGGGGGATACTCCCCTCTAGTCCGGTAGGTGACTTGATGGACGTCAATCTTTACGACTTCAGCTGCCAGAAGGCCCTGTATCAGGGTCTGCAATACGCTCGTAGTTTTGGTCATCAATCACTGGAAGTTGAGCACGTAGCTCTCGCCTTACTTCGTGCTGGCAGTGTCGAACTTTCACCGTCCGGACGATTGCAGCGCCATATCGAAGGCCATCTGAGTCGGGCGCCAAGAGTACTTGGACAGGTCAAAGTTGCCTTTGGTGCACGTCTAGACCAGGCTTTGGACTACGCTGAGGCCAAGTCGAAGCCTAAGGTAGTATCGGCTCGTATTTTGTGGGAAGAGCTACAAAAACAATCCACGTTGATTCAGAACTTTTTGTCTAAGATAGCTGAAGAGGCCGCCGCTCAGACAAGGAGGGACGCTGCCTTCGAACCCCTCATCACGCAGCAAGCATCGGGCGACAGTGGAGCTGTCGCGAACAGCAAGAGCAAGCGTGAGGCAGAGGTGCCGTTGCCTCGCAAGGACGAGGAAGAATTTGACGAGGAACTCCGAAAGTACACCATCGATATTTCAGCGGTGGCAGAGCGCGGCGAGCTCGATCCAGTGATCGGTAGAGACTTGGAAGTGCGCCGAGTTTTAGAAATTCTCGGTCGCAAAAAAAAGAACAATCCTCTCCTAGTTGGGGAGCCCGGTGTCGGAAAATCTGCGATAGCTGAAGCATTGGCTCAAAGAATCGCAGCTGGAGCAGTTCCAGAAACTATGCGAGGCAAAAGAGTTTTGTCTCTAGATCTGGGAGCTATGCTGGCCGGTGCCAAGTATCGCGGTGAATTTGAAGCTAGAATGAAAAACCTACTAAGCGCAGTTGCTTCTCTAAAAGGAAAAATCATTCTTTTCATCGATGAGATTCATATGTTGGTTGGGGCGGGTAATCATGAGGGTAGTGCTGATGCGGCTAACCTTTTGAAGCCTGCTCTAGCTCGTGGAGAGTTGCAGTGTTTGGGGGCGACCACTCTTGATGAGTACCGCAAATATATCGAGAAAGACGCGGCGCTTGAGAGGCGCTTCCAGCCAATTACCGTTGAGGAACCATCACCACAGGCTGCTCTCGCAATTTTACGCGGTCTCAAGAGTCATTATGAGATTCACCATGGCATTCAAATTGATGACGAAGCCTTAGAGGCAGCAGTCACACTATCTGTACGTTATTTACCTCACAGAAAGCTGCCAGACAAAGCTATAGATTTAGTTGATGAAGCTGCAAGTAGGCTACGCCTGCAGGTGGATAGTGTGCCAGCTGTCCTTGACGAGCTAGCTGCAGAGATTAGTCAAATTGAGGTTGAAAGAAAATCTTTGAACCCGACTGATAATGGACAACGGGCGGCGCTCGCCAAGTTGGAGGCGCGCCTTGAAAAAGCCCAAAAGGCACATGGCAATTACGACAAGATTTGGCGCACTCATCAGAGCTTATTACAACGATTTAGGACTGCGGAAAAAAATCGATTGGAAGGCGTTGAAATGTATCGCTCAGCGCGTTCTAACGCTAATTTCGATTTTGCTGCAAGTATTCAGTATGGAGAGCTTCCCAAGCTGAATCGAGAGACAGATAAGATCAAAATCGAACTAGATCGCCTCCAAAAAGAGCATCCTTTCCTGCGGCGGGTAGTTGGCGGACGAGAGATTGCAGAGATTGTGGCATTGTGGACCAGAATTCCAGTTGGGAAGCTTTTAGAACACGATAACTCTAAGTTGCTGACGCTTGAATCCAGGCTGTCAAAGCGGATCTTTGGTCAAAACGAGGCTCTTTATCGGATCGCTCAAACGCTGAAAAGAGCGCGCGTTGGTGTCAACGATCCCCGGCGTCCACTCGGGGTATTTCTCTTTCTCGGGCCGACTGGCGTGGGTAAGACTGAGACTGCCAAAGCACTTGCTGAAGAACTATTCGCCGATGAATCTAAGATTATTCGCATAGATATGTCTGAGTTTATGGAGCAGCATCAGATAGCGAGGCTAATTGGTGCACCCCCAGGATATGTTGGCTTCGGAGATGGCGGTGAACTCACTGAGGCAGTGCGACAGCGGCCTTACTCTGTCGTGTTGCTTGACGAGATTGAGAAGGCTCATCCGAGGGTTCTGGACCTGCTTTTGCAGACATTTGATGACGGTAGGCTGACAGATGGCCGAAGCAGATTGGTGGATTTTCGCAATACCCTCATCATTATGACGTCGAATCTGAGCTTGGACCGAATCGTTGATCCGGAGGGAGCCAGCGACGATGCCGTTCGGAGGAGCCTGTCGGCGAAGTTGCGACCAGAATTCGTCAACAGAATCGACGAGGTAGTGGTGTTTAGGCGGCTGGGCAAGCTTCAGCTGACTAGAGTGTTGGAGAAGTTAACCTATGATTTGAATCTGCGCCTATCCGATCGACAGTTGGTGGTCCGACTTGGCGGCAGACTCCGGAAACGGCTCCTTACTACTGGTGCTGAAGATGCGATGGGTGGTCGCGCTATTAGACGTGACTTCACTAGGCTGGTGGTAGACGCAGTTTCCGAGCGAGTACTGGCATACCCTGGATTGGCAACTGGAGCTTGGCGGCTTGATTTGGATCAGAGCGGGAGAGCACGGTGGGTGTATGACCACCGAAACGGTTATTATTTGCCACCTATGCCACCAGAAAGATCTCATCGCAGTTGACACCTGGGTAGGCTGCAATATATTTAATGCCTCCACAGAGTAGAGCATTGTCTCTCCTGATAGTGGGGCGTCGCCAAGTGGTAAGGCACCGGATTTTGATTCCGGCATTCGAAGGTTCGATCCCTTCCGCCCCAGCCATTCTAATCTCATGCAATCCTGGCACAGAATTAAGCTTATCAGCCTCTTTTGGAGCTAGACATGGACGCAGAGCTTATTGTTTTCTCCGGTAACGCCAATCGTCCGTTAGCTGAGAAGATCTGTGACTGGTTAGATATGCCGTTGGGGGAGGCTGTTGTTTCACAGTTTTCCGATGGTGAGACGCGAGTGGAGCTCAACAGCAACGTTCGCGGTAGAGACGTATTCATAGTTCAGTCGCTCTCCAGACCGGCCAACCAGCACTTGATGGAAGCGATGATAATGGCTGATGCTGCGCATCGCGCATCGGCAGCGCGAGTGACTTTGGTCGCGCCGTATTTTGGGTATGCAAGGCAAGAGCGTAAGAGCGCGCCTCGAACGCCAATTTCAGCTAAGCTGGTTGCGGATTTGCTGCAGACTGCGAATTTCAATCGGGTATTGACCCTCGAGCTACATACATCGGCGATTCAGGGCTTTTTCAACATTGCAGTCGACCACCTCTACGCCAAGCCAATTTTTAGCACTTATTTCCGACGGATGGATAATTTAGTTGTCGTATCCCCAGATGCCGGTGGTGTCGAAAGGGCGCGAGCAATGGCTAAGCATTTTAACTGCGGACTTGCTATTGTTGACAAGCGGCGAGACAAGCCAAACGAAAGTGCGGTTATGAACATAATCGGTGACGTCAAGGGTCGTAACTGTCTGATCATCGATGACATAGTGGATACAGCAGGATCGCTGACAAAGGCGGCCGAAGCCTTGTTAGCAGCCGGTGGTTTAACGGTAAGAGCTGCCATTAGCCATGCTGTATTGAGTGGTGCCGCAATTGAAAATCTAGAGCGATCAAAACTTGAAGAGCTTGTGGTGACTGATTCGATTCAGCTGCATGCTGAGGCCAAAAAATGCACAAAAATCACTCAGCTGAGCATTGCAGAGCTTATGGGTAAAGCCATTCGTCGCATTCACAACGACGATTCTATTAGCGCCCTTTTTATATAACTTATTGAAATTATAGAAAAAGCGTGTACTCCAGCAATCTTGGTTGAAAGCTTTTCACCTTCCCGCTATAAGACGACCCTCTATATTGTTGGAGTTGTGTGATGTCGAACAAGAAAGATGTGTCCATTGAGGCTACTGTGCGCACAGGGCTGGGTAAGAGCTACACGCGTAAATTACGTCGCAATGGCAAAGTACCTGCCGTTCTGAATGCCAAAGGCCAGTCCACATTGCTGGAACTAGACCCAAAACTGCTTTCCAAAGCATGGCGTGACTGCGACAAGCAGTTTGACTTAGTCGTAGAGGGAAAGAGCCAGCGCGTCCGCATCACGGAGCTTCAGGTTCACCCAGTCAAGCGATTGGCGTTGCATGTAGACTTGGCTCCACTAAGCTAAGTTGCGGCAAACATGAAGTTAATCGTTGGGCTTGGCAATCCCGGTCCGAAGTACATAATGACTCGTCACAACGCAGGTTTCATCATGGTGGACCTGCTTGCGGCAGCCGCAAATGCTTCTTGGGAAAGTGGACAGTCAAAATTCAACGGTGACATTGCCAAAGGTGATGTGTTAGGGCAAGCGTGCGTCTTTCTGAAGCCGATGACTTACATGAATTTAAGTGGTCGTTCAGTGGGTGCAGTCCAAAGGTTCTTTAAGATTGCGCCCGAGGACACCGTCGTATGTTTCGATGACGTAGATTTGCCTGCTGGTAAGGTCAAAGCCAGAGAAGGTGGCGGTCATGGTGGTCACAACGGTGTCAGAAGCATCATCGATGAAACGGGTAACGCCAACTTTCATCGGATGAAGCTCGGTGTAGGGCGACCAGCAGATGGTCGAGATACAGCGGATTGGGTGTTGGGTGTCATGTCCGAGGCGGAGCTTAAGGCTCTAAGAGAAGGGATGCGAAACGAAGTTGAACTTCGTTTGAAGCAAATCTTCGAGAAGCAAAAGTGAGTAACTCTCTTGCTGGCAAATAGTTTGCTGGCTGTCTAAATCCGAAAGGGAGAATGAAGTTGTTAAGAGAATACGATTTTACGATCATCACCAAAGGTGACCTGCCAGAATCAGAGGCTTTGAAGGTTCTTGAAGGCTACGAGGCCTTGATGACCAAAGATGGCGGCCAGATCCTGAAGAAGGACGTTTGGGGCAACAAAAAATTGGTGTACCCAATCAACAAGTGTTTCCGTGGTAACTACGTGAACTACGACTTTGTTGGAACGCCGGCAAACCTTGCCGAGATGGAACGCTTAATGCGCATCGATGACAATGTACTACGTCATCTTGTGGTTAAGTTGGAATCGGGTGATGGTGGCATCGACGTGGAAGCGCGCAAAGCGGAACTCGCGAAGCAAGAGCGAGAAGCTCGCGAGCGCGATCTTGAGCAAAAGCGTCGTAAAGAATAAATTTGACTGCCGGTTGGGGATAAGGTCATGAAATTAATCTTAACGCAAGAAGTGTCGAACCTAGGTTCGATTGGCGACATTGTTAATGTCCGCAACGGTTATGCGCGGAACTTTCTATTGCCGCGTGGCTTGGCTGCCGTGGCGAATGAAGAAAATAAAGCTGCTTTGGCACACCATAAAAGGCTTCTAGACAAGAAGCGGGAGAAACTTCTCGCTGCAGCTAAAGAACTTGCTGCAAAAATTGAGAAGACTTCTGTGACTGTGACGAAACAAGTTGGGGAAGACGAGAAGATTTTTGGCTCTGTGACTGCTGCTGAGTTGGAAGCGCAACTACAGGCTGAAGGCCTTAACGTTTCGAAAAAGGACATCACCATTCTTGAAGAGATCAAGAAAGTGGGAGTTTACACAGCACAAGTGAAGCTCCACAGTGATGTACTTCCTAAGTTTAAAGTTTGGGTCGTTGCCGCTCAATAACATCTGTTTCGTTAAGAGTAGCTATGACAGCACAGGTATTGGCGCCGCCACATTCCCTTGACGCTGAGAAGGCGGTTTTGGGAGCTGTTCTTCGGGACGCGGACGCCTTTAACCTGATTGCAGATAAGTTAACTTCAGAGCAGTTCTATCTCGACGCCCATCGCGAAATATTTGAGGCGATGTGTGAGCTTTACCAGCAGAACGAGCCAACTGACATATTAACTGTTGCCGAGCGACTCAGGCGCGGCAAAGCTGATGATGACTTCCTCGGTCCTGCATATCTTGTAGAGTTAACCGAGAACTCGCCATTTACCCAGAATATTGAATACTACGCACGAGTTGTTAGTGATTACTATTACTTGCGGCGTATCATCAATGCCTGTCAAACGACTGTCAAGAAGGCGATGGCCTACGACGGCGAGGTAAGCGGCTTCATTGAGGACATTGAGAAAGAGTTCATTGCCATCGCTAACCAGCAGGACAGCGGCGGTATTTCTACGACTCATGAAGTACTTGATAAGACCATCACAGAGATCGAGACTCGGCTTAATAGCGACGGAAAGATGACCGGTGTTCCGTCTGAGTTCGTTGATCTCGATCGGAATACTGGGGGCTGGCAGAGGAGCGATCTAGTTATTATTGCCGCGCGCCCTGGTATGGGTAAAACCGCTTTTGCTTTGAACTGTTGTATTAATGCAGTAAGAGCTGGCAAATCCACGGTCATTTTTACCCTTGAGATGTCGAAGACGCAGTTGATGGAGAGGATCATATCCAGCGAAGCTAGGATTGATTCTTCCCGGATGCGAAAGGGTGATTTGAACGAAGAGGAGCTGGATCGCCTGATGCATGGCACTCGAGCCATTGCAACGATGCCTGCAGTTCTTGGTATTGATGAAACCCCAAGTATATCGCTACTCGAGCTTAGGTCGCGATGTCGGCGCTTTAAAAAAGAACATGGCCTAGATTTAATTGTGATCGATTATTTGCAGTTAATGGGGCCATCGGGGACAAAGAAATACGAGAGTAGGGAACGAGAGATTTCAGAGATTTCAGGCGGTCTCAAGGCGCTTGCCAAAGAGCTAAACGTACCTGTTATAGCTCTTGCTCAGCTAAATCGAGGTGTAGAAAGCCGACCCGACAAAGTACCTAAACTCAGCGATTTAAGGGAATCGGGCTCAATGGAGCAAGATGCCGATATGATACTTTTTCTCTATAGGGATGAGTACTACAACCCTAATTCCGAGGATGCAGGCAAGGCAATGATCCGGATTGCAAAAAACAGGCACGGGTCATTGCAAGACATTTACGTAGCGTTTGCCCCAAATTTTCTTAAGTTTACGAACCTTCAACAGACCTAGCTACTCGCTGTAGGCTTAAAGTCAGTTTAGACATTGAATCCGTAAAGCTTCATTTTTTTACGCAGAGTGTTCCGATTAATCCCAAGGATTTTAGAGGCATGAACTTGGTTGCCGCCAGTGCGGCGTAAGATTTGACCAAGTAAAGGCTTCTCGACCTTCTTCATGATAAGAGCATGAAGGTCTTCAGGATAAAAGGTGCCGATCTGATCTAAAAATCTGCTTATCTTCAGCTCGACGATCGACTCTAGTGAGTATCGATCGAGTTTGGTAGCGAGTTCTGCGTCAATTTGACCGGGGACGTCGGTTCTATTGGCGTGCGACGCTCCGTGAACCTCTGGTACTTCACGCGAGGGCTCAGGTGCTGCTAGAGTAGAATTCTGCGCGGGTGCGCGGACAGGATCCACAAAAATACTCCAAGATTTTGACCAACACTGCTGATTTCACCCAACAGATAGTATCAATTTCAGAGAGAAATTTTTTAACAGGGGGCTCCATTGAGTGTCAATAATCAAGCAACATATTTTTTTCGCTAAATGTACTGGCCGGTCCCTTTTCCTATTACGCAGACATGATAGGATATAAGTATCAGCATTCATCTGGCGCTTACCCTTGCCCATATCCCTTCGATGACTTATTAATCCCTGAGCGATGAACATTGTGAACACGCGGGATATAAGCCATGCAAGTAGAACAAAACAACACCCAATCTGAAACCAACCTTAATAAAGACCCCTTAACTGATTCCCAGGAATCAGGCACCGTTTTGACCGAAAGCAAAATGCAGGCAGAATCGTCAGATCAAGAGAAGGTTAAACTTCAAGATGAGATATCCGAGCTTAAAGATAAATATGTACGTGCCCACGCCGAAATGGAGAATATGCGTCGTCGCCAGGAGCGCGAACGTTTAGATTTGGTTAAATTTGGACTTGAGACAATTTTTAAGGATCTTTTGCCTGTGCTTGATAGTTTCGAAAAGGCTATACCTGAGAACAGCAATGTTGCCGCTCTAACT
>OMIY01000388.1 GCA_900299215.1 bacterium | reverse complement strand
TCGGTGGCCCTGGCATCGGTGGCCCGGGAGTTGGTGTCGGTGGTGGTTTCGGCGGCCCCGGCGTCGGCATCGGTGGTGGGTTCGGTGGTCCAGGAATTGGTTTTGGCATCGGCGGCGGAATTGGTGGTCCATGCATCCGCGGCTTAGGTCGACCAATAGGGCGCTGCTGACCTCCTGAGTTTTAAAAACCTAATTTACTCTCAACACCCGACTAGGTCACACTGGTCGGGTGTTGGTCTTAACTCGTTACTCTTGACTGCGATGTCAGAGGATAGTCGTACAAGCGCACCCCGAGGCCACTCAGGAACCTGGCCATGTTTATGTTGCCAGCTGAGAAACTCGCGCTTGGGTCCGCGGCAGACCATTTGCTTGGATGCGCCTTTTTGACGCTGCAGATCGCCCGTCAATCTAGCGACGGTAAAACTTGCGATTGGCGGTGGTTGGCGCCGCATCAGTAGGTAACTATGAGTGAGAGTGCGATTGCGCATCGGCAAATGCTCTTCAATGGCCAAGTACCATTCAGGGGGTTCCCATGTGATGCGGTCGTGACACCAGTCTCTGGCGGACTCCACTAACAACGGGCAAGCCTCTTGGTGAGTGCACGGTGCCCAGGCATACCAACCCTGTGCCATTAAATCGGCTCGCAGCTGCATTAGGCGTCGACCATCTTGATGAGTCGCAGGCTCAATGATTGCAAGTGCTTCACTTGCAAGCGCAGCTTTAGGTAGTTCCGGAAGTTCTGTCAGAGAAAAGGAGAATACCGTAAGGTGACCTGCCGACTTCGCAGCCGGTGCCAACTTAGTCGCCCAACTAAGATTGGGGTGAGCCAGATCTGCTTGTGCGAGTTGTTTGTAAATTTTCTCAGTAACTGGCGACGATTCTACCGCCAAACCTCGAAGAAATTGACCGGGAAGGCTATCGGCTATTGCTAATGGCACTGTACCAAGGCCGCTGCCAAAGTCAGAAAATTCAGTCAATCCCTGCCAAAACCCCGACCGCATTCCTGCTCGCAGTACAGCCGAAACACGCAGGTAGTTGAGCGGGAAGAAGTAGGCCACGTAAGCAATCTTGGCCCAATCCGTATGCCAGGGAGTCGCAGAATCCGGGTTGTTTATGTAGTGATCCGACAGCTTGCGCACAGCCTGAGCAATTTGACGAGGTGCGTTCAAGTCGGCACCCTGTGCTTTAAGTGCGGCGGTTATCAGGGGGGTATAGTGTGTAGGTATCACTTTTATACTGATCCACTTAATTGTTGGTGCCATTCGGCAACTAGGCGCACTTACAGAATTTTGGTTGGTTTTTGAATAGGAGAAACGAACTCGGGTTGTAATGTTCTAAAATATTTGAAAAATTATGCTGTCACCAACAATTAAGTGGATCACTTAATACTCGATAAGCGTCCTCACTAAGCCCTTCTTTGCTCTGGCATCAGGTGCTGGATTGATTCTAGCGGCTAGGCTGATTGATCGCTTTGGCAAGGGGGTGCGTGGTGCGCCTCGTGATGCTCTGATAGCTGACCTTGCTCCTGCGCATTTGCGTGGCGCTTCCTTTGGCCTCAGGCAATCTCTGGATACTGTGGGGGCGTTTGTCGGCCCATTGATTGCTGCGACTCTCATGCTGGTATGGCAAAACGACTTTCGCCGGGTGTTCTGGGTCGCGGTTATTCCCGGTGTCCTTTCTGTCGTACTGCTCTTAATTGGCATTAAGGAGCCCGCAGAAGTGGTGGTCCACGAGCGACGCAATCCACTCAATAAGCAAAATCTTGCTCGTCTAGACCGTCATTATTGGTGGGTCGTCACCTTAGCATCAATCTTCACTCTAGCTCGATTCAGTGAGGCATTTTTAGTTCTTCGTGCGCAGCAGATTGGCGTGCCAATAGGGCTCGTCCCGCTCGTCATGGTCGCAATGAACATTGTGTATTCAGCGTCAGCTTATCCGTTTGGAAAACTTGCCGATCGCCTCAGCCACATGCGACTCCTTGGCCTTGGAATCGCTGTTCTGATAGGTTCTGACATCTTCCTGGCGACCGCCTCGCAGTGGGGGCAACTTCTTTTCGGAGTCTGTCTTTGGGGAATTCATTTGGGTCTGACTCAGGGACTTTTGTCAAAACTTGTTGCTGATGCGTCTCCGGTTGACCTGCGAGGGACGGCTTATGGTTTTTTTAATCTGATGTCTGGCGTTTCATTGTTAATGGCAAGCACACTTGCTGGCCTTCTGTGGGAACGATTCGGGGCCCCTGTGACTTTTTTCAGCGGTATTTTATTTTGCGTAATAAGTCTGGTTGTAATGTGGTACCGTCCAAGAGGCAATTCGCCACGCAATTAGCAATATTGATGTTTTCACTCCCCACTACTTTGTTGTGGAGTCATGATGCTTCGATTCTTAGCTATTGGATTAGTGCTTGCGTTTACCCAAGGTTGTGGCGGTGACAAATCAGGCACAGGTACCAGCACTGACTCTTGGACTGCTGGAGCAGCCGACTTGTCTGGACTTGGGGTGACTTTCACGGCACCAACCGGCATGGAAGCACGCAGTGGCACGGGCACATCGTTGAACTGGACTTCGGCGAGTGGCGACGAAGGGGTAGTGCTCCGATATGAGGTAGGCCTGTCTGCGTCGAGCTTGGCCAATGCGCTTGGGGACAGCGAATCTTTAAGTGACCGCTCCTCTCTTACAGCAGCAGACGCGGCATCAAGCATTTCTATTGCCAGCGGTAAGGGGCTCAAACGCAGATATTCTGGTTTAGTGGATTCTGGCAAAACGGTCACCGCCTGGGTCGCAGCGATACCGCGTGATAGCTTTGATCAGACGGGGTTTGGCGGAGTCAAGGTCGTGGTATGGGGGACTGGTGGCGATTCTGAAATTTTGCGTGCCCGTTTTAATGCATCAGTCGACACCCTTAGATTTACACTCTTTTCGCCAAGCTTGCCGGCGCGGCAATTTTTAGCAGTGGGTGAGTGGTCTTTCGCTGGTAAGGTAAGTAGTGATTCGGCAAGTGCAAGCGTTGGCCGCCAGCTGGTTTGGCTATGCACTGGGCGCATGGCATATAAGCAAACTGGTTTTACGGGTAGTTCGGTGCTGGAAGCTGCCGATGGTACCTTGATCACAGGGACCTGGGAGGCTTACAGTGGAGCCGGACAGCCGCTGCTTTACCTACGTATTGATGGGCAGGCGGATCCGAAGTTAATCCCTATTACCGTTCAGACTGAGGGTCGAGCTTTCACATGGAGTGGCAAGCAGTTCTTAGGAACTGATCGTGGTTGTGAGTTAGGACTGCCTACTCAACTTAGGCCATCTTACATAGTCGCCGATTGGTAGAAATTGTAGCGATCGGTATTTTATATTTTCACTGCCTCCATTATGATCGCAGTCACAAACAACATTGCAGCCAAGCCCACGCTTGTGAGGATTAACGCGGATGAGTAAGCCGGAAGACGTTATTAAGCAGATCCGACGTTCCGAGGCGACCAAAGTCAAAGTCGCCGTTACTGACCTTGACGGTGTATTGCGCGGAAAGGTGATGCACGTCGACAAATTCTTAAGCGCGGCGGAGTCCGGGTTTGGGTTTTGCAATGTGATATTTGGCTGGGATAGCTCCGATCAAGCTTATGACAACGTTGAGTATACGGGTTGGCACACAGGTTATCCCGATGCCAAGGTTAATCTGGACCTATCAACCTTCAGGACGATCCCTTGGGATCAGCACATTCCATTTTTTCTGGGTGATTTTGTTGACGATCAAGACCGCCCTTTAGCTATTTGTCCGCGGCAACTACTGAAGCAAATCTTGGCTCAGGCTGAGGTTGCGGGTATGTATCCAATGGTAGGTGTGGAGTTTGAATGGTTCAATTTCCGTGAGACTCCTCTGACCTTGGCTGAAAAAGGTCACGCTCGACCTGAGCCTTTGACCCCTGGGATGTTTGGTTATTCGCTCCTGCGTTCTGGTTACGAACGAGACTTCTTCAATGCTCTGTACGATCAAATGGGCGAGTTCGATATCCCGATCGAGGGTCTACATACTGAGACAGGTCCTGGTGTCTACGAGGCAGCCATAGCCGCTGCTGAGGCGCTGGAATCAGCTGACCGTGCGGTTCTGTTTAAAGCGGGTGCCAAAGAGATAGCCAATCGTTTTGGCTTTACAGCTTCGTTTATGGCGCGGTGGAACAATCAGCTTCCCGGCTGCAGTGGGCACTTGCATCAGAGTCTACGCAATGCCGACAATGTTAATCTTTTTTACGACGCTGCCGATCCCTTGCGTATGAGTCCCATCTTTAAGAGTTATCTGGCTGGTCAGATGCGCTGTTTGCCGGAGATTCTGCCTTTGTTTGCACCGACAGTGAATAGTTATAAGCGACTTGTCGAAGGCTTTTGGGCACCAACACGAGTCACCTGGGGGCGCGACAACCGTACTGTTTGCATGCGCGTGATCCCTGGCAGTGAGAAGTCGACCAGACTGGAGCTACGGGTCGGCGGAGCCGATATCAATCCTTATCTCGCGATCGCTGCAGCCATTGCTGCGGGCCTTTATGGTATCGAGAATAAGTTAGAATTAACTGAGCCTATGACCCAAGGCAGTGGCTATTTAGCCAAGAATGCGACTCGGTTGCCGCGTAATTTAGCGGAGGCTACTGAGGCTTTCGCCAAGTCGGCGATCGCTCGCGAGCTTTTCGGTGACAAGTTTGTCGATCATTATGCTGCAACTCGTATGTGGGAATGGCAGCAGTATCAGAAGTCGATCACCGATTGGGAACTTAAGCGCTATTTCGAAATTATCTAAGGAGAGGTTTTCATGGCCATCGTCCAATACAACTATCCGACAATCGTTAAATTTGGTGCGGGTGCTATTAAATTGGCACCGGACGCCTTGAAGCAACGTGGGCTCAAACGTCCGCTGATTGTGACCGACAGGGCTTTGGCGCCGCTGCCGATGATCGCTGATCTAGCGGCAAGCCTCGAGCAAGTCGGGCTGATTCCCTCAGTTTATTCCGGTGTATTCGGAAATCCGACCGAGAGCCAAGTCAAAAGCGGAGTCAAAGCTTACCATGAGCATGGCGCTGATAGTTTGGTAATTATTGGTGGTGGTGCGCCACTGGATGTGGGCAAAGCTATTGCTTTGATGGTTAATCATCCAGGTCAGCTTTTTGACTACGAGGACGGCAAGCCGGACGCTCGGCCAGTAGATCAACCTGTTCC
>OMIY01000387.1 GCA_900299215.1 bacterium | reverse complement strand
GTTTTTGATTGCGAGTTTCCTGGTAGTACAGGCGCTCCCAGCCCGCCCAGCCGTCGATCACCAGCCACTTCTTAGGAAAAGGCGTGATCTCCATAGTGAATAGTGCTTGCAACGGAATCAGGAGCAGCGTTGTAGGACCGTTTTGATCGCGAGCAATGTCAGCTGCGGAGATCCCACCCAGGTCAGAACCTTGGCTATTCGACACCAGGGCCGCATTGCCATCGTCCGAGTAATAGCCAAATCTAAGACCGATACCCATGGTGGCGTACCAATCCCAAGCAAACCAATCCATGCCGATTTGCGGATAGTCCTTGGCTTTACCATATAGCGAATCGTAGTGTTTGATCTGGTCGCGAAAAGTAGGGCGTGCGTACATGAGGCGAACGCGGTAACTACCAAATACAATGTCACTCTGACGCGGCCTAAAGCGCGACAGCTTTGAGCTCTCCGCCTTCTGAGCAGGAGCAGCAGGAGCTGGCTCGGCAACTGTAGGAGCTGGCTCAGCAACAGTAGGAGCTGGCTCGGCAACAGTAGGAGCTGGCTCACTTGCGGCCGTAGGCACCGGTGCCTCGGCATCGCTAGGCGGTGCCGCAACGGAGGCAGCAGCGTCCTCAGTTTGGGCATGACCACTCGTGGACTGCCCGATGAGGACGGCGGTAGCAACAGCGATCGACGACGCACTGCGGAGCATCCATGCCCATTCCCGCATAACTAACTCCTACCCCGGAGATTCAAATGTCACTATACCTTAAGCTGGGGCCCCAACTAAGGTCCCAAGTATCTGTACAGCGTTGGTTGCAGCACCTTTTTTCAGGTTATCAGCGACGTTCCAGAATTGCAGCCACGGCGAGCTAGAATGTCCATGTTGCAGTCGGACTCGGCTGACAAAGACGCGACCATCTCCGGTTACCTTACGCGGTGTAGGCTGAGCCGCGTGATCGTCCACTTCATTGAGCACGACCCCTTGCGCACGCCGGAACGCCGCCAGTGCCTCTTCGCGTGTGATCGACTTCTTGAGCTTAACCGTGACCATTTCACCATGACAATGGAAAGTGGGAACCCGCACTGTCGAGGCGAACACATCTAGATTTGGGAGGTCCATGATCTTGCGCGTCTCTTGCACCATTTTCACTTCTTCGTAGCAGTGACCGGCGCTGTCATAGACGTCGATACCTGGTAGCAGGTTAAACGCAATCGGTTGTGCGTAGGCCTTTGGCTCTACCTCTTGAAACTTCATCTTCGCCTCTAGCTGCGCAGCCAGCTCGGCGATGCCCTTTTGCCCAGTGCCCGAGACTGACTGATAGGTGGCAACTTGCACCAAATCCAGTCCAAACAGATCTGCCAAGGGCTTAAGTGCTACCACCATCTGAATGGTCGAGCAGTTAGGATTCGCAATAATTTGCGGTTTAGCATCGCGTTTGAGCAGATGGCCATTGACCTCAGGTACCACCAAGGCACTGCCTGGGTCCATGCGCCAAGCACTACTGTTGTCGATGACGATTGAGCCCTGTGCGACCAGTGCTTTGCTGTGCTCCTTTGAGAACGAGCCTCCAGCACTCATCAACACATAAGGAATGCCTTGCAAATCTTCGGTTTTATAAGCCTCAACTTCAAGCGTGCGCCCCCGGAACGAAACCTTGGCGCCCTTGGATCTTGGCGATGCAAACAGCCTGACGTTCAGATCTTGAATCTTAGATTCTTCGAGGTCGCGAATCATCTCGCGACCAACGGCGCCTGTCGCGCCGACTACAGCTACATTCACGGAAATTTTGCTCCTTCTGCGTCGTCAGTAAAATCGTGATCGGGTTCGATGATGGAATGATCTTCGAGGGGAGTGAAGATCTCATCGTCTTCAGTTAGCTTCTTCCAGCCAAGAGCCCATTCGACAGGACCACTAAGAGCATAAAACGCGGCAAAAAGAAAGCCGAGAGCCTCAGGTTGATACGCCAAAAGGGTAATCACAAAGATCGACACCGCCAGCACTCGGAACGGTTTGATGCCCTTGACCTTCAACACTTTGTGGCTGCGGTAAACAATGTTGCTCACCATGGCAAATGATAGTAGCGGAGCAACAATCAGCAAAAACGCGGCCTTAAACGCTGTAGCCGGGACGTACTGATTATAAAGCGCCCCCAGCCAGGACGACGGATCCGTACCTAATTCGTTGGTCACTAGGATAAACGTGGCGACCACAAAGGCGGCCATCGGAATCGGTAGACCAGTGAAGTCGCCCGCCGCCTTGCCGATCGAACTCTGCACATTGAATCTAGCGAGTCGCAGAGCACCGCAGGCCATGAACAGAAAACAGAGCAGCCATCCGACGCGGCCAAAGGCGCTCAGACTGTATTGATGCATCATGATCGCCGGCGCACAGCCAAAGGATACGAGGTCACACAACGAATCGAACTGGACCCCAAACTCGCTAGTCCCCTTGGTCAATCGGGCGACGCGTCCATCCAATACGTCAAAGACCGCAGCCAGCAGAATGGCGGCGCCAGCTGGCGCCCACTCACCTACCAGGGACTTATTGATCGCAAAAAATCCCCAGAACAAGTTACCCGCAGTGAGCAAGTTGGGAAGGATGTAAACTGCACCACCAAGTTTAGGCCGCTTCACTTCGATCACTCCTTAGCCGAGGGGCTATTTGTCTGAGTCAAAAGTTTCTCTTCTGCAGTCGACAGACGCAGGTATTTTGGCTCTGGCATATCAGGCTTAAAGTTTTGTGGCCACGCCGCTGCAATCTGGTCTGCCATGGTAGCCAAGGCGATACGGCAGGCCTGAGCCGGGGCCATCACGGCAATCTTGCGATGCCTTTTGGCGGCGACCTCGCTTAGCAATGGCCATTCGCCAATCGAGATCAGTTGGCAGCTAGCCGGTAAATCAGCCAACATCTCTGGTACTTTTTGATCACAGTCGACTAAAGCTGCGGCCATCGACTGTACCGAACTATCCGGCGCCGGAGCCACCGTGGCAAAACCGTGCGTCTTGGTTGCCGGCAAAAACACAGCCACGTCACTACTTTCGGCAATCGCCAGCGCTGTTGCCTCTAAAGCTGAAACCGCTAGCATCGGCATGGGCTTGCCAGATGCAGTTGTTAGACCGTAAGCAAAGGCCAGACCAACCTTGATCCCGGTGAAAGACCCAGGACCAGATCCTACTGCGAGACCAGCTAGTTGATCGAACCTGATATTGAGCTCGCGCAGCCCTTGCTGGGTCAACCTGCTGATGGCCTGCAAAGCACCCATATTTTCGTTGTGGGACCCGTGCCAAAGGATTCTCTCGGTTCCGACCTTGTCGGCAGATGATGCGTCCACGATCGCAACCTGCACACCCAAGATACTTGCATCGACAAAGAGCACTGGGACATTGGTCATGATGCTTGCCATCAGCGGATCCTCTACTTGAAAATGCCTACTACACTCTCCAACATCGATCGCCAAAAACGACTGAAATCATTGTAAGTGGCCAAGACGACAAGAGCCAAGACCATTGCAAACCCTAGCTTCTGAAAGTTTTCGATCGCCGAAGTAGCCAAAGGCCGTCGCCGCAGGCCTTCAACGCCGATAAGCACTAACTGTCCACCGTCTAGTACGGGTATGGGGAAGAGATTGATCAGCCCCAAATTAATGCTGATGAGTGCCATTGAGCCAAGAAACATCTGCCAACCTCGACGCGCTGAATCTCCTGCAACCTTGGCAATCAGTATGGGACCACCCAGCGCCTTGAGCGGGATTTCACCGCTGACGAGACTTGCAAGGTTATGGATGAGTTCGTAACTCTGCTCGCCAGTTTGCCTAAATCCGAATGCCAAGGCCGCAAGCGGTTGGTCGTACTTCTCAATAACTGGCTCTGGGTCGATTAGCTGCCCCCAAAAAGCCACGGGCAGCGTATAAAGCGTGGCCACTCCCTCTGGCTTCTGCACTTCAACACCCTTGAGCGCAACCTTGACATCAATAACGACGTCATCACGCTGAATACCTAGCGTGACTTCAGGCTCTGTGTTGGCGAGCAGCTTTTCCCGGAGCGTGTAGACGTCAGTTACTGTTTCGCCGTTCCATGTAAGTATGAGGTCTCCCTTTAGTAACGGGCTGGTTTGGCCTGGAGCTGACTCCATAACAGCCACCGTCAACTCGCTGCCTCTGAGACCAAGACGGCTCATAAAATCACGGTCGCTAATCCCCTCGGCCTGCTTAACGTTCACTAAGGGCAGCGTTAGCTGACGTTCGGGTGTGTCCGTACCTGCTTTACCCTCGGTGTGAACCTTGGCCCCTCCCTTTAGCTCCGCCAATTCTGGGACTGGTTCCGCGACCACCGTCATGTTTACATCATCGGCCTTAACAACTGCGTCGCGTAAAGCATGTACGAGCTCTGGGTATGACTTGATCGGGTGTTCGGCACCGCCGACCGAAATCTTGGTGACTTTATCGCCAGTCCTTAGTCCTGCAACTCCAGCTGGGGATGCTGAAGCCATCACAGTCATCACCGGCGCAGGCGCGCCTAGAGCAACCCCCGCACGACCTATGGATGCGGAACGCCCCATGATGTCCGTGGTCTTCACAGCATCGGGAGTCAACTGCAGCACAACCTCTGCGCCCGCGCCCCGCTTGACCGTGACAGCCAATTGCTTGCCTGGCGACTTTGAAACCATCTCCTCAATGTCGCGCCAAGTCTTGACCTCACGTTGATCAATCCGAACCACCAGGTCCCCATACTGTAGACCAGCCCGCGAAGCTGCGCTTCCGCTGATCACTTCACCGATTAGGGCTGGAGGATGCGGCATGCCATTAAGTCCGAGTACCGTATAGACCACCACAGCGAGAAGGAAGTTACCGGCAGGTCCAGCAATGACCGTTGCAGCTCGTTTAGGTAGCGATGCCGCTAGAAAGCTAATCCCCGGCAGTCCAGGAGGGACCTCCTCACTGGGATGGGAGCCAGCAAACTTGACGAAACCACCAAGAGGGATTGCGCTAATTTGATAAACAGTGCCGCCACGCTTGAATGAGATCAACTGAGGGCCAAAGCCGATCGAAAAAGTCTCGACGGCAATACCACACCAGCGACCCACCAAATAGTGGCCCAACTCGTGAATAAACACCAGCAGTCCGAGTAGAATCACAACCGCCGGGATCGGATGCGAAAGAAACTGGCTCACGGGCTATCCTGTCTTGCTCAACCAAGTTCATCAGGGGACGGGAAGAGTGAGCGGAACTCCCCTAAAGTAGTAGAGAATAGCCCAAATTACCGGAGCCGCAAAGAGAATGCCGTCAACCCGGTCTAAGAATCCACCGTGACCTGGAATCAGCACACCTGAGTCTTTGACCCCTGAGAAGCGTTTGAACGTAGATTCCACCAGGTCACCTAGCTGTGCCGCAACACCACCAACTAATGCCAGCCGCGTGATGAAACCAGGCGATCCCAAAGCGTTGAAGAACACCAGATTTAAAATCAAGGCCCCGACGATGCTAGCCATCACCCCAGCCAGAGCTCCCTCCCAGGTCTTTTTGGGAGAGATCACCGGCGCCAATTTGCGATCACCAAAAATGCGGCCACCGTAGTACTTCCCACCAAAATAGGCTCCTGTGTCCCCACACCAGGTTACCGCCATCAAAAGCAGTACATAGCGGGCATGTGGGCCGATACGATACAGAAACCAGACGATCACCCAAGGTAAGGCTCCGTAGCACAGCGAGATGAGGATCCCAAAGGCGCGGCCAGCCGCAACATCGATGTCCTTAGACGAAAAGACGCCGATGAGCAGCGCCATAAATGCAGCCACCGCTACGGAACCTACCGCCATTTCAGCAGTGCCCGATACGCTGGCGATAAAAACAGCCCACCCCAATACAACGGTGATGGCCGGGAAGATGTACACTTCTGGCAAGCGCCGCCCGGTCGCTGGATCGATTTGGGGAGCCGGATCCGCCGCCAGCTTACGATCAAGGGCAGGCAGTATCATCATCGCCATTTCGCTGACCGACAAAGTACAGTTCATCAGCAAAAACAGCACGACGCCCCAGGCTGGACCCACAATAAAAGCCAGTAGCGTCAGTGGAAGCAGAATAGCAGCTGCCACCACTCGTTTGCGTAAATTACTCCATTGCTGCGTCGGCTGCATCCCAATTGGCATATCAGTCGTGGCACTCTGCGGTTAGAGTTAAATCATCGGCAACGGCTTCGTCAGCTTTAAATGCCGCGTCAATATCCTCTGCCAAGACCCCAAAGCGACGCTGACGACGAGTATATTCGTACAGCGCCTTCACAAGCTGATCCTTGCGAAAATCAGGCCAATGCACCTCGGTAAAATAAAACTCAGTATAAGCCATTTGCCACAGCATAAAGTTGGACAATCGCTGTTCGCCACTGGTGCGGATCAGCAAATCAGGTGTCGGCAAATCGCAGTTGTACATCGCTCCCGCCACAACGTCGGCATTGATGTCCTGCAATGCAAGCTCGCCTGACTGCACGCGTCTAGCCACGCTGCGGCAGGCGTCGACGATCTCTGAACGTCCACCGTAGCTAAGAGCTATGTTTAAAACCAACCCTGTACATTCACCGAGAAACTCCTGCGTCTCACGCAGCAGCTTACGGGACTTTTCTGGGAGGCGCTCAATACGCCCCATTACACGGAGTTGGACATTGTTGGCTTTGAGCTCCTCACGCTCCTTGAGCAGGTAAGTGTTAAGCAAAGTCATGATCGCTAGCACTTCGTGTGAAGGCCGCCCCCAATTCTCCTCACTAAATGCGTAAAGAGATAGAACCTTGATGCCGAGTTGATCAGCTGCCTCTACCACCGCGCGAACGCTATCGGCACCGCAACGATGCCCATAAACCCGCGGTCGCCCACGTGACTTAGCCCACCGACCGTTGCCATCCATGATAATGGCAACATGATTCGGCATAAGCTCGCGCTTAAGATGTTTTGCCAATTCCGGAAGCCGCTTGTCAGTCATCTGGAGTGCCTATACCACGCTTGTAGTTTAAGCGTACTTGGTATCATAGAGCACTATGGTCGTCTACGCGTTTTACGACGGTAATCCAACGACTTCCGGACCTAAACGCCGTCAATAATTAAGACAAAGTTAAGCTTGGTGCCTAGCTTCTCGGAGTATTTGACTAGATCAGCGACCGTGCCGCTGCAAAAATCTTCGTTTGGCCCCGTAATGTCGAGTGCCAAGAAGGCGCGCCGACTTGCCCCGAAGGCTTGCTGACAACTCCCGAGCAAATGTTTCAACCGATAAGGAGTGTCCATGATCACAAGTGGGCGAGTCATCCCAGCCGCAGCTCGCAAAGCCGTTAGTCTGCGCCCTGGCTCTTGTGGCAAAAAACCCAGATAATGAAATGCCCAGCAGTCAAACGGACAGGCGGCAATGGCAGCAGTGAGTGAACTCGGACCTGGAATCACTTGGACCTTGGCGCTGAGTCGATAGGCAATGGCCACCAAGTCACGCCCAGGATCGGCAAGCCCAGGAGTACCCTGGTCGCTCATATAAGCCACCCATTGGCCCTTCTTAAGCGCAGCCTCACACTCAGACAACGTAAATTTCTGATCGTGTTCGGAGTAGCGCAGATAATCACGATGCACACCGGCTGCCTTGAGAAAACTCCGGGCCGGCCTGTCTTCTTCAAAAATAAGCAAATCGGCATGACGCAAGGCATCGAGACTGCGTGCCGGTATATCACTTGGATCGCCAATATGGGTGGAGGCCATGGTCAGGCGACCACGTCCAGCGGGAGTAGCTGTGTTCACGATGGCACCTTGCCTCTCTCTCCGCTTTCTCCCCTAGCTCCCAGATAAGCTCGCGAGCGCAGATAGTAGGGCTTCATGGCTACCAGCAACACCTTGACCATGGCTGAAACCGGCACCGCCAGGAGTACACCCCAAAAGCCAAACCAATCAGCAAACGCCAAGACTGAAAGCAGCAGCACTAGAGGGTGAATGCCCACCCTATCGCCTAGCACGCGCGGCGTAATGAGAGCGCCATCGACGGCTTGCACAACAACAAACACAGACACCACACCAAGGACCTGGCCCCAGCCGCTGAAGTTGGAGAGCAAAACGATCGCGGTCAAAATACCGCCGACAATCACATCTAGGTACGGGATAATCCGACAAACCCCAGCGACTATGCCGATCAAGAAAGCCGACTGCAGGCCAACAATATTGAAGCCGATGATATAGAGAACGCCCAGTATTCCCGCAACGATAGCCTGACCTTTAAGGACACTACGAAAAGTCCGATTAATCGCGGCAAGGAGCCGACGCACGTGGGGCTTAAGGTCTTGGGGCACAAGTCCCCCCATGGCCCCCGCAATTGCCGGGTAGTCCTTCAGCATGAAAAAATTAACTACTGGTAATAGAACGATGTAGATGACGCCGCCAGCAAGTGAGGTACCAGTCTTCCAAATACCAGCAAAATTAGCCTGAACTGCTTGCGTCAAACGCCCGATGAGATGACTAGCGCCAACGATATCAGCAAAGTCCTCGGGACTAATGACCCCGAGATCAGCCAACTGATGACTTATAAAAGGTAGCCAGTGCTGCTGCACCACTCGCGTCGCGTCTGGGACCAAATGGGCAATCAGAAGCATCTGCTGATAGAGTACCGGTGCCAGCTTGAATACGCCGAAGATCACCACCGCCGTTGACCCTAGGATCAAACTTAAGGCAGCGACACTGCGCGGTACCCGCTTTAGTTCCAACTTGTCGACTAGTGGGAGTAGCAAATAGGTCAAAAACGCACTCACCAAAATCGGCAACATCAAAGCACCGTAAATAGTTGCCGTGACGACAAAGACTCCAAGGACTGCCAGACAAAAGAGAAGCAGTCGTCTGAGTCCCGTCCAGTCTAACACCTGATTGTTTGCATTTAGTGAATTGGTTGCGCCAACCTGATTTGCTTCAATAACCTGATTTGCTTCGCTCACGGGCCCACTCCGCTCCACTGTGCGTGAATGACGCGATCGCGTCGCTCCCAATCCCTGACGCAGGTGATTTGACTCCATCCCGCCTCGGCAAGGATTGCCATGACGGCGGCAGCCTGCGCATAGCCAATCTCAACGGCTAAGTGTCCTCCAGGTCGCAGTACCGTAGGCGCCATCGCCGCTAGGCGACGGTAGAAAAGCAGGCCATCCGGAGCCGCAAACAAGGCGTGCAAGGGTTCAAACCCTAGCACTGAATTTGGCAAAGCCTCACGCTCGTCAGGCCTGATGTATGGAGGATTTGAGACCAGGAGATCAAACTGCTGCGACTCCTGCCAAGGATCATCACTAAGTGCATCAAACTGGCAAAAGCTGACCTCAGCTCCAAGCTTATTCGCGTTAGTCGCAGCAACAGCCAGCGCTTGGTCATCGATGTCCCAAGCGGTGACTTGTGCGCCAATTTTTTTCAAAGCTAGCGATAAGGCAATGCAGCCACTGCCAGTGCCAATATCTAAAATTGTGGGTGCTTCATGGTTTTGCAGAAGACTAAGCACCGTTTCAACTAAGACTTCTGTGTCAGGCCGCGGAATCAACACGGCTGGGCCGACGTTAAACGCGTAGCCCATAAACTCTTTGACGCCCGTAATATAGGCGACGGGCTCACCCTGACAGCGCCTTTTAAGACTAGACTTGAACGGTTCCCGCTCTTCGGAGCTAAGCGGTTTATCAAATTCGGTATAAAGCTGAATACGACTCAAGCCCAAAGAGTGTGCAAGGAGCACCTCCGCATCAAGTCGCGGTGATTCCGTCTGGCCACTGTCTTTGAGATAGGTCGTCGACCAGGTTAGCACCCGACCAATCGTCCAAAGACTGTCTCCACCCGCTGCGGTACTCATATTTTGACCGCTAACTCCTGCTGCAATAGCTCGGTCTGGTGGTGCGTGCCAAGCGCATCCAGAATTTCGCCTATGTCGCCTTCCATAATCGAATCCAACCGGTACAGTGTAAGATTAATCCGGTGATCCGTCATCCTTCCTTGCGGAAAATTATAGGTGCGAATGCGCTCACTACGGTCACCCGAGCCAACCTGACTGCGCCTAGATGCGCTGATCTCTTGCTGCTGCTCGGCGATTGCCTTCTCAAGCAGCCTGGCTTTGAGGATCTTCATCGCCTTGTCGCGGTTTTTATGCTGCGAGCGCTCGTCCTGACATTCAACTACAAGTCCACTCGGCTTGTGGACGAGCCTAACGGCTGAGTCAGTAGTGTTGACGTGCTGACCACCAGCGCCCGATGACCGAGCGACGGTCATCTCGACATCGGCAGGATTGAGTTCCACTTCGACGTCGTCAGCCTCTGGAAGGATGGCCACAGTACAGGCACTTGTATGGATACGGCCCTGATTTTCAGTCGCTGGAACACGCTGAACTCGGTGCACTCCACTTTCAAACTTGAGGCGGCTGAAGACACCCTGGCCTTCAATGAGGCAGATGATCTCTTTAAAGCCACCGGCTGCTGACGTTGTGGAACTGAGCACCTCGGTGCGCCACCGTTGCCTGTCCGCATAACGCGTATACATGCGAAACAAGTCGGCCGCAAACAGTGAGGCCTCGTCGCCTCCGGTACCGGCACGAATCTCGAGTAGAACGTTCTTGTCGTCGTTGGGATCTTTAGGCAGAGACAGGATGATCAGACGCTTTTCGGTGGCAGCTAGCTCGTCCTCGAGCCGCGCCAACTCCTCCTTTGCCATCGCCAGCATATCTGGGTCTTTTTCGGCAACAAGAAGAGACTTAGCCTCATCGCGCTCCTGTTTCAGGCGCTTAAAAAGGCGATAGACCGTGACTAGCTCTTCAATCGAGGCTCTCTCTTTTGTAAGCCGAGTCATATCGGCGCCTTTGAGAGTCCCCGAGGCGAGCGCGTCTTCTAGATCATTGAATCGGCGCTCTACGCCGTCGAGATTATCGAACATAGCGGGGTCACCAGGAGGCGGCTCAAGCCGCCATGCCTAAGCTCACTTCTTGCCGTATTTCTTCTGGAACTTCTCGATCCGACCGGCGGTGTCAAGCAGCTTCACTTTACCAGTGAAGAAGGGGTGACATGCACTGCAGATCTCCAGACGGATTTCGCTGCGGGATGATTTGGTCTTAAAGGTGTGACCACAGGCGCAGGACACTTGGGCTTCACCGTACTCAGGATGGATGCCTTCTCTCATGACTATATTACCTTTCTCGCTAATCTCTCTAGAAACTCAGTTTGCTCACACCAATGCGTCAATCAGTCCCGCAGTGGTTTCAACCATTCATCGATTCAATGAACTCAGCATTGGTCTTCGACTTGTCGATCTTGTCGAGGAGAAATTCCATCGCATCGACCGGGTTGAGCGGCTGCAGCAATTTGCGCAGAATCCACATACGGTTTAGAACGTCTTTTGGCAAGAGCAGATCTTCTTTACGGGTACCGGACTTGTTCAGGTCCATGGCCGGGAAGGTCCGTTTTTCCGACAACTTACGGTCCAAATGGATCTCCATGTTACCGGTACCTTTGAATTCTTCAAAGATAACCTCATCCATCCGCGAGCCAGTATCGATCAAGGCCGTCGCGATGATGGTCAACGACCCGCCTTCTTCAATGTTACGGGCCGCACCGAAGAACCGCTTCGGTTTATGAAGCGCGTTCGAGTCGACACCACCCGAAAGAATCTTACCCGATGGCGGCACCACACTGTTGTAGGCACGAGCAAGTCTTGTGATCGAGTCGAGCAAGATCACCACGTCCTTCTTGTGCTCAACAAGGCGCTTAGCCTTTTCAATAACCATTTCAGCTACTTGCACGTGACGCTGAGCAGGCTCGTCAAAGGTCGAGCTGATCACTTCACCACGGACTGACCGCTCCATGTCGGTCACCTCTTCCGGGCGCTCGTCGATCAGGAGAACGATCAGGACTACATCCGGGTGGTTTTTCGCCAGCGCCGAGGCGATGTCCTGCAGGAGCATGGTCTTACCGGTACGCGGCGGCGCTACAATCAGCGAACGCTGGCCTTTACCAATGGGAGCCAGAAGGTCCAGAATCCGCGTCGAATGACTCTTCGGATTCCACTCCATCTTGAACTTTTCCATCGGATAGAGCGGGGTCAAGTTGTCGAAGATAATCTTCTCAAACTCAGGATCCGGCGCGGAACCATTGACGTTTTCGACTTTAAGCAGCGCAAAATAGCGCTCACTGTCTTTAGGTGGACGAATCTGCCCAGAGACCGTGTCACCAGTGCGCAAGTTAAAGCGCCTGATCTGGGAGGGGGAGACGTAAATATCGTCTGGACCTGGCAGGTAGTTATAGTCAGGTGCCCGCAAGAACCCAAAACCATCTGGCAAGGTCTCGAGCACCCCTTCGCCGTAGATCACCCCACCACGCTCAGCCTGTCCTTGAAGCAGGGCAAAAATCAGCTCCTGCTTACGCATATTGGGCGCACCCTCGATACCCAGCTCTTTAGCCATTTTGTTGAGGTCGGCGATGCGCTTCTCTTTCAACTCAGTCAAGTTGATGGTCGGAACATCATCGTTAGTCTCAGGCTCTTGCGGCTCAACTACGGCTGGAGGTGGAACTGGGGCTGCAGCTGCTGCAGATTTGGCTGCTTTCTTCGCCTTCGTTGGGGTCGCGTCGGACATCGCTTGTTCTCGCTTGGTAACTAGGTGGGTGCGTTAATGTAAAGGGATCTAGAGTTAAAACTGGATCGTAGGAAACCGACTGTTGAACTGAGTGTCAACTAGGAACACGGTCAACACGGCCACTGTTATGGTGCCCTAAGGCGGCTCAACACCAGTTGGTTATGAACAATCCTACTAATGGAATTAACTACCGCTGTCAACAGATAGGAAGTTGACCATTGATGACGTCACACCACTGAGTTTAAAATGATGTTAAGAAACTAATACACCGAGGGACCGAGCATGAAATCTTCGCTGCTAGCACTGCTTCTGACATTGGCACTGGCCGGATCCCTCGCCACCACGCCCGCCGCGGCCGCTGGCATGAGCGGGACGCAGATGAACACCGAGGAGCGCTTCCAAGATCTCTTTCTGACCGCCGGCTACTGCACTGCCTTCGGTGCAGCGCTGGGCACGGCCATGCTGGCCTTCACCACCAACCCGACCGAGAACCTCCGCTTCGTCGCCGTGGGAGCCTCACTAGGCTTTATCGGCGGGTCGGCTCTTGGTTCCTACATTATATTGTCCCCGCTGCTTGCCGATGGGGGCACAGGATCTTTTAAAGAGAGCTACACGGGCAGCCTCGCCTCCGAGGGGCGTATGCCCAGCCGCGGCTTAGTGATCAGACCGACCATCGATCGCAACTCTCACAAGCTGATGTCCATCGAGGGTGGCTTGACCCTGGCCAGGTTCTAGTTTTTAGACTCTGAGCCTCTGCCTAGCTCTTACAGTACCAACCTTGACCGTTGCGCCAGACTAGACGCAATGCGGCGTTAGAGCGCGCCGCATTGGCACTGCAGCCACCTGTTACAGCGACGAGCTTAACCAGGGGCGACGATCCTTGGATTCGCAGTTGCAAAGGGTCTCCGGCTCCGGCCTTGATGATGGTCATCGTTAGGGACTTGTCGTCTGCAACTACTTCGACCTGGCGATCAAGCAGCCAGCTGCCCTGCTCATACCTAAGCGGCAGAGCGAAATCCCTGAACTTCAGCACGCCCATGCGCCTTGGTAACTTGACCCGTGGGTACCGAACGGCAATCTCCACCGCCGCACTCGACCCGTCTTTGTCGGCGAGGGTGACCTGACCAGCAATATTCAGCGCCGCCGAGCAGCAATCGGGAGGCAACTCCAAAGGCCCTACGCCAACAGAATTGATGTTCAAAGCCTCCAACAAGGTCCTCAATTTTAGGTCCCGCCCCGTAACATTGAAAACCGTCGGAGACTCCGCCGCTGTGGCCCCACCCAGAACTAGACCCACAGCCGGAGTAGCGCTTAAGTCCATAGCCGCCTGTGTCAAAGCGTCATGCATCTCGAGTTTGACACCGACCTTTCCAGTCAAAAGTTGCGGCCACAAGGAAAACATCAGTGTCGTCCGCGTGAATTCGACCCATGGCTGCGCCTGGCGCTGAACCTTGATCGACGGGAAAATCACCTTGAACCCCTGCGGCAGTGCCGGAGCTGAGGTTACGGAGTATTGCGGTCCTAGTGCCGTCACCAGGCCAGCGATCGCGGCATCGGTAGCTTTACGACCCTCCTTGGAGCTGAAGTTGGAGGTTATTGCTCGTCGCACCATAAAGGTCGTGACTGCAGGTACCATAATGAGCAACACCACCGCAGATGCGACTACCGCGGACTTTCGCATCTGGGCTCCCTTCAGAGGTAATGGCTTAGCCAGCGACTGATCGCATCACTTTGCATAAAAATGAGTAGAGCAAGACAAGCAGACACTGAGACAGCCACAAAGCGATGCGTATTTTGCTTTAATGGTACCGAAATAAGCACTGCGTAGAGGTTCATCATTGCGAGTAAAGCGGCGACCCGCACCATCCCCATGGCTGGAAAGAGCACTAACGGAAAACTGAGAGCGCCAATAAAGGATGCTAGATAATCAATAACCAGTAGTTTAGTCACAGCACTCTTTGCATCAGCCAGTTCGCCAAGTCGCATGATGACTGGCAATTCCATCCCGCTCAACACACCGATGGCTATTACCAAGACACCGTGAGGGATCATCGAGATGACCACTGGTGGTGGGGTACCTTGCCAAATCAGGCTCATGAGTTGACCAATGAGACTTAGCCACAGTGGTGAACCACCACCGAGCAAACACAGGCCCATCTCGACTCTAAAGAGTAATGACTCGGCCCCTGCTCTCGTCACATCACCGACTGGTATTAACGCACCCATACCGAGAGCGAAGATGTAAACCCCAGTGGTGAGGCAGTAGAACAGTACCGTATGCCCACCTAGGATCGACATCATTTGAGCCAAAAGAAACTCATAATTCAGGCTACAAAACGCCAGAATAAAGCATGATAAGCCCAGCCGCAGTTGCGGCCTATTTAGAAGTAATCGGCTCGGCAGCATTGAAATTGATTATCGTTACACACTGGTTGAAAACTAGGACCGCCACCTTTCTTTTGAGCAGGGACTACGGTCATTCTGCAATCTCTGATATTTGCCATAGCGAGGTATTCACCCGGCATACAAGACTTACCGGGGCGACAGGCGCGATTCGCATTTCGAGTCTTACATTCCGGTTCCCAGAACCCATTTACTTCCTTGTAGCCGACAATAATCTCGCCATTGTTACACTTATTAGGCAGACATTCCTCGGGAATGTTTCTATCCGTGCCGTCAGAGTTCTTTTGATACACAATATTGCCAGTGTTAGGGGGATTTCTTTTGGGATTATTGCTATAACAAGAGCACATCACAGCGCCCGATTGATCATACCCTGAGACAAACATTTCGGGTGGACAAATTTGGGCCGGAGTATTTCGACACTTGTCCACGGAGACACTCAGCGCACGGCTTGAGGGATTGGTAATGACTCCGTTTGGAAGCGGATAGTTAAAATTGAAGCCGCGGTCCATGGCAGTAATTTGGTCAGTCTGCTTAATCGTAAACAGTAGATTTAACCGACTTGGCGTATTGCATTGGGTAACCAGGGCACCGTTGGGAGCGGACCTATCAATCGGGCAACTAAAATAGAAGTAAGTTTCTACAAAAAAAGGACATCGGGTCTGGTCAGGCTGGCAGTTAGGTTCACCGTCTTTATTCCAATACCCACTCAACTGCATTGAGATAGGTGGCGGGCCTCCGACGGTTGGTACTGGACGCGCCCATAAATCAAATCTGTTGTTCTGAAAGGTTTGCGGTCCGATAAACTGCGGTGGACATACAGTATACTGCCCTCCGGGCGTACTAGGGTTGTAGCCCGAAGCATTCATACAGGTCTGAATAAACCGATTACGCAGGCCATTTGGACCGTTCAAATAATAGGTATAAGAATCCTGAATATTCTCACAATTGGTGAGACCCTCTTCAAGCTGGCGTACAATCCGGTCCTTAGCAATCTGAAGACTGTTAAGCCGATGCTCATTCATCTTGTTACCAACTAAGGTCACGACGGAAGAACCAACGATACCCATGATTGAAAGTCCGATCATGACTTCAATGATGGAATATGCTTTCTCTTTAAACACCATCGCGATGCCTCAAGGTGCAAGGGAAGTTGGAGTGACGCAAGTTTCACTTGATGGTCCGCAACTTGTTTGCGTACCCCCACTGCCCTTCTTTTTGCCACCAAAATTGGTATAGGTGCAGCCACTTAAATTTAATCCGTTAAGGTAACCCGGGCAGAATTGATCGATTGGTCGCGATGCGACTGTATGGGTATTACCTTGGCATATAGCTTTAAGCTCAGCCCCATTTTGGGTGTCAATCCTGAAACCTGTCGCGATTTGGCCGGGAGGACATTTCTCGGTAAAAGGCTCACAATTTGGCTGGTTATTTACCATGCCATTCTGTATCGAGCCTGGCAAGCATGTGCACGTGACCTTACCGCTATCGTCTACCTTCGATATCGCAGAATTAGGATTACATACTTTTGCCGTTTTCTTGATTTCCTGCGGTACTTCTATGATCGTAAACACACCATTATCACCTGATCTGAGACCCTGACCTGCGATCCTTTTTTGAATCCTCGTGAAAAACTTCTCGTCCTTGAGGTAAATATTTTCCAGTTTATAGCTGATGCGTATAGCTGAGGCCTTTTTGCAAGTTGGCTGTCCTAAGGGACAAATTGCTGAGAAATATGCAATCGCTTGCCACTCAGCATGACATTTTTTAGCTTCACTAAGTGGGCCACCATCATGGCAATATTTGACCGGATTGGCTTCAGATCCAGCAACCCGCACCCTAGTATTCGTTTGCGACACTGGATAGCCGAGAATGAAGGACCGAGGCTGAGTGGCACTAGTGACAGTACAGGGATCACCTAAACCGAATATACATTTGCTGAGCTCGTCGTTACCTTGATCATCCACAGCTAGATTTTCAGCCGACCAGGTCACAATCGATATAGTGCTAAGTCGCTTCAGCCTCAGGCTCAAGGTGTCGCGTGTGCTCATAGCCTCCATACGGTAACGAGTCTTCTCCAAGTCAGCTAGATAGACCGAGGTACCAGCAGTGATCACTCCTAGTACTGTTAACGAGATCATGATCTCGGTGATGGTGAAGCCGCTAATTTTTCGCTTACTTTTATTCAAACATAAGCCCCTAAGTACAACACTGGTAGGAGTAATTTATTGTACAGATTAGCTGACCCACGTCTCCAGGCTGGGATTTTTTTCCAGGACCAGAAACAACCCGACACCCCTGGAACTGATCCACAAATTGGGTTAAACGCTTAGGCCATCCTGTCACTGGGTCGGTTCCGCAATTGACCGCGATCCCATTAAGTTGCCGACATCCAGATAGGCTGCAAGCCCACTGGACTGGGGCGTTTGCAGGATTGTCACACCTGCCACCTTTACCGATGGGCTCACATTTGGGCTCGCCGCGTGAATTGATACCCGTAAAGAGCTGAACCGAAGTACATTTACCCGCGGCGCCCATCGCTTCGCACCTCACACCTTGCTCCGTCGAACCTCGCGCCACAAAACCTGGGGGGCATGGGGTGCGATTTTGGATGATATGCGCAAGTGCTACCTTATTCGACCAATCCCGGCGCTTTTTTACATCGTTCGAGATATTTCCAGAAAATAACTCCGATGTTTTGGGTATATCACCGGTCTTAGTTGCTCGATTTTTTAAAAGTGCGTGAATTCGTACCTTACCATCCGGATCGAGATCTGCGATGGTTTTCACCTGTACCAGAGTGCGTACCGTGTACTCTTTTGTCTGACAGGTTCCCCCTACACTTGAATCACACTCCAACCAAAACCATGCACGGGCGTGAAACTCACAATCGACCGCCAGGGTGCAGGGCTCACCACGGTGATTGTATTTGCCTGCTAAACTCGGCAAAGGATCCGGTGATGTTAGAGGAGTATTGGATTCAGGACTGTAGAGTATGAGCGGCTTCATGGCCATCGGAGCATTCAAAGGATCGGTAACATTCATAGCATCACAAACTGGGGCTGGAGGCGGAGGAGGGGATTGGTAATTATAATTGACGCACACCCGTAGCTCCGGATTGACGTATTGGTTTGGTTGTATCTCCTTCTCCGAAGACAGAAATATAGCGTCATCTAGCGAGGCTATGGCCTGTAGTCGCCGACGTAGTTTATCGCGATCAGATTTAACGCGGTCACCGCGAGTTTGGACTTGAGACTGATCGGTCATCCGCGAGAAGTGGCTAATAGCAGCCGCCGTGATCGCAGCAAAAAGCATGGCATAGATGATCGCACTGCCGGACTGTGATCGGAATGTTCGGCGCAGGTCGGAGAGCAATGGTGAACCTTTTTCTTTTTCCGTTTTAAACAATTTTCAATTAATATGCAGACAACGTCAATGCACTACGCGCGCAAATGCATAATCAAGCGAGGCCTCTAAGTGGCTAAGAGGATTAATATACTTTGCTTTTTTTATGCGTCGTTCAGCATGATGTACTACCTACTTTTCACGCGCGCCCTTGCCGAAATGACTGGCGACATTACGATTTGGAGCGCTGTTAGTAGCGCCACGTATCTTTGTTTTCTCGGCATCGGTATCGCAGTCAGTCATAAACCATGGCTCGCCAAGTCCACGTCAGCGGTCGGCGCAGTGGAGAGTCTGAATGCAGCTTGGGGTAGCTCGGCAATCCTAGCTCTTTATCTTTGGCATATGATCTACCGCATCCATATGTACACCTTTGGTCTGGATGCCTCACCGCTTGGAATCGACTCTAAATTAGTTTTCGCAACTTTGGCGCAACTTCTGCTGGCTGGAACGGGTGTGATTTCTGGTGTGGCATTTGGACTGGTGAGTCAGTTCAGCATGAGTGACAAGCTAGCAACTTTGCAACGCACTCTGGCTGTTTATCAAATCGGTGGATTGGCTGGCAGTCTGGTGTTGCTTCTGATGTTACTACCGCGATTCGAACCAATTCATATTTGTCTGGCCACGAGCGCGACTAATTTAGCCGTAGCTGCACTCTGGCCTCGAATTGATAGCGATCACCAATCACCGATGAAGATCAATCGCCTTGTTAACTTCGGCGCAGCTCTGGTCATAATCTTGCTTAGCTTTTTCACTTGGCGATCTGATCTAGTCCAGGTGCAACTTAAGAATTTTTATTACAACAAGTTCTCAGCTCGGATATCTAGCGACGGTGCCATCAGCTATGAATTTCCAGCAGGTCTCAGTTCATGGTGGCGCAAGTCCAATCTTTACCCAGATATCGAACGTCATCGCGGCCTCTACCAGACTGCAGATTTTGTCAAAAGTGAACCGATTCAAATTCCTTTTGCCGCCTGGCCGCCGAGTTGGACTTTGTTTCTTGACGGTCATTTCCAAGCATCTTCTGAGTACGAGAACGACTACCACCAAGCGCTTGCCCATCTGCCCTCGACAGTGGGCGGCGCTCCTAAAGGCGACGTGCTTATCATTGGTGGTGGCGATGGGCTACTCGCAAAGGAGCTTCTAAGATACCCGGATCCGGATCTAAGGATAACCTTGGTCGACATCGACCCCTTAATCTTGGATCTTGCTGTCAACCATGAGGATCTACGTCAGCTAAATCATGGCAGCCTAGACCATAGGCGGGTCAAGGTGATGGCGGCCGATGCATTTCAAATGCTGAGGCGATCCACGGACACCTATGATCGCATTTTTGTCGATGTGCTGTTCCCATTTAATTTTGAAACTTCACGGCTTTACTCAGTTGAGTTTTTTGAGGCCCTGAAACGCCATCTTAAACCCGCAGGGATGGTGTCAATTCTGTCACCCGTGGAGATCGGCGATGACACAGATTTTGATGAGACGGATCAAGCGACGCTCACGTTACTCACGGATACTATGGCTGAAGCTGGATTTACCGATATCTATCTTTATGGCGAAACCAGGCATTCGTTTTTTCTCGCCAAGACCGAACGGCAACGAGACTTTTCGCTCGTAGAATGGCAGGAATCACCGCTGACAAGCCTGATCGACAACCCAAATCAGATGCTGGCACCACGCCGTCTTGAACTTAGCCCACGCCCGCGCTTAGCCAACTCGATTCTGCATCCACGCTTCTTCGGGATCAAAGATACCAATTTCTAGCTTGGCTTCTAGCCTAACTTCTAGCCGAGTAGGGCCTTGTAATCCGCCGAGTTCATAACTGTAGCCGGTTGGCCCGCGGCTTTCAGCTGGCCTTGATCCAAGAGCAGCAAAGTATCTGCAAGTTCCGCCGCAGCCTGCCGATGAGCGATCGTCACCACAACTGAACCCTGATCAGCCAGTTGCCGGATCAAGTCGTAGACCGTACGCTCGACCTCGGGATCAAGAGCCGAAGTACCTTCGTCTATTAGCACAAACGGCCGCTGCAAGTACCAAAGTCGTGCTAGCAGTATCCGCTGCGCTTGGCCTCCCGAGATACCAACGCCCCCAGCACCTACCGAAGTCATTGCTCCCTCAGGTAGCCCAGCAACTAAACCGCTAAGTCCCACCTTGGCCAATGCATCATTCACGCGTGCAAGGTCAGGACGCTCTGGATAGGACACGTTGCTAGCGATTGAGTCCGGACGCAGAATCACTTTTTGAGGCATATACGCAACGGCGCTACCCCTCGGTGGATTCTTGGCCTCGTAGCTAAGACCGCCAGCGTCAGGCGTTACTAAACCAAGCAGCGTACTAAACAGCGTTGATTTACCTGCTCCCGACGGGCCCGCCAGGCAGTAAATAGATCCGGACTGAAATTGGAAGCTAAAGTCCCGCAAAGCTGGCCGATTTGCTCCAGGGTAGGTGACGGTGATTTGGTCGCAGTTGATTTGCGTTGATGAAGCGCCTTTAGCGCGCACGACAACCTCACTCTGAGCGTGCTCACTAAAAAAGCTAAGCAAATGACGAAGCCTATCGACCGCTGCGGCACCTTCACGGTTGGAGTTGAGATAGCGACCTAATTTAGAACCCGCCTGAGACAATAGTCCTAGGGTTGAAAAGAACGAGAGATCAACCGCACCCGACGACTGCGCCGCCTGGATATCACGGAGAGCAATGATCAACACCACAACCATGGCGATCACCGCAATCATCTCCAGCATCGGCGAGGTGCGGGCCTTGACGCGCGCTGCCTTTAAAAAACGCTGATAGAGCGACTCCGTGAGCGTTTCCATCTTACGGATCTCGATACTTTCAGTGCCGTAGTGCTTAATGGTCTCGATGCCGATCAGACGCTGCTGCAACCACTCGGTCAGTTGCGAGTAATCCGCCAGAGCCTTAGCGGCACGCCGCCGAAGTTGCCGTCCTATTCGACCGGCAATGGCGATCGCAGGTGCCACACCAAGGAGAAAAATCATCGTCAGCTTTGGTGATAGCAGAACTAACATGATGGCGAGGAACAGGACTTGAAAAGCCTCACGCGGCAGCCCACCGTAAAAATGGACTAAATATTCTCTGACCAGTTTGACGTCCGACGTCACACCGCTAGACAGCTGCTCCTCAATCGTCCGCCCCGTATCACCACGGCGCACCGAAGGGCTGAGCTGCAAATAACCCTGCGCCAAGTCGTTTCGCAAATGGAAGGCAACCACCTCGCCACCGCGCTCCCAGATAAACCACTGCGCCACGCCAAAGACGCTTTTAAGCAGTGCAAGAGCGACCAGCAAAAGTGGCACTCGCGCCAACAATGCTCCGGCCGTGATGCCGGGTTCCGCCATGACCTGGGCGATCGCTGGGCCAAGCCAGGCTCCGAAGAGATCTTTGTACTGTAAATAGCTGTCTGCCGGCGCTGTGATCACCTGCACACAGGGGCCGACTAATGCCGCAACCAAGGCACTGACGATCCCGAGCGCCAATGCCATCAGCAATGCCGCGATCAAGCCGCCAGCCAGAGGCCGCATATAGTGACGCAGCAGCGCCTGATTGCGGGCCAATGCCGCTATAGGTATCGAACGTACTGTCTCCATAATCCGCTTCTAACATGGGGAAAGCACTTATGCTATGATCGAGATAGATCGACGTTGCATCCACCGAGGGATCTCCCATGTCCCAGCCAGCGTCCCGAAGGCGGCAGCAGTCACCTTGGCATGGTCTAGGCCAAAGGCTTAGTCACGAGGTGCGTCGGATCAGCATTGCTGGTACCGAGTTTAATCTTCGCTGCCTCGGTGATCTTGAGGAAGCCTTGAGTACTAGCCTTAAGGTGGTCGCCGCCCGTGACAAATCTGGCAGTGCAGCCAATACTGCCGAGTTTAACCCCTATTTTGGCGTTATTTGGCCATCGGCCGTGGGACTTGCCGAACATCTGGTCGAAAGACTTCGGACCAAGGGGAAGCCCAAAGGCACCCTAGAGCTAGGCTGTGGTCTGGCCCTGCCGAGCTTAGTTGCTGCCGCTGCGGGTGTTACCCGTGTGATCGCCACCGACCGTCATCCCATGGTAGCGGAATTTTTGACCTTAAATGCTGACCTCAACCATCTATCAGGCATCAGCTATGCCAATTTGGATTGGCGTGACATGACTGAGGACCAGGCGCGAAGTTTTGGCGGCCAAGTCGAGCTCCTCATCGGCAGCGATCTTCTATACGAAGCCTGGCAACCCGGTTACCTGGCGACGGCTGTCGCCAACCTTCTGGCACCAGGGGGCACCGCGATTCTCGCCGACCCTGGGCGCCGTTATATGGACGAATTCCTTAGTCTTTGCGAGGCACACGGACTAGTCTGTCAGCAAACCTGCGTGCGCGAGGTCAAGCTGAACGAGCAGCGAGCTGATGTTTTATTGGCTGAATTTGGCTGGGACTGAAATTTTTCTTAAATTGACTCTTGCGCTCTTTGGGACAATCAGAGATAAAGAGTCGCCCGCGTTGGGGGATTAGCTCAGTTGGTAGAGCACTAGATTTGCATTCTAGGGGTCAAGGGTTCGAATCCCTTATCCTCCACCAGTCG
>OMIY01000386.1 GCA_900299215.1 bacterium | reverse complement strand
CTGTTATATTGTCAACACGCGAAAGACAGGCTCCAGGCGGAAAAGGACTGATTTACGAAATCACGGCCGCCACTTCCGGGAGCGCCAAAAAAGGCGCATCTAGTCGATATGCGCCAGAACCTCCTGCAATCAACGATAACGGATTAGAGCAACTTCAAGCCCGCTTAGCTGCCTTGTCAGATGTGGCGGCAACTAAGGTTCAGGTGCAGGCAATTGAGGCTGGACTGCAAGAGTTGAAGCTTTTAGTGACCGAGGCACTCCGTACCAAGGAGGGGTCCTCGATTCACGATTTACCTAAAAGCATGGTACCGCTGGAACGTCAGCTTCGGCTTATGGGAGTTAACGACCTTAGTATTGCTGAATTAGTAAAGCATTTAAGAACTCTTCCTGCGCCAAATGCTCAGGAGGGGGAAAGTTACTTTAGCGATCAGGCCATCCGCTGGATGATGAAACGCATTAAGATAGCTCCGCGCTGGTCAGTGATGGCTGGCGCCACCTCGTACCAGGCGATCATCGGTGCGTCCGGAGTTGGAAAAACATCGGTAACCGCAAAACTTGCCGCGATGTATGCTCTTAAGGAAAAAAATCAGGTTGTAGTTGCATCCTTAGATCACCAACGACTAGCTGCGACAGAGCAAATGAGGATTTTTTGCAAAATAATCGGTCTACCTTTTATTGCTGCATCCTCACCGGAAGACATCATTAAAATTCCTGAATCACACCGAGATGTTGAACTTGTGCTAATCGATACGGCAGGCGTTAGTCCAAAGAATCCCGCAGCCATCACGGCGCTTTCCGAGCTTAAAGCAAACGGAATGCCGGTTGATTTTCACCTATGCTTATCAGCGACCTCCAAGGAATCTCAAGTTGAGCAGGAAATAAGGGCCTTTCTAAACCTTGGAATAAACAGCTTGATATTTAGCAAACTGGATGAAAGCTGGGCCTTTGGCGAGATTTTTAACGCATCTCGAAAATGGTCTATTCCCCTTAGCTTTTTTTCGATTGGCCAGCAGATTCCAGATGACATTGAGAGATCAACACGCGAACGCGTGATTGAGCGAATTTTCGGCTTGTAACGGAGGAATCGTGTCTAACGTAAGATCCATAAAGGGTGGCGCAAAGGCACCAAAGGTGATTGCCGTTACCAGCGGCAAGGGTGGCGTAGGCAAGACGTTGACCACTGTACACCTTGCCGTAGCTGCACAGCGAATGGGTCACTCCGTCCTGATCTTAGATGGAGATATGGGACTTGCGAATGTGGACGTTGTGCTCGGTTTGCAGGCTCGCTACAATATTAGAGACGTCCTCGACGGCCATGTAAGTTTGCAGGACATTATTATAAGTGGGCCGCTCGGCATCGACGTCATTCCATCCGGCTCCGGGATCGCCAGTCTCACCAGCCTAAGTTATGTCCAACAACAACAAATCATCGATCAAATCCCAACAATTAATAAAACATATGACGTACTTTTCATTGACACCGGGGCGGGAATCTCAAGCACTGTTACTCACTTCTGCTCTGCCGCCGATCAGGTTCTCGTTGTCACCACTCCTGAGCCTCACGCACTCACTGATGCTTACGCCCTGATCAAAGTTTTGTCCGAATCCCACAGCATTAAAAGACCACATTTGATGATCAACCAAACAAGATCCGAAAGTGAAGGGCTAAAGTCTGCATCGAGGATTACCGAAGTAGCAATGCGATTCCTAGACGTACAGGTTTCTTATGTTGGCAACGTTCCCTTGGATCCACAGGTGAACAGGTCGGTCATGCAACGTCGTGCTGCTTCAGAACAGTCGACCTACACCATTTCTGGTCAGGCCTGGACACAAATAGCGCGGAAGTTGACGGGGATGTCTACACCTAACCAACATGCTGATGCTCAGGATTTTTGGCGTAGCCTGCTTAGGCAGGAGCCGGTTCGAGTGGAAGGAGCGAAATGAAAGGCCTTGTCAAACGCTACAAGCAGGACACCCAAGGGGTCGATGGCAAGCTACGTGATCAGTTGATCATGGACTACGCTCCACTGATACGATTCGTGGCTCAAAGAATCGCAGCTCGACTTCCGTCAAACATCGATATTGACGACTTGATTAGTGCCGGCGTGATTGGACTCATGGACGCCATCCAAAAATACGACCCAAGTCGGGACAACAAATTTAAGACTTATGCTGAGTTTCGAATTCGGGGCGCGATACTGGACGAGCTCAGATCACAGGACTGGGTACCACGCAGTGTTCGGGACAAGGCCAAAAAGATCGAGCGAACCTACCAAGAACTTGAGCAAAGATTTGGACGAGCGGTCAGTGATTCAGAAGTGTCGGCTCAACTCGGCATGAGCTTGGACGGCTATCACGGCATGGTAGCCAAGGTAAAAGCTGTCACCATGCTGTCGATCGACGAACTAGCTGGTCCCAACCAACACGACCGCAAGAGCTTGCTTGAGTGTTTAGAGAATGTTGGCTCCAAAAACCCTTTCACTCAGCTAAAGAGTAAGGGCGTTCGCCAGCTCCTAATTAAAAATATCGAGGAACTACCAGAGAAGCAGAAGTTGGTGTTGTCGCTTTATTACTACGAAGACTTAAACCTCAAAGAGATCGGAAAAATTCTCGAGGTGACCGAGTCCCGCGTGAGTCAGCTGCACACTCAGGCCGTTACCAAATTGCGAGCTAAATTGAAAAATCTACTTATCGACTAAGTGCTTTAATTTTTGGGTACAGGAGCACCCATGGCTGTCGGCGATCGCAATATGAAGATTTTAGTAGTCGATGATTTTCCGACTATGCGACGGATCGTGAAGACGCTTTTTAAACAACTGGGATACGAGAACCTTGTTGAAGCTGAGGATGGCGCAAAAGCTCTCGACACACTTCGAAGTGTTCCTGGTATCGAATTTATTTGCTCCGATTGGAATATGCCAAATATGACGGGCCTCGACTTCTTGAAAGCTGTACGCGCTGATCCTAAGTACCAGCACATACCGTTTCTAATGATCACGGCAGAGGCTGAAAAACAAAATATCGTGGATGCTGTTCAAGCCGGCGTCAGTAACTACGTGGTCAAACCTTTCACCGGACAGACCTTACAAGAGAAACTTGCCAAGATATTTCAGGCTCACAACGCTAAGAAACAAGCTAGCTAGAGGAGTCCCCAACCATGTCAGATCAACCAAATCAACCAGCCGAGCTCGCTTCACCGACAGCGAGCCCCACACCCGAGGTCCCTAGCGAGGGAGTTGAGCAGGAGGCGGCGAATCCTGGCTTTGACGAGGATCTAATCAAGAAGTACCCGCGGTCAAACCGCAAGGTGGTTGTCGATGTCAAGCCGTACGGTTTGGGTGAAGACGATGGTGAACAAAAAGCGCAGACGCTACACATCAGTCCACACGGCATTGAGTTTCAGGGAACACAAGAATACGCTCAAGGAACGCTGCTCAAAATTCACATTTCTTTGCCAGACTACTGGAACCGAAAGCAGCGATTAGTCGAATATAGGCGCATCGACACACCCGGTACGTTCAAGGTATTGGCCAAGGTCGTTAAATCCACAGATGTTGGCAAACGCGGTAAGAAAAAACTGGTCCTTGTTCAGATGGTGAACATGGATGAAGTCGACGAGCAAGTACTTAAGTCATACCTTCAGGACGGCTAAATGACGACCATTCTGATCGCTGCTCTCATTGTCTTGGACCTCGGTTTGATGGTCGCGGTTTATTCTTTAAGCCGTCGCCGAGAGACCCATTTGGAGCTCGTCGCCGAGTTGACTGAAGAGCGTCGCCTTTTGGCAGACCTCCGCACCACAGTTCAAGAGGAGCTTGAGGCTGCGCAGGCCAAGGCTAGATCCACTTTGGACAAGGCCGTGAAGTTAGCGACCGAGGCCGAACAAGAGGTAAAAACGGGCGCTCAAACGATTGCTAAAGAGATGGAACAAGTTGTGAGCGAGTTGACTGAAAGATTCGCCGACCCGTTAAAGGAACTTTCACGCAAACAATCGTATCTTGAGTCCATGCTTAGGCGTGTCGACGATGAAAAGACCAGTCTTCAGAACCTGCTATCCCGCGGCGAAAAGATCTGTCGGCTGTTAGACAGTCGAGTGCCTATTGAGGACGTCATTGCCGAAATCGAAGACAAGAAGTACGCAGATGCTCGGTTGCTGTTAGCAAGAGGGCGAAGCCCAGCAGCCGTTGCTACAGAGCTTGGCATGAGCGAAACAGAGGTTCGCTTAGTTGCTGGGCTGACTACTTCAGTAGCCACAGCTTAGCTAAGTTCAGCGACCAACTCAGCTACCCGCAAAAAACTGAGCGATCATTCCATATAGCTCTTTGGGTCGTTCAGCCAATAATAGATGACCCGCTTCGGGCAGCAACTCAAGTTTGGCACCTTTGATGCTACCCGCTAGCTCTGTTGCAGCCTCAGGCGGGATTATTAGATCGTCCTCACCATGAATCACTAAGGTGGGAACCTTAATGCGTGGAGTCAGCTCCGAGAGGTCAAGGCCAGCCATTGCACGACGCTGCGCCTCACTGCGGCTGACGAAATCACCATCG
>OMIY01000385.1 GCA_900299215.1 bacterium | reverse complement strand
GTATTTCGGGCCATGAATTGCATCAATGACTATGCCTAGTTAAGAACGACACCTAATTGTTTCCGAACGCTTTACCTGACTTAACGCTGCACCTGAACCGTGCCATGGATTAACGATGCAAACTCCATCAAAAATCAAAAAATCTAGCCGTCACTACCTTGCTACGATGACCGCTGCTGTCACATTATCACTGGCGCTGTTAGGTTCAGCCACGGCTACAGCCAGCTCGTACATCACGTTTCCTGGAGCCCAGGATTTACAACCAATTTCTAGAGCTCAAAAAGAGTCTTGGCTTAAACGTCACAACGATATCTTGAGCAAAGCCGCCAAGACTCAACACGATGTGCTGCTGCTCGGCGATTCGATCACGCAAGGGTGGGAGCTGAACCGAGTCGCGTGGGAGCAGCAGATGCACGGCCTCCCAACCCAAAAAGTGTTAAACGCTGGTATCTCGTCAGACCGCATCGAGCATATCTTGTGGCGGGTCGAGAATGGTCTTTTCGCCGTGGCCAGGCCTAAGGTCTGTGTGCTCATGGCTGGGATAAACAATCTAGGTTTAGCAAATCCGGAGACTATCGCTGGTGGTATCGCTAAACTGATCGCTGCGATCAAGCAACGCTCTCCGACAACCAAGATTTTAGTCCTGGGTCTTTTGCCCAGTGGCCAAGAAGCTGATCATCCGCGCCGCGCAAAAATTAAATCAGTGAATGAGCTGCTCGTTAAAGTTGCAGCTGCGAGTGGCAGTGAGTTTCTTGATACTGGGTCGCGCTTTCTAGGTCCTGATGGAACCCTGCCAGAGACCGTGTCTTTCGACGGTGTGCATCTGACCCGCCAAGGCTACGAGATCTGGGCGTCGGCTTTGAAAAAGCCACTGACCAGGCTAAGAGCGATAAACTAGTTCCTTTCAAAACTTGAAGTAAATAAACGGCGCCAAAGCACCTGGACTAAACGCCGTAACCATCACCACTAAGGCCGCAAGGCCAGTAGCCTGAAGTGGCAATGGGATGCGATAAAGGCGCTGTTCCATCGTATCTAACCAATCACCGGGTACAAACTGGGTCATCATGCCAACGGATATGAGGATTAGACTTAAAGGCGTCAGCATTTTCGCAGTGATCTCGGTATTGCCAAAAGATTCGAGAAATTCGATAGCCGTCGAGAACGACTCGGCGTTAAAGAATATCCAAGTCAAGCAGACGAAGTGAAATGTCGCGATGATCTTCCATGGATTAGCTCGGTACTTAGGACCGGGTTTCTTGCCGCGTCTGAGTAACTCACCACTGAGTCTTTCAACTGCCAGCCCCGCGCCATGCAAGACACCCCAGATGACGAAGTTCCATGCGGCGCCGTGCCAAAGTCCGCCGAGCACCATGGTGATCATCAGATTGCGGTAGGTCTTCCATTTGCCCTGCTTGGATCCACCGAGTGGGATATACAGGTAGTCTCGTAGGAATGTCGAAAGTGAGATGTGCCACCGACGCCAAAAGTCTTGCAAGGATTCAGCGCGATAGGGTTGATTGAAGTTAGTGGGAAACTCGTACCCAAGCAGCAGGGCAAAGCCTATAGCCATATCGGTATAAGCACTGAAGTCGCAATAGATCTGAATGGCGTAACCATAGCTGGCCAGGATCATATCGATAGTGCCGTATTCCCGCGGCGAACTAAACACAGGGCTTACAAGGTCGGTAGATAAATAGTTTGCTAGGATCACTTTCTTGAGAAGGCCGACACCAATCAGGATGAGTGCTCGGGTCGCTCTGATTTCTGTGGTTGTGTGTTCCGGTGAAAGCTGCGGGACGAATTCACTTGCTCTCACGATGGGACCGGCAACGAGTTGAGGAAAGAACGATTTAAAAAGTAGAAGATCGAGAGGGCTATCAATGGCTCGCATGTCGCGGCGGTAAATATCGACTACATAGCTGATGCCTTGAAAGGTGTAGAACGACACTCCGACTGGCAACACGACTTCGAAGACTTTGACGGCGCCTACCATGCCAAATTGCGCAAGGATATCGCTCAAGGTCGCTAGGAAGAATCCCGTGTATTTAAAGTAAACAAGAACCGCTAAGTTGGCAGTTACAGCGGTGATTAAAATCGCTTTGCGCGTGCGTTCATGAACCGTGCGGTCGATCCAGATGCCAAACATGTAATTGACGACCGTACAGTTAAACAAAAGAGCCACAAAACGGTAGTCCCACCAACCGTAAAAGAAAAAGCTGGCTAGCACCAACACCCACTTACGTAGCGTCGGCCAGGCAGCAACGCTCCAACTCAGCCCAAAGATTAGGGCAAAGAATGCAGCAAACTCTACGGTAGGAAAAAGCATGATAAGCCTCGGCAGGAGAGGGCTTAGGCGTGGCGTTTGACGGGTATTCCGTGGACGGGCGTTTCGTCGGCCATGAGCAGACCATGCTTCTCACAGGCAGCATGTAAACTGCCATCAGCATCGCGTAGAAACAGACCGCAGCGGTAGAGGCCGTCGATGCCCAAGTGCGAGCTACAGTAAGCTAACTCGACCCGAAACCGATGTTCGCCGATCACTAAGGTATGAAGACTACCGATCCTCAAAGACTCACGACATAAAAAACCCAGACCGCGCTTGGAAACGTCCATCGGGCGCACAGGTATCACTTTGCCTACCTGATCCACCGGGTGTAGCTTGAGCGAGAAATCCCCCCCAAAGCGGTCGTCCCGGCTGTCTGTTCGTTTGTCGATTTTTATGTCGTGTGTCATGCGTGTCCAACCTCCGCCAACTAGAATTCTCCTCGTCATCTGGCAGAAAATCTTTAGCGAAAATTGAACAATCAAAATTTTATATATAAATTACAATTTGTTACAGGCCTCGAATTCGCTCGATTATCGACGTGGTTGAAAGACCCGGTACCAAAGTTATCGTTTCTACCGTTCCGCCGCTGGCTCGGACTACGTCGGCGCCAACTATAGTTTTAGGCGACGAACTAGGCGCATCCTTGTCGTAGTCCGCCCCCTTAACCAACACATCGGGGGATAGGCTGGTGATCAATTCAAGTGGTGTAGCCTCGCCAAAAGGCACCACAAAATCGACCGAAGCCAGCGCAGCAAGCAGCCGCATCCTATCACTAAGGGCGATGTAAGGGCGTGTTTTGCCTTTTAGATGCCGCACTGACTCGTCGGTGTTAACGCCGACGATGAGAAGATCCCCCAGGGACTTGGCCGCCTCTAAGTAACTGATGTGACCGGCATGCAAAATGTCAAAACAACCATTGGTAAAGACGATCTTTTTCTGTCTAAGTGCTGGAGCTTCTAGGAGCTGTTTAAGGGACTCTCTACTAGCGATCTTGGCACCTGTCGAAAAGCTGGTGCCGCTAGCTTTGGCCGCTGGTTCGCTGGTGAGTGCTACGGTTAGCTCATCTAGCCGTACTGGTTGTGTACCCCACTTGGCCACAACTAGAGCTGCCGCCGTATTAGCGATGTGCATGGCATCAACGATGGGAGCTTTCGCTGCTAAACAAAGCGTCATGATCGCAACAACAGTATCACCTGCACCTGAGACGTCGTAAACCTCGCGCGCCATAGCGGGCAGGGATACAGGGGTCGAAGGAGCTCCTTTGTTTGCATCAGGGACGAGTACCATACCCTTGGGGCCCATGGTGACCAGTACGTTTTGTAGGCCAAAGGTCGACTGTAAGCGCCGCCCCAATTCCTCACCTGAGTAGTCATCGGACGGGTCCAAGCCCAGTGCGTCACAGGCTTCTTTACGGTTTGGTGTTATGAGAGTCGCATGTAGGTACTTGCTAAAATCCCGTCCCTTTGGGTCGACGACGGCCGGCACTTTGCGTTCGGCGGCAAGTCCCAAAAGGTTGCTGAGCAGGCTGATAGGAAGGGCTCCCTTGCCATAGTCACTAATTAAAAGGGCGTCGAACTCAATCGACTTAAGTCCATTCATAATCCAGTCCTGGACTTCAGTGCTGATGGGATGCACACGCTCCCAGTCAACTCGTACCAATTGGTGACTGCTCGAGGTAATCCGAGTCTTGCGTATGGTAGGTCGATCGTTGACGGACTGCATATACGAGGTGTCAATCTGATCCCTCTGGAGCAGCTGACGCAGGTTTTTGCCGGCCTCATCGTTACCGATCACGCTCAGCAGCATGACGTCGCCACCAGCCAGCTTGATGTTGCGGGCAGCGTTTGCCGCACCACCAGCTCCGTGAATAGTCTTAGTAACTAAATGCACAGGGACCGGTGCCTCGGGAGAAATGCGGTTCACCTGACCGTCCAGATATTCATCGAGAATGACATCTCCGACCACGGCAATGCGCGGTGGGCGCGCTCCTTGTAGCCAGGGAATTGACGGCGCGACCTTTGCTCTTGATTCCATAACTTACGAGCCCCATCGTCGGAGTGACGCCCAAAATCCAAATCAAAACCAAAAAACATCGGGCGCCAAGCTATTCTGCAATACTGTAGTCAAATTCGTATCACAGCCGCCAAAATCCTGACAAGGCACAGGCGCTCCCGTCACCACTTTGACGCCTAGGAGCGCCGGATTATTGGCGCCTTCAGGGGCGGCAATCCCGTCCTAGGCGGGTTTCCGGCAGTGGGCAAAGCTGGCACACAAATTGCTTTACTAGAGACGCACCTCTACTTCTTAGTTTCCTCAACCTCCGTAAGTTCCACTTCCTCCCCGGTTTCCACTTCCTCCCCGGTTTGTTTCTCCTCTCTAGTCTGAAAGCCATTTATGCGACTTCTGACCATCATGGTGATCCTTTTCAGCTCGCTTTTAGCTGCCATAGTGCCGCTAGGGGCGGAAAACGTGCTTGCTGACGGGCTCTATACCCAGCTGGTCGTACCCTTTGCTAGCGAGCGTGAGGTCACCCACGACTACGACAAGGCCACCAACGCCTTAGTCGTTACCTTTCTCAAAACTGCCCCGAGTGAACTCACCGCCCTCGACCAATATGATGAGCGTCTCATCAGAAGATTGATGGTCAAAGAGTTAGGCCCTTATGGCACTGAGGTTAAATTTGTCCTACGTGACCGCAATGTGCGAGCTCTTGTGACTAAGTTTAGCGAGCCGTTCAGAGTTGCGATCGACATCTATGACGCTGACTTTAGCGAGGAGCGCGATCCCACAACCGGCCTACCGCTGGTGCAGCAGGAGGCTCAAGACGACGCTGCATCCAGTGATCGTGGTGCGATGGATGATGTTCCAAAAATGGTACCGGAAAAATCAGGACCACGCTCAAAGCTGAAATTAGTCTCGCCCGAGAGCAGAGAGGCGCGCCTGAGCCAGGATGAAGCACCGCGCCGTCAGGACAGGCCAGAGGGAACCCGCAAACTTCTAGTCGCGCCACCACGACAAATCTTTGCCACCCCTGAGGAACTCAGCTCAGGTCTGCGCTTGGCCCAGGACGGTGTTGGCAAGGCTTGGCGTGATTATCCGCCCTATATTTACGCACTCAAAACCGCAGTCTACGAAGAGGGCAACAGCCGCCGCGTTAAAGCACCGACGGCACAGCCGCAAGTCCTGAGTTCGGCAGAGGCTATGGCGGATTATGCTGGTAAGCTCTTCAACTTGGGTCACGAAGCCAAAGCCATGGTCGCCTATGAACAAGTAGTGCGTCGCGATCCGACTGTTTTTGATAAAGACGCGTTGCATCTATGGCGCTTTGCCGAGACTCAGCTGGGCCAAGGCAATCTCACGTTAGCTGATGGCTATTTCAGCTCACTAGTCCAGAAACATCCCGAGAGCCCGCTAGCTGAATTTGCCCGCTTACGGCGCCTCGACATTGCGTCGATTAAAGTGGCGCAGACTGGCGATCAATCGGCATACGACACACTTCTTAAAGAGGTTGCGAATATACGTCTGCGCGAGAATGGTGAGCTGGCAGCCCAAGTGGCCTTGCGCCAAGCTTGGTGGATGGCAGCCGCGAAGACCAAAGGCTTTGATCCTAAATCCATGCCACCGATCAATGGTCCAGTGCATGCAAAACTTACAGCCGCTTATCCGAATGTCGAAAATTCGCGTACCGCCTTTCTCGCGGGAAGCCTCCTCCTCAATGACATGCTCAACCCGCAGACTGCCTGGCAACGAGCAACAGGACAATTTGCAGATGCTTACTTTAAGCGTTTCAACGGAAGTGGAGCTGAACCGTACAAAACAGAGCTCAACGATCGCTTTGATGCGAAGCTAAACAACAGTTTGCAGGCAAAAATCGAAGCCGGAAAATTGCTCGAGGCGATCACCGATTTCGAAGCACTCCCTAAGCCCATGCAAAAGTCAAAGCCGACGACCAAGACTTCATGGGCATTGGCTGAGGCTTACAGACAACTCGGACAAAGTTCAAAGTCGATTGACTATTATGCCGTAGCTGCAAAATCTTCGGCAGGTGGTCCTGATCAGTTTAAGTCGCAGTTCTGGCTATCTGTCACTGCTGGTGAAGCCGCAATCACTGCAAAAGAAGATGGTCTTGAAGCGGCAACGATAAATAAATTAACGCAGCAAAGTGTGGCTGCTGATAAAGCGGCAGATGAACAGTGGTCCCGCCTTAGCACGGACGAGCAGTCTAAACTGGCAATCGCCTACAAGAACTACTTTGAGCAAACCGTCATCAGTCCAGCAAAGTTGCGGACCGGCCCGAAAATTGTCCTAGCTAACTGGACTACAGCGCTGACTACTAAGAAATCAACCGACAACGGTGGTGAGGCTAAAGATTGGACTCGTAATTTCAGTCCGTCCGGTAGTGCAGTTGTCTTGTTGACCGATTTAAGTAAACGCTTCAGCGAGCTTGGAATGGCAGCAGAACGTAAGAAGGCGATTGATCTCCTGAAATACATGAAGCCCAAAGATTTTGCTGATGACGCTGCAGCCAAGAAAGTGTGGGCAAACGAACTCACGGCTCTTGCTGACGAGTATCGCAAAGGTAATCAATACCTCGATGCGGGGCGTCTATTTACCCAAGTTGGTGAAGAGGCAGAAAACTGGGATGGCCGCGCTGAAGCACTGTACAAGGGCGGGCTCCTTCTCTTCCGTGCTGGCCGTCGCGCCGAGGCCATCGAAGCATTTAGAAAAGCCAGCGACGACGGCAATAACCTCTTTTACTCGAATCTCGCCAAGGAGCGTCTTGGTCAGCTTCAGTAGATATTTTTTCACTTAGCGAAAGGGACTTCATGAACGCATCGAATGCCAACTCAGCCCTACCTCTGACAGCTCCTGCCCAGCCAAGTAGCGATAAACCCACTGCTGAAGACTATCTGCAGTATACGCAGGTGCTGCGGCAAAATGTTGGCCCATTCCTAGCCGCTGACGAGAAGATGCTTCGGATCAAAGAAGTGGTCGAGCAGATCAAAGACACTGCAGTACCTGTCTTGATTACCGGTGAGTCGGGCACCGGTAAGGAAGTGATAGCGCGCCAGGTTCATGCGTTTTCGAGCCGCCGTGATGAACCCTTTGTTGCCGTCAATTGCGCAGCTCTTCCGTCCAATCTGCTCGAGAGCGAGCT
>OMIY01000384.1 GCA_900299215.1 bacterium | reverse complement strand
TATGGCCCGGAGGGGGCTTACTTTCAAGCATTTAAGCGCTTAGGGCATTTCCAGGATTTCGTGCAGAATTATTTCGCCCCAGCCATCGTCGTTAATGACTTTATGCCCATTCCTCATCTGAGTCTCTATGCCGCAGATGATTTAAAAATCGATCGCGGTCATCTGATCGTAAACGGGACTAAAGTTAGAATCGACGAGCGTGGCCTGGTTCCAATCGACTATCTTACCGGGACATCCTTAGCAGGCGTGGTCATGTCGTTAAGTCCTTTCTTCAGCGACAGGACTGACGCTCTAGATGGTATCAAGCCCGGTGACGTGGTTCTGATCTTTACTCAGTATTCAACGGGAAACACCCAGTTCACCAATTCACCATTTGGCCTAGTGCCGACATCATGGTTATTTGCCTCAAATGTTAACAGTGTGCTCCGTGGTTCATGGCTAAGATCTACTGGATATGCGATGGTGTGGGTAATCTTCCTAACAGTATTTGGCGTAGTGTGCGGCATGGGCCTACCGCTTGCTCGCTTTTTTAAACGCTTTACCTTGATCTTCTTGGCCCTCATGACCGGATTCGTTGGCACCTTTGTCTTATTTGGAATCGAGGTGCCTTGGTCACTGCCAATGCTTGGGTTTATTGGATCAGTCATTCTAGGCTACAGCGAGCAGAGACACCTAGAGACACGGCGCAGGATTTATCTTGAATCTGAACGGCAGACGGCTTCGGTACTGCAGCAAGACTTCTTGCCGCCAGTTAGCGTCACACACGATGGCTATGAAATTGCGGCAGGATATATGGCCGCGGAAGCAGTTGGTGGCGATTGGTACTCCTATGGGCTCATAGCTAACCGTTGGCTATATCTCCACCTGGGTGATGTAACGGGCCATGGAGTGAGTTCCGCGCTACTTGCATCTTTCGCCAAGGGTGCTACTGACATGATCCACGAGGAACATGGACGCGATCATGGAAGGCCAGCTCCGCTGGTCAAAGTCCACAATTGTCTAAACACGATCATAAGAACATCATCGGCTGACCGGCTGTACATGACCATGATTTCGATGATTGTGGACCTACAGGATCGTACCTACTCTTATATGAATTCAGGCCATGTTCCTGCGGTACTGATCCAAAAGAAGAGCATCAACATATTGTCCCAATATGCTAACACCTTACTTGGACATTCCGATGAGGTTCAGACCGCTGAAATAGTCACCAAGCCCTTGGATGAGATTCATACGATTCTGCTTTTTTCGGATGGATTGCTGGATGCGACCACACCAAAAGGAAAAACCCCCAGTCTGAGGATGTTAACCAAGCTGATAAAATCAGGTGAGGATCAGTCAGCATCCGACCTACGTAAACTACTTGAAATTAGGTGCGCCGTGCAGGTGAAATCCGATAGCAACGGTGCTCTGCGAGACGATGTGTCCTTTATTGTGGTGAAGATCAACGACAAGGCTAGCGTCAAGGTGGAGAAAAAAGACGATGCAGCCTGATCCTGATGAGCCTAAACCAAGTAATCTTCGAGAATTGGGCAAGGAGATTGATCAAAGCTCGCCGTCTAAATATTTTATCTCTATCTCGATTCTTTTACTTGCGTGCAATGTTGTCGCTTACATTTACGCGCCTGTCATCGTTCGCTCTATAATGATTCCAACTCTGATGATCATGTCTTTCTGCGTGCTCCTGTTTATGGTTCCACAGATCAAGCATGGCAAAAAAACCTTCCAACTGGTTTTGGTACTGTTTTATGAAACAGTTATTGTTGGGTTAGGGATTTCACTAGCTTTGATTTCGAAGGGGACCACAGTCACGGCACTTATGGTGCTGGGTAGTGGGCTTTATCTCGGTGCTGTTGCCTTGCTGCTAGCATTTTCGCACTTTGGCCGCCTTGCCAATATAGCGCTTACTATCCAGATCGTCGGGATTGGCGCATGGGCGATGTGGGGAAACGCGGAGATGCATCCATGGATCGTACCTTGGATGAGCATCATGCTGGCAGTCTCTATTTACGCGGCTGTCAATAATGACAACCTCGCTAACAGTGTTTATCACGTTTACCTGGCCCAAAAGAATGCCTATGACCTCAGAGTCCAAAACGAACGTCTACGCACTTTAGCCATAGAGAAAGAGATCGAGCTTGCGCGTCAAGTGCAGGATGCGCTGGTGACGCAATTTGATCCATTTGATTGGCGCGGGTTTAGAGTTGAATACTATCAGAAGAAGTTTGACGCCCTAGGTGGTGATTGGTTTGCGACTAGAGTCTTAGACTCGGGGGACTTAGTGCTTGCAGTTACCGACGTCTCTGGCAAAGGCCTAGCTGCCGCAATGGTCGCGCAAGCTATCCATACGCTTTGGGTCGAGACGCTATTTGAGGCAGATTTTTCCCCAGAACTATTTATGCAAAATGCCAATAAGACACTTCTGACTATGGGCGCCCGCGTGCCTCACACAGCAACCATGGGCATTGCCCTGATTTCTGAAAAGGGGGTCCGCTACTACTCAGCTGGCCATGTACCCCTAGTACTCGATTTTGGTAGTTCAGCAGTCAAACGATTCTTGCCTGTGGTGGCGTCGGGAAATATTTTAGGAATGGCTCCCACACTCTCGCTAAGCGTCAAGCAGGTCTCCATAAGCGCAGCTAGTTTAGAGGGATTCATGCTGGGAACCGACGGTGTATTCGACGGCGGCACCAGTCACAGGCAAAAGGGCCTAGTAGAATTGCTGACAAAACTAGAGGCTGGTAGCACCGAGGCTCTCGGGCACTTTGGCCCTTCCGACGACAAGCTTTTGATTTGGGCAAGGCGCACCGTACCTAAACGGATCGCTGCTTAATGGTGCGCTCTTAGCATCCATACTTGCTGTTCACTTATGATTCATGTGCCATGCCTGATTTTTGACGACACCAGCTACCGGACTAGACGTGTCATAGTCATATCCGCCAACATGAAATCCGCTCGGCATTAACTGCCAAATCATCGTCCCTGCGTAATCATACTTATTTGCGATCTCGTACATTTTGGATAGATACCAGGCGGGATAACTGCCGTATCCAAGGCGATAACCGAGCCAGTTTGGGTCGCCATTAAAACCGGATTCCTCAAGCACGATAGGCTTGCCGGCGGCGTGAGCTATATCAGCTCTCCGCTTCATCAGCCGCTCCTCAACCCAGGTCATTTGATTAGATGGAATATTCCAATTATCTGGATAGATGTGGACTGTGGCAAAATCAATTTGGCTCAAATGAACGTTTTTCTCAAAATTAACGCCTTTGGATCCATTGTTAATCCAGACGTGGTCATAGGTGTCAACATACCCGTCCACCGTTGTCTTATACCCCTCCTCACCTGTGGAGATAAGGTGGTTAGGGTCGTTTTTGCGGATGTGCCAGGATAACTCATTGAGGAAGTTATACACGAGCTCACCCATGGGGAGGCCTCGTGAGTATTCGTAGTAATCCTCGGTGTGAGGCTCATTGGCGATCTCAATAGCCATAATGGTGGGATCGTCTTTGTATCGGATGGATCTTCCAATGCTACTTCGATAGCGGGAATTGATACGGTTTAGAAAGTTCTCAACATGGCGTTTGAAGGCAACTTTGACTCTAGCATCGGTATAGAAAAGGTGTTTGTCCTCAGAATGGATCACTTGACGCGTCCACCAATCCATACCGCAGTACGAGGGTTCGAAGTTGACCAGAGGTAAAATAACTTTGAGCCCTGCAGCACGTGCTGCATCTAAAGCCATGTCTAGGCGTTGCCAGCCGGCTTCGTTGTAGCCAAGCTCATGTTCACTCGCCCACTCCAACATCGGATCGGATCCGATATAACCACTGCAGGAAAATCCCCACATACGCACCACGCGGAGACCAAGACTTGCGTAATCGCGCATTGCCGCATAAATCTTGTCCTCGGACTCGCCAGCGGTGGTACCAAACCTAACTGCGTTTGTGCCCTGGAAATAAAAAGGCTTACCGTCTAACTGAAAATGCGTACCAGCAGTAGTGACAAATCCTGCGGGTGCGTTACGGGCCAGTGCTGGTTTATTAGTGATGCACATAATCATCACTAAAGTTGCGAATCCAAACATAGGGTGCAAAAGTAAACGGCTGATTTTCCTGAGTTTCGAGGTCCAATTCATCAATCTGATCTCACCTAGTAACGAGTCGACCTATTTACGCCTTGTGACCGTATCTAACTCCGGGTAGTTCATCAAATCAGAAAGCACGCTTGCCTCAACAATTTAGGGTATGTGTTATCAAATCGATCTATGAAGTGCTTATGACTAGAGAAATCACGACATTTTGGCCTGCATGGCGTCGAGTTTATCAAGCCGAAGCATGCGGTTGGCTGCGGGACCAAGCTGCGGATTCCGGCACTAGCATAGTGACTTCACTGCCAGATGTGTCCGAGGTCCCGCCGCATAAGTTTGAACTTTGGCGTGACTGGTTTATCGGTACAGCGGCTCAGATCATGAATTGGGTGCCTACCGATGGTCAGGTCATTTTTTTTCAGAGCGATGTCCGTCACCATCATATTTGGGTAGATAAATCCTATTTACTTCAATGTGCTGCAGCAAATGCGAAAGCTAACCTTGTGTGGCATAAGATAGTTTGTCGCCGTCCACCGGGGACCATTGCTGCAGGTCGTCCGAGTTATTCCCATATGCTTTGTTTCACTAGAGGGACGGTCGTGACTCCCGAACGGCCAGGACCAGATGTGCTACCGGATGCAGGCGTTATGAGCTGGAGTCGAGCTATGGGGGCGAAAGCCTGTATGGTTGCTTGTCGCTATTTGCGAGACGAGACAAGGACCCGTGTAGTAGTGGATCCATTCTGTGGCGAGGGAGCGGTCCTTGCCGCCGCTAATCAACTAGGGCTGGCCTCTATCGGGGTAGACCTGAGTGCCAGACGGTGCAAAGCCGCATTAAGGCAGGTCTTATGATGAGTAAGTTAAGTACAGCTCTGACTTTGGTCATACTTTCCACCCAGGCCCAAGCCGCCGTGATTGATGTTGGTCAGGTGGTTGGTCATTATGCTCATTATGACGTGGTGGCTTACGATGATCCTCAGTTGCTGGGGACTATGCGGTCCAAGGTGATAACCTTCGGTATCACTGAGTTTCAAATGCGTGATGGGGAGCTAGTCGAAATCGATACTTTCTGCCACGCTGAGCATGAATCGAATTTACCAGTGAAAAGCGAAGTGCCCGATAGCTTTACCCGTGCGATCGTGCCTCGAGTGGCAACCATCACGGTGGGCGATTCTGCGCAAGGATGGGATTTGTGGCGTCCTGAAACACCGACAGGAATTGGGATCCGATTCACAGACCCACTTACAGAAGTGATGCCAAAGGATTCTAAAGATCCCCGGATCAGTGACGACGATGGGGATGGACATCCGGGTGTGACAGTGTTTCTGCGTAGTGGTCCTATCAGAGGACAGCTTTATTTGGCGCGACGCGAGCGATTTGCTTACGAATTGCGCGTTATGACACCGGATCTGATCGTCGGCCTTGTCCATGATCAATCCGAGCAGTTGGTCTTAGGCTCCCGACCCTTCTTTCTGTCTCACGGGCATTTTAATCCAGTTCAGCACAGCGATTTAACCAGCAGCCCGATCACCCTTCGGCGACTTCCAGGTCACTATGACTGTGATACTCTCATGCAAGAGCGGGCGCTCTGGTTTCCTTAGGAATTTGGACCGAATTATGCAGTATAGTGGAAGTAGGTCACACCTCCAGTGAAAGGGATTTTCCATGCTGTTCAATGGCGCACAGATCCATATGTTAGTGAATCACCTGCCAGTGGTGGGCTTTGTCGGTATGGTGCTGGCGCTGGGTGTGGCAATCATGATCCAAAGTCGAGATATTAAACGCTTTGCGCTCGTTGCTACTGCCGTTGTGGGTTTAAGTGCCGTGGCCCCGTTTCTAACGGGAGAGCCTGCAGAAGAGGTCATCGAAGACCTACCAGGCGTCCAAAAGGCTCTGATCCATGAGCACGAAGAAGCTGCTGAGAAGGCTACTGTTCTTGCTGTAGTGACTGGAGTCCTGGCACTCGGTGCTTTCGTTATGAGTGGGCGCCAAGCAGACTCGTTGCGCTACAGCGTGCCAGCTGTGTTTGTACTGTCGGTTGCTAGCGCAGCCATCATGGGAGCCGCTGCACACGAGGGTGGCAAAATTAGGCATCCTGAGATTATTCCAGGTGGAATCCCTGCTGAAGCTCAGCATGCTGAAGATCATGATGACTGAAGTGGCGTTGATTCTAAGTGGGAAGTGGTGGGCCCAGAGGGACTTGAACCCCCAACCAATCGGTTATGAGCCGACTGCTCTAACCATTGAGCTATAGGCCCGTGAGCGCTAGGTAGCGCCAGGAAGTTAGAGAATGGAGAAGGTAGGGCGAAAATGCAAGCAAAGATGCATGGTCGCCCTTAATTTCTCTTAGCTTTCGATAAAGGCTCGCAGCTTTTTACTGCGCGAGGGGTGACGTAGCTTGCGCAACGCCTTGGCCTCAATTTGACGGATACGCTCACGAGTTACGTCGAAGTTTTGACCGACTTCCTCAAGGGTGTGGTCGCTCTTCTCGCCGATACCAAAGCGCATACGAAGGACCTTCTCCTCACGTGGAGTCAGGGTTGCTAGAGCTTTGGTGGTTTGCTCGGACAGATTGTGATTAATCACAGACTCACTTGGCGAGTGCTGTGACTTGTCTTCAAGGAAGTCACCAATGTGGTTGTCCTCTTCCTCGCCGATTGGTGTTTCCAGCGAAATTGGCTCAACCGCAATCTTGAGGACTTTGCGTACCTTGTCGACCGACATCTCCATGCGAGCTGCGATCTCTTCAGGGGTGGGTTCACGTCCCATCTCCTGTACGAGGTAGCGCGAGGTACGTATCAGTTTGTTGATCGTTTCGATCATGTGCACCGGAATACGAATCGTCCGTGCCTGGTCAGCAATCGCACGGGTGATAGCCTGACGAATCCACCAGGTGGCGTAGGTCGAAAATTTGTAACCACGACGGTATTCAAACTTCTCGACGGCCTTCATGAGGCCGATGTTGCCCTCTTGAATTAGATCCAAGAACTGCAAGCCACGGTTGGTGTACTTCTTAGCGATAGACACAACGAGGCGTAGGTTTGCTTCAACCAACTCGCGCTTAGCGTTCTCAGCGCGGCGTTGAATATCAGCTAGCTCGTTGTAGACAGAAGAAATATCTGCCGACTCCATGCCGCTTTCCATTGACGTGCGGTGAATCGTATCGTTGGCTGCCAAGCAGTTGCGAACCACGCGCTGCCATTCACGGTCCGAGGCGTGGCCGTAAGGCTTATCAGGAGTTGACGTGACGTGGCTAAGCAAGGTCTCACGAGTCGTGCTGAGACGACGTGCATAGTAAGCTAGATCTTGTTCTGCTTCGCGAATTGCATTGGCAAACTCGGCCAGACGATTGATCGCACCAGTCATCAACTTACGGTTGATGTTGAGGTCCCGGAAGGCCTCAAACATGATTTGGCGAGCCTCTTCAATCTGGTCCGACTGCTTTTTGTTGGTCGGCTTCTTCTTGCGTAGAGCCTCAAAGTCGTCGACCAGTTTAAGTACTTTCTTGGTAGCCTTCTTCATCTTATCAGAATGAAGCTGCTCATCTTTGGAGGCCTCATCGTCGTCGAAGCCTTTGATAAAGCCCTTCATCCGGATCTCGTCCGCGACGAATGCCCGTGCCGCACCGACAACTGTATCAATGCCGAGCTGGACATGCAGAAGCCGTTCGAGCATGCGATTTTCTTCAGACTCAATTTTCTTGGCAATCTCGACTTCACCTTCACGCGAGAGTAGGG
>OMIY01000383.1 GCA_900299215.1 bacterium | reverse complement strand
CTGAAATATCGCCCGAAAGCAGCAAAGAAAGGTGTGCGTCCCTTGGCATTCGTTGGCAAGGGCATCACGTTCGATACTGGTGGACTCGACATTAAAGTCAGCTCGGGTATGCGTCTCATGAAAAAAGACATGGGCGGCTCCGCGTCATTGGCTGGTTTAGCGTTGTGGTTGGAGCGTTCGCAGTTGCCACTGCCATGTGATATCTACCTGGCACTTGCTGAAAATGCAGTGGATCAGAGCTCCGTACGTCCAGGTGATATTCTGACATCGCGCAGTGGGCTGACAGTTGAGATCGATAACACCGATGCAGAGGGTCGACTTGTGCTTGCAGACGCTATTGACGTTGCTAGCAAGGCGGCAGGTGCAGAAAAACCAGAACTGCTCATCAATTTGGCAACTCTGACTGGTGCAATGCGAGTTGCTCTTGGAACACGCATAGCTGGAATGTTTGCCAACAATGATGAGTTGGCGGATGCACTTTTAAGCGCCTCACAAAAGGCAGCTGATCCCAGTTGGCGGATGCCGCTATTTGGTGACTACTTTGCCTCCCTAAAAACCCCGGTAGCTGATATGGCAAACTCTGGTCACAGTCGTTTTGGTGGTCCAATTGTGGCGGCTCTCTTCCTGCAAAAATTCGTCGGTGATATGCCTTGGGCGCATTTTGATATGTATGCGTGGAGCGATGGCAACACCGGTGGCTGTATAGAATCTGGTGGCACAGGACAATGCTTACAGTTACTGACTGAATTCCTGCAGGCGCGAGCCGTGGGTTGACTCAGCGGATGCCAATTTTGAACCATGTGGTGAAACTTTGAGACGGAGCCAGCCAAGCTAAACCGGCGCCGTTATTTAGGGCGTCTGGCAGACCCATCCAAGGTTCCACGCAGTGGAAGCCCTTGCCCTGCTGAGTCCAGAGGACTAGGTAGCGAAAGGCTGGGTCCCATTCGAGGTTGATGACTGGTCCGCCTGCTGGAGATTCGATCTGAGCCTCAGTGCTTTCGATTTGCCCTAGAATTAGGTTGCTAAGATGTGGGTTAGCAAGATCACTACAGTCGCCTGCGGATCCAGTAGGAAACGGGGACTCCATGCCTGCTGCACCTGCTGACGTGACGTTAAACTGCGTCCGTGCCGATGTAGTTAGTTTGAATCTGCCTTTAACTTGCTCATGATCGCTAGCTGGTAGTCGAAAATATGGATGCCATCCAATTGCAAATGGCATGCTTTTAGTAATCGGCGAGAAAGAATCCAGACATGTAACTTTAGTTTCGGTAAGCAGGTAATCATCGCTAAGGAGGTACCTAGTTCGGACCTCAAAATCGAAAGGAAATAACAGTCGGCTTCCCTCGCTGGTGCTTAAGCTAAGCTCAATCATGTCAGCGGTGGCACTAATTACTTGCCATTTTTGGGCAAAGGCGAAGCCGTGTAGTGGCATTTGCCAAATCTTCTCGTCTAACTTGTACTTAAAGGGCTCCAACCCAGAAAAGACGCGGCCAGCGAAAGGGAACATCAGCGGCATCCCGCCGCTAGGCCAACCACTTCCCGAACTATCAAACTCAGGAGAAAGCCAGAGGACCTCCGATTTTTCTCCACTTGGAGTGGTCAGATTGAGAGAGGAAAGCAGTCCGCCGCGTTCTGGTAGAAGCGTTGCTTTACTTCCTCCAGTGCTGGTCAAATTGAGCTTCACGGCTAGCTCCTCAATGCTAAATCGGAGTATCAGCTAGGTCTTTGCAAGTTGATTCAACCACTTTAACCTTTTTCTCGCCACTGTACAGCCAATCAAACTCAGGGCGATGGCATAGCTGCAAATACTGGGGCCTTTCCAAAACGTCATAGGCAGCAGTAAGTCCATCAAGGAACCCCTCTAAACTCCCTGAACGCAGCGGAGGTGGGGCAAAAAATGGCGCTGGCAAACTTGACCGTAAGTAATTCCAAACGAGTTTAACGCGTCCTAGGGTGGCTCTCGACACTTCGCTGGGACGGTCTGGATGATCATGACCGGCAGGCCAAACTGCTACGGCTAGGGCCCGATAAACTTGCAGCCAGCGATCGACATTGTGTTCACAACTTTGATTAAATAGCCCCTCTTTACAGAGTGTAAACAATTTGACCGGATCAGTTGCCATGAGTTCCTGAAGTAGGGCTAGGACGAGAACCGCAAGGCGCAGATGTTGAAAGCTGATGCTTACATGACTCCGACGTCGAAGCGCCTCAAAAATCCATGGATTACGCAGAGCGCCACGGCCGATAATCACATGTTGAACTGATGGAGCTACTCTCAGTCTCTGCTGCAAACTAGAATCATCAACGACGTCGCCGGAGGCCACTAAAGGGGCAACAACTTTTTGTGCCGCCTCCTCAATAAGGTCCCATCTTGCCATTCCGGTGTAGCGGTTGGGTCTCGTGCGCCCATGGACCGTGAGTCTAGCTAAAGGCAGTGCTGACAACGGTGCGATCAGAGTACTGAATTCCTGTTCACTCTGAAACCCTGTGCGCATCTTAACGGCAAAACGCCCTGGTCCAAGTTCACGACTAATGCGGCCAATCATGGTGCCGAATTCGTCGGCATTTTTTAGTAGGCTACTCCCAGCGCCTTTGCCAACACAAGTAGGCGAAGGGCAACCACAGTTGAGTTCGACGAATTCGCTCTCTCGCAGCAAGGCCGGAGCCACGCGCAAGAATTCATCGGTGTCGGCTGCCATTAGTTGGGGAACAAGTTGGTAAGGTAGATAGGCGCGCAGCTCACCAAGTTCCGGAGCAAATTCGCGTGGCAACTCTTTGTGAGGATAAGTTGCGGTGACTCGAAGGAAAGGAGTGGCCAAGGTTTCGGGGGCTGAAACCAAGTGAAACCAAATCCGCATAGGCAGATTGGTAACTCCTTCCATCGGTGCCAGACCTACAGACATCGGCTTTGGTAAATTTGAGCTAAGTTGATTCATACCGTCTTTTTGACAAGAGTTCGCGCACGGTGCCTAACATAAAGTGTGATCTTCTGCTCGAAGGAAATAAGTGGCATTTTAAGACCTTGTAATTATTGGTAAAATGACTACCAAAGGAGGCGCGGTGCTGCACCTGCTGGAGGCCAACGCCGTCGTCAGCTAAACTTAAATGGAGTTCGGATCAGGCTAATAGCCGTGGAGGCCAACGGTGGTTACTGCAACATTAACTCGGTTAAGTGAAGACTTCCTCATCCGCCCCATAAGCGGATTCGGGCGCTTTACTAAGTTTTTGATGGAATCATCGAAGCGCTGTATCTTGCCTCGGGTCAATACCGTACTGTTGCTGCGGCAAATGGAATTTGTTGGAAATCGTAGTTTGGGAATCGTGATCATCTCTGCGGTGATGATAGGCGCGATCTTCGGGTTGATACTTGGCAATATTTTTCGCAAATTTGGTGCAGAATCCATGCTCGGTGCTGCTGCGGGCATAGCTCTAACCAAAGAGATGGCGCCAGTTATGTGCGGTTTCCTGGTAACGGCACGAGCTGGTTCGGCGATGGCCGCTGAAATTGGCACGATGCGCGTAAACGAGCAAATCGATGCCATGAGGGTCATGTCAGTGAATCCCTACAGCTACTTGGTCGCTCCGCGGATGCTGGCTGGTATCATAGTCATGCCGCTTTTGAATTGCGTCTTTGTTTTGATTGGATGCTTGTCTGCGTTTTTGATCGGACTCATGTTTTACGATATCGATGTCGGTGTATTTATCGAGAAATTGCGCTGGATGGTGAGGCCTCGCTATGTCTTTCAAGGAATGGAGAAGGCAGCAGTTTTTGGAGCTATTCTTGCGTCTATAGGTTGCTTTAAAGGATTTTTTACTGCTGGTGGAGCCAAGGGAGTAGGAAAAGCCACGACTGAGGCCGTTGTGATCTCACTCGTGGCTATTCTCATCGCCGACTATTTTGTCAGCTACTTCCAGTTTGACAAGATCTTTTAGGTTCCAGTTACTTCGAACTGCCGATGCAGTAAGCTCAGTCCCTTAAGATTGCGTACGTCAATGATCAAGTCAACGAAAGTACCGTCGATCTTAGTAGGTTTAAACTCTAGGACCTTGGGCACACCAAGGCTTCGCACTTTGAATTTTTCTGCATGCGGGGTTGAGTCAATTATTTCAACCCGACCGTCTCTATGAAGGTAACGGGCGGTGGCGTGTATGCTGCCAAGAGCTGGGACTGCGCGGTCGTTACGAAGTCTGAATGAGATCCGCATGCCTTGCTGGCGATGAATATTATACTTAAATTCAGTGAGCTTTAGGCCTGCTCCCTCGTCGTCTTCTTCAACAATATCAGTGTCTAGTTTTCTGTCAGGGGCTTCGGTCGTTGCTACTGTGGCTGTGGTGGGCTTTGTGGTGTTAGGAAGCATGTTTACTGGCTTGGAGTTACCAGAGCCAACTGGAAGAGGCTGAGCCGGTGGGCCCATTTCTTCTTTTTCTTTCTGCCCTAAGACATCGACCATTTCACTTAACTTTTCGACTGCTGCAAGTGGCTTAGCCGTCAGGGTCGCCGAACTGGCGCTTGATTCGGCGGTCGCTACTTGCTGTTGCTTAACACTTGCTTTGGCAGCAGCCGCTGTCAATTGGCTAGAGCGTTTCTCTGCTGCAGTTTGCGTCGGCATCACCATTTTATGTTTAGGAACAGTTACGAAATATACAGCCCAGGCCACGCTCGCAAGGAGTACGAATGGCGCCGCGGATAAAGCCGTTTTACGGTAGGTAGGAGTGGGCTTTGGTTCTCTTGGTGATTCGGGTGTGCCGAGACCTTTATTAATTTGTTCAAGTTCGCGCGCTACAATGACAACGCCATTTGGCGGTACGGCCTTGCTGTGACCAAGTGCGGCCGCTAGCTTACTTGGGGGTAAAGTAGCAAATATCTGATTTGCACGCTTTATCGGCATCACTGAGAGCAGCACGGCTACGTTGGTCGCCGACGTTGCCGCCGCGTATGCTGCAAGTCGGTCATCCGACATTGCAAGGATCGTGGCTAACGCTTCTTTTTGTAAATGCTCCATGGTGCCGTCTCCTGCGTCTAAGCCCTTGACCATTTAGTCGGTCACATTGGCCGTGCAGATTCTAAAAGGTGGGGATTCTTTTAGTGTAACATGCACGGCTAGAAACCTACTGATAATGGTCCTCCCTCGCTTGGGCTTGGTTTAATACAAACAAACAAATTAAATTGAGTAAAAATAGATTATTAGCGGCTTTGAAGGTCTGTTTCTTCATCTTCTTCGGGCAGTTCACTGAGGTCGTTTTGTTCAGCGTCGACGAGTTGGGTGAGTTGATCTCGCATGGCGGTTAGTTCAGTTAGAAGGTGCTTACGCTGGCCTTCGAATTTTGCAAGTTCGCTGCGCACTGTGGTGAGATGGATATCGTTATCGGATAGTTCCTCCATTTTCGAGCGCATTAGCTCTTCAAATAATACTACCTCACCAAATTTTTGACTTGGGCGAGCGTTAAGCACGTTGCGCAATGCCAACGTCAGCGGAAGCGCGCAGCTGAGTGCAGCCAGCGTCGCTTTTTGCCAAGTTGTCATTCGCAAACTCATTAACTCTCAACTCCAGGATCGTTAGCTCTCATTCGTGCAACCTGAGGCTTGGGCTCACAAGTTACGTCGAGCGTGAGAGCACGCAAGAACACACATATTAAAAACCTTAGCTATCAATTGGGTGATTCGTCACGTGGCGCACAATACTTGAGCGACCTAACCGACCAAGGGTCTTGGTTAAACGATAAAAACGCTAAAATAAGGTCATTTTGACAGTGTCTTGATAGGTGTGTTCGTAGTGCCTAAAAATTTGTCAGGAGCGCATATTTCAACTCATGCCACCTACAAGTTAGGTGCCGAAATTATAGGAGGAAATTTTTTCCTATTCGATTTCCTCGCATTTGAGTGGCTGGATAATCTCGCTGACATCTAGCCAAAGTCACTCTGTCGCAGTTGACAGCGGTCGACTTGTGGCTATTTTACGTATCCGTTTCTTCAATTTGCGATGGAGTGGAATTCAAGTGGTACAGGGCTATTCAGACGTTTTGCAAGGCTTAGGAAGAGGAAGAGTTATTCTCGCTTCGAGCGATCAATCAGTGAACTTCAATCAGAAGTTAGAGGTGATCGGAACGGAGGTATGTTTTGGAGGCCAAATGATTGATCTCGCCGATTTTCATTTAACATTAAGGCTTTTTCGGTTGTTTGCGATTGCTAAGTACGGACGTTGTAATTTAAAGGAGATACTGACCTTTGTGTATAGGTTACAGCCGTGTTCAACTCATACTGCTCGCTTTCGTAAATCAGCAAGAGTTAGGGCTGTAAAATTGTTGTCACGTGCACGAAGTTTGGCGATCAAGCACTTCGACGACGGATTGGATTGGTTTAGCTACGACCATCAGAGTCGAACGTGGTCGCTTTACGAAGGATGCGAGCTTCTGCACGTGCACCAACGTTTTCATGCCTGAGTGTTACAGCCCTTGTTGCAAGGGCTGATTATTTCTCTTTGGCTCGATTCTGCGTTTGATAGGATAATAAAGCGTGTTTTTTAATCCTATTGAGCTGACGTTGAGATAATAACTGTTTGGCATCGTGGTTCGCTGGCTTGCGCTTATTAGTCCTTGTAGAGCGAACCTCCGCTCTAAATGCAGCAGGCCTAATCCCAGTGTGTGCGGCAAAGCGTTTTGAAAAGTGCGCCTGGTTACTAAAACCGCAAACTGATGCTACATGTCGTAACTCTAGTTCTGGTTTATGTGTAATCACAGCCTTTGCTAGATGGACTCGATAATTCCACATCCATTGCATTGGGGTTAGTCGACAATAGGATTTAAACAGCCGATTGAGGCTGACCTTTGCTAATCCGGTCGAATCGGCGAGCTCCTCCAACGAAATCGAGCGATCATGATTTCGAATCAAATAACCAATCGCTCGGTCAAAGTCTCTTGTACTAATTTTCATAGGACGTGACATGACTACAAAGCTCCCTAATTTGGGAGACTGCAACGTCCATGCCGTGCACAAAAGAATGTAACAAAAAACTGTTTCTCGAATAATATTATTACGTTGTATTTCTTGGTTGGTTCCGGCGTGAGGCCAAAAAAGGTCCAAGTGGACAATTTTTGGGACGTTTGGTGACCAAGTTTAGGACACCTCTGGGTGCCCTAAACAAATTCAATAATATTTTCAGGTTAGCGCTTTTGTCCTTGGCTTCGGACAAATTTGTGGCACTGGACGCACTCAAGGGAAACTCTAACGTAGCCAACCGTAACCCCCTCAAGGTTATGGGCTTTAGCCTGGTCTTTGACATAGGCTGCGGCATTCTGGAAGCTCTTTGAATAATATTGAAAGTCCGGTGAATCGGCCTTGCTCCAGGAACTGGCCTTACTGAGGTCGTACAGCAGACCCGAAAAATGCTCGAGTTTGGCATAGTCTTCGGTAGCAAGTGCTTCAAGGAGACCATGGGCGGCTGTAAGTTTATCTCGCATCAGAACTTTGACGTTGCTATCGGCTCCATAGCCTACTGGTCCTGCCGTAATAGCGGCTGCCGCAATGGATGCACGGATAAGAGACTTCATAAACGTGACTCCTTTAAGTTTTTTGCTGAGATTTCGCCTGATCAATTAACTTTCTTAATTCCGCAAGTAGAGCTTTGACATCCGGTGGGATATGGGTGCCGCTTGATCCGCTAAATCCAACCGTATAGCTCTCCTCGAGCAGAGTGTAGGCCTTTTCAGCAAATGAAGCAGACGGCGCTAGGCGGATTGCAGTTTCAAAATCAAACTCTTCGCGGGATATCCAATAAGAATGGGCTAGAAGTGATTCAGTAATGCCGAGAAGGTAGTATGCCTCTGCCACTTCTGCATTAGCTTCTGGGTGATCATGTACGTATCGATTTAGGATTGCGGCGGCAGTAACATAATGAACTGTACCGTTGCGATCGCGCGGGAATTCCATAATTTCACGGCCCTGACTTAAGACTTTTTGGGCCGCTGCTACGTCCGACTTTGTAAGGGCCTTTTCCGATTCGAGTTGAATGATCGCGTTCAGCCAATTGGTCATCTGGCTCTTCACGTGTCCGGGGAGATCAGGGCGCGCCAATATTTTCTCAATCAGTTTTTTAGGTCTATCAAGGTCTCCTTTGGCATTCGTGGCGATTTTCAAGTAATCGGTGAAGGAGCCAAGTAGACCGATGCTGGTAAGTGGCACACTCCCGCTTGTAAAATAATCCTCATAAGTCTTTAGTGCGTCATCGAATTGCCGACTCACTACGTAAAAATGAGCCTTTTCAAGTGGATGTAGCCGGTCAATTTTCAAAGCGGAAAAAAATCCCGTAGCCGGTGGAACTTTATGAGTCTCGGGGAGGCTTTCATGACAAGCAATGCAATTTTCTGTCATGTTGTGAATTGCGAATCTAGATTCTTCAAAATCCCCGCGCTCGAAGCGGTGAAAGGCGTGACGTGCATCGTTGCGCAGTGATTTAGCTATGTAGTCGAATGCCTTATCTTTGCGTTTTGCGTGATCCTCTAGGTGGTTGGCGCTGTCCATTAGTTGTTTGAGATCTTTGCTTATGGCGGGTCTATTTTTGGGAGACTCAAAGCTTAGGTCATCAAAGCTGAGTGGAAGTACTCTGGATAATGGCCCAATGATTTGCTGCATAATAGACTGAGTCGGAACATCCTGCTTAGCCTGTGAGGCTGGAGCAGCGACAACGACTTTTGATGCGACGAGTATCCCCGCACCGAGGCCAAAAAAAATATTTATCTTGCCATTAACAGAGATCATCTTCATCCCTCCTTGGATAATTTACTTCTGTGGCTTATGGGGTACTCACCAAGTTCTTGGATTTATGCCAAAGCACCGTGGTGTGGTGCTAGCAGTCCATGCTTCTCCATGCGGTAGCGCAAAGTGTGGCGAGTAATCCCTAACAATTGTGCCGCCCGCGTCTGATTGTGTCTAGCCTGGTCCAGGGCTTGAGTTAAAAGACTTTTTTCAAGCTCTTCCAAGTTTAGTCCCGATGCCGGTAGGCGAAAGTTATTGGTTACAGGTTCAGGTTTTGCTGGTAGGTCGCGCAGCTCTTGGGTGAGTGAGAAGTGGGGGCTTATAGGGGCTCCTAGGCTACTTGTGGCTCCAGCTCGGGGTATCATGTGCGTATGCAATTGATCGACGCGGACCATATCTGGGCTGCTTTCTGCCAAGGGCGCCTTAACTTCGGTAGGTGTAACGTCGACTGTGCTTGGGGGTAGCGCTGCCGCTCTGCCTGCCGATTCTGGCACGGCGTCCATGCGAAGATGGCCTGGTTCCAGCACCTGTGGTTCATAAAATACTAGGGCTCGTTCGAGTACGTTTTTAAGCTCGCGAACATTGCCTGGCCAGTCATGGCGCATAAGTAATTCGAGGGCTTCGTGACTAACCTCGGGGCGACGCAGTTCTAGGTCGCCGCTGATTTTTTGTAGGAAAAAGTCGACTAGTCTGGGTAAATCCTCAATTCTTTCGCGCAATGATGGAACATGCACGGGTAGGGCGCTCAAGCGGTAGTACAAGTCGGCTCTAAACCTTTTTTCCGCGACCTCCTCGAGAAGATTACGGTGGGTGGCCGCTATGATCCGACCAGTGAATTCAATGTCTTTAGTGCTACCTAAGCGTTTGAACCTCCGGTACTCTATCGCTCTCAGTAGCTTGGCTTGAAGCTTCTGTGGCATGTCGCCAATTTCATCTAAAAATATGCTTCCATTGCGGGCAATTTCAAACAGACCTAGTTTACGTTCTCTGGCATCGGTGAAGGCGCCCTTCTCGTAGCCGAAAAGCTCGCTCTCGAGCAGGGTTTCAGGAATCGATGCGCAATTGATCTCGACAAATGGATGGCCTGCACGATCGCTCCACTCGTGAATGGCGCGGGCGGCTAGTTCCTTGCCGCTTCCGCTTTCGCCAAGAATTAGGGCAGTCTGGGCTTTACTTTTAGCAATTCTTGTCAATTCATTTTGGAGCTGACGCATGGCTGGCGTATCGCCAACGATCTTAACTTCGCTGGTTCCTATTTCGCGACCTTGCAAGCGGCTGACCTTCTGTCGCAGTTTTGCAATTTCTGTTGCGCGGCCCACGGCAGCCAGAAGGTCCTTCATGTCGAAGGGCTTTTGCAGATAATCACAGGCACCAAGGCGAAGCGCGGTGATGGCCGAATCAATGGCGCCATGCGCAGTGATTAGAATCACGGGCATGTCTGGTAGTTCAAGACGCCATTTTTTTAGAAGCTCCAGTCCATTGCCATCCGGAAGTCTAAGGTCGGTGATGGCAACGTCAGGGGTGAATTGATGGAAACGGTCAATTGCCTCTCGTACGCTCCCGGCGCGTGTAGTGTCCGCACCAAGTGCACGGAGCTCCGTATCTATGCTCCAGGCGAGAATGTCTTCATCGTCGACGATCAGGATCTTTGTGTCCTTAAGGTTGATCGATGGTTGCGAGGATTTGCCATGTGTAGTTTGGGTGCTCATAGGGGTTCCTCAAGTTACAGGTAACAATAGATGATCTGGGCCACTTTTCCTGCTTTCAGGCAGATAGAGAGACACTTTGGCGCCCCCCAGTGACGTACTCTTGCCGATCGTAATTTCCCCTCCGTGGGCTCGGACGACTTTGGCTGCAATGGCAAGGCCTAGGCCTGTTCCAGCCTCTTTAGTGGAGTAGAACGGTTCGCAGGCGTGGTGCATAGCGTCTTTGCTAAAGCCCGGGCCATTATCGGAGACGGTGATTGTGAAGCCTTCATGGGTGCAGTCCACAGCAATGGAAACTTGCGGTTTGTTTTGGCTGGTAGTGGTCAGCGCTGCTTCGGCGGCGTTCCGCATGATTCCCGAAAGAACTATGCGTAATCGATCATGATCGGCCTTCACTGTGGATGTTCTGCAGCTGAATTTCGTGGCTACCTGAACGCCTGGTAAGTCGCGCAAAGTCTGGTTCTTCGTAGCGTTTACCAAGCTGTTTAAATCGGTCAGGGAAGGTTGGATCACTGCCGGTTTGGCGAAATCAATCAGTTCTGAGACATATTCACTTAGACTAGTCAGTCTTAGCCTAATTCGTGCGAGCGCATCGTCAACTAAAGGGGTTGTCGAGTCTAGATCAGTGTCCGAAGACCGTAGCTGATGTTCTAAAATACTGAGTGCCGCGCTGATGCCGCTGATTGGGTTTCTGATGTTGTCGGCGATGGTTGAGACCCATCTGGCCATGGTCATCAGAGCAGCGTCTTGTGTGGTGGTTGATTGTGTCATCCGACTCAGTTCCTCTAAGACTTGGCCAACATCCTACCTGGAGCAACATTGGTGCCAGTTTTTAATAGTCAATCAATATAGGCAGTTGCCTTTTATGTGCTGATTGCCTCCAATTGTTGCACCCCACGCATTTGTGTTATATCCCACAATTAGTGGGATTCAAGCCTGAAACCATTTGGCCTCAATTTTGCTTATGTAGAAAGCTTATGAAACGAAATGATTCTTCCTCAGCTTCAATTTTCAAAAGTTTGATGCAGTCAGCGCCCGACGGAATCCTGGTGTGCGACGAGAGCGGTAAAATAATGTTAGCAAGTGAACAATGTACTCAACTATTCGGCTATGGCGTCGCTGAACTCGTCGGCGCTTCAATCGATATTTTGGTGCCGGAAGCTGGTAGGCTCCGACATGCCGAACTTCGGCAAGGGTATATGCGATCACCTCGCGCGCGTCCGATGGGTGCCGGCTTGCAGCTTTCGGCGCAAAGGAAAAATGGAACTACGTTACCCGTTGAAATTAGTTTGAGCGGCACGGAGGTGGATGGACAAAAGTGCGTTGTCGCAATCGTTCGTGATGTGAGTGATCGGCGTCGGTTGGAAGGTGATTTGCAGCGGCTGGTAGCAGAGCTGAAGCGCTCCAATGAAGAACTAGAGCAATTCGCCTACATTGCTAGTCACGATTTGCAAGAACCCTTACGCGTCGTGAGTGGTTATACGCAACTTTTGAAAAGGCGATACACTGGTAAACTTGATTCAGAGGCTGAAGAATACATCGACTTCACGGTCGAGGGCGTGAAAAGAATGCAAGCCTTGATCAACGATCTTTTAGCCTATGCACGCCTTACGACTCGGGGTCGTGAGTTTAAGCCCACTGATCTCGGCCAGCTGACTAAACAGGTGATCATGTATCTTGCGCCCGTGATCGATGAGGCTAAAGCCACTGTTGAGGTGGCTCATCTTCCGACGGTTTTGGGCGATGCATCCCAGCTAACCCAAGTCATTCAAAATATCCTAAGCAATGCGCTCAAATTTCGATCAAATGAACGCCCCTTGTGTATTAAGATCAGCTCCGTTCGCAAATTGGACGATTGGATCATCAGTGTAGAGGATAATGGTATTGGTATCGCCCCTGAGTATAGGGACCGCATATTTGTGGCGTTTCAGCGTCTTCATACCCGGGATCACTATCCAGGCAACGGTATTGGGCTTGCCATTTGCAAGAAAATAATCGAGCGCCACCATGGTCGTATTTGGGTTGAGTCTGCGCCCACCCATGGGACTATTTTCCATTTCACGCTGCCAGCATCGGGGAGTTTGGCGTCTTGAGCCCCTATGCTTTGAAAAGGCCGGTTGAAATTATGCTTGTTGAGGATAATCCGGCTGACGTGCGACTGACCGTCGAAGCCCTTAAAGAGGGGCAAGTGCGCCATCGCATGACGGTGGCAAGGGACGGTATCGAGGCCTTGGAAATGCTTTATGGACGTAGCTCAATTGGCGTCGTTCCTAGGCCGGACTTAGTATTGCTTGATCTCAATCTACCGCGAAAGGACGGAAGAGAGGTTCTAGCTACAATCAAGTCAGATCCGGCTCTACGAAGTATTCCGGTAATTGTGCTAACTACATCATCAGCTGAAGAGGATATAAAGCACTGCTATAGTCTTCATGCTAATAGTTATGTGTCAAAGCCAGTCGACATGGATCAATTTATCAATCTGGTCAAGATTATTGACCTCTTTTGGTTCCAGTCGGCACAATTACCAATGCTTTGATTTCTAGAAGTTACCGCGGCGAAATTTCTTCAATTACCGAATATCTGCGTGCCGTAAAAACCTCTAGCTCCACGGTAGACACCTGCCCCTAAGCGTTGATACGGACCCAGCATATTGGCGCGATGGCCTGGGCTGTTGTACCACATTTCGACAAATTTTTGGGCTACCTCCTGAGGGGAGCTGCCACCGCCACTAAACATAGCAACATTTTCCGCATTGATTTGTGTGCCAGAGCCAAATTCTTGTTGATACGCACTCACCCTCGCGCCTGGAAACCCGGTGTGACTAATAGCGCCAACTTGGCTTTGCTGACGTGACCAGTCTCGAGATATGTAGGCGAGATTCTTGTCATGGCGTAGTGGGCTCATGCCGCTGCGTTTTTCGTTCGTGAGACGGACAATTTCAAATTCGACCTTACAGGTAAATTCATCGCCCTTATGGCAATCAGCGATGGCTGGATCGCCGCTGCCTTGTCCCGGTGCAGTAGGCGATGTAGGCGATGGGGGTACAGTTCCATTGGCGGGTGTTGTTGGATTACCTGTTCCTGTCGAGCTTGGTGCTATTGCTTTCGTGACGGTATCTGGCTGGGAATCCGATACAGATTCATCGGCTTTCGTTTTTCTGGTCTTCTGTGTTGACTTGCGCTTTACGCTGGTTGCGTTGAGGCTGTCTTCGGTTTGTTCTGAACTTGTCCTATCAAACCTATATTGAACCGAGGTTTTGTTCGGCTCAGGACTTCCGCAGGCAGTGGCCACGGAAATTAGGCAGTAAACGCAATTAGCTTTAAGTTGTCGAGCCGTGACCACTTTATCCTCCAAGGGTCCGAAGTCCCATCGAGGTTTCGGCATAACTTCATCAAACTTTAGTGATTCACTAAAGAATGATAAATAACGCTGTGATGACAGCTATCTATCGGTGACACAACCAAGCGAAGCCGAGCTGACTGCTTTTACGTATTTATACAGAACCCCTGATTTCACTTTCAGCTCAGGTGCAAGCCATGATTGGCGTCGACGTGCTTCTACACCGCTTTCGACCTGCCACTCAATCGTCAAGTTCTCGGCATTGATGGTGATGATGTCACCGTCATGGACTAAGGCAATCGGGCCCCCTACCTGCGCTTCAGGTGAAATGTGTCCGACTATAAATCCGTGTGATCCACCGGAGAATCGTCCGTCAGTTAGTAGTGCTACGTCATTTGCTAAGCCAGCACCAACAATAGCTGAGGTTGGTGTGAGCATCTCCGGCATGCCTGGTCCACCTTTGGGTCCTTCGTAGCGGATAATCACGACAGAACCTCGGCTAATCTGATTGGCGGATAAAGCAGCAAGCATTGCTTCTTCGCTGTCAAAGACGCGTGCCGGCCCCGTGAAGGTTTTCCCCTCTTTACCAGTTATTTTTGCAACGGCACCCTCAGGTGCCAAATTACCTCGCAAAACCTTAATATGGCCTTCGCTGGCTAGCGGGGTGGCGAGAGGTCTTATGACCTCTTGCCCCGTGGTTAAGCCAGGTAGATCGGCAAGATTCTCGGCTAAGGATTTACCGGTTACAGTCAAGATATCCCCATGAATCAAACCGTGCTGTAGAAGCAGTTTAAGCACAGCTGGGGTTCCACCAACCGCATGGAGATCGTTCATGACAAAGGTGCCTGAAGGCTTTAGATCCGCAAGATAGGGAACCTCACGACTGATCCGGACAAAATCATCCAGGCATAAATCAACGTCAACGGCTCTTGCCATTGCGATTAAATGCAAAACTGCATTGGTAGAGCCGCCCAAGGCCATAGTCAGTGCAATCGCGTTTTCAAATGCCTTTCGCGTCATGATATCACGAGGCTTTATGTCGCGCTCCATCAGAAGTCGTGCGGCATACGCTGCTTCGCGACATTCGTGTGCTTTGCGCTTATCTGCGGCTGGCGTCGAAGATGAGTAGGGAAGGGTCATGCCCATGGCCTCAATTGCTGATGCCATGGTGTTGGCTGTGTACATCCCGCCGCAGGCTCCTTTTCCGGGGCAGCTATGACGGATGATGGATTGCCTCTCGTCTTCACTAATGGCTCCGCTGATAGCGGCTCCGTAGCTTTGAAAGGCTGAAACTACGTCAAGCCTCTCGCCTGGATGTCTGGACCCTGGCGCTGTTGAACCGCCGTAAATCATAAGAGCCGGGCGATTCAGGCGACCGATTGCCATCATGGCGCCAGGCATATTCTTATCACAGCCGGGGATGGCAATGCAGGCGTCATACCATTGTGCGTTCATGACAGTTTCGATTGAGTCAGCGATAATGTCACGAGATGGCAATGAATAGCTCATGCCGTCCGTCCCCATTGAAATGCCATCGCTGACACCTATGGTATGAAAGCGCATGCCGATCATTCCACTGGCAACAACAGCCTCCTTGGTTAGTTGCGCAAGCTCGCCAAGGTGCATATTGCAGGGATTTCCATCAAACCAGTTAGCCACAATCCCAACTTGTGCCTTTGCCATATCCTTGGGGGTGAGGCCAGTGGCGTAAAGCATTGCCTGAGCAGCGCCATGCTCCTTCGGTTGAGTGATAGTGGCACTATAATGATTTAACTTAGTCGACACAATTGACCTCTCAAACAATGCAGAAAACGACATCACTGGGGCTTAGCAAAACTCATGCGTGAGCGGAGTTCTTGACCTACAGTCTCCATGAGATGGCTCGCACCAGCTGCGCGCATGGCCTTGAATTGGCCTGCGCCTTTGGCGTTTTCTTCAAGCCAATCGTTGGCGAACTTTCCACTCTGTACGTGTTCGAGCACTTTTTGCATACGCTCGCGTACGGTATGGTCGATGACTTTTGGACCAACTGCATAATCGCCGTATTCCGCCGTATTTGAGATAGAGGATCTCATGTGCGAAAGGCCACCCTCGTAGATGAGATCGACGATAAGCTTCATTTCGTGCACACATTCAAAATAGGCCATGGCGGGACTGTAGCCATTTTCGACCAGCGTCTCGAATCCCAGTTGGATGAGGCTGGTGAGGCCGCCACAAAGCACGGCTTGCTCGCCAAATAAATCGGTTTCAGTTTCTTCCTTAAACGTGGTCTCGTAGACTCCAGCTCTAGTGCCACCTATAGCTTTGGCGTAAGACAAAGCTAAGTTTAGCGCCGTCGAGTCGCCATTAGTTAATGTGGCGACCAAACAAGGTACCCCTTTACCTTGAGTGAACTGACGCCTGACCATGTGACCGGGGCCTTTAGGCGCTACGAGAAACACATTCACGCCCGCTGGAGCTTGAATTTTGCCAAAGTGAAAATTGAAACCATGAGCGCAGACTAGGTGGTCTCCAGGATTTAAGTTTGGTGCAATGTCTTGCTGATAGACCTTGGCAGCAACTTCATCAGGCACTAGCAACATAACCACATTTGCTTGAGCTGCTGCAGCCGCGGGGGTCATGACTCGCAGTCCTTCGGCCTCAGCTTTAGCTTTGGACTTGCTTCCGTCAGGTAGACCGACGACGACATCGACTTCGCTGTCGCGAAGATTTAGAGCATGTGCATGTCCTTGGCTTCCGTAGCCGATAATCGCGACTTTTTTGCCGCGAATCAGCTGAAGATCAGCATCATCCTCGTAATAAACGTGAAACGACTTCTTTGCTGTCATGGTTTCTCCTAACATGTGAGAGCAGCCTGCATCTGCGTGAGACTTGGCAATGGGTGATTTAGGGAAGCCTCTGGAACTTCCCGCAATGATTCAACGTCAATCAGTTTAGTAAGGTCTGCTTTAACAGCCCTAAGCTGTTCGGGCGAGCCAACGAAGTCTAAGATGACAGTGGCCCGATTGTAAGACTTGGTCTCTTCAAGTTTAAACTGAGCAATGTCTAGTCCACGGCGGGAGAAGACCAAAGCAACGCGGGCAATCATTCCTAGCGACCGTCGCATCTTGAGCTCCAGTCTAGTTCTTTCGCTGCCACAGTTAAGGAAGCCATGATTATGAGCTTTTGCCATCCTAAGTGCTCCCTGTTGGCATAGGTAGTTGTGATTTGGGATGAGCCAACACCATTTCATTGGCCGATTTTCCGGCAGGGATCATCGGCCAGACATTGTCTTCGTTTTGAACTTGGGCATGGATCAAACAAGGGCCATCCTGATAGGAAAGCGCCTCATTGACGACTTCCTCAAGGTTGCTTGTAGAATCTACATAAAAAGCTTTGATGTCATAAGCGGCAGCAAGTTTTACGAAATCTGGATTACCGTGTAGCGATACACTACTTAAGCGATTCTGGTAAAAAAGCTCTTGCCATTGCCGAACCATGCCAAGACATTGATTGTCAATAATTACGATCTTGATTGGTAGCTTGTGGATAGCGGCTGTAGCAAGTTCCGCCTGTACCATTTGAAAGCCGCCGTCACCAACTATGGCAATCACAGTAGCGTCAGGACGTCCAAACTGAGCACCGATGGCAGCTGGTAGACCAAAACCCATAGTGCCTGCACCACCGGATGAGAGCCAATTGCGTGCACCATCAGTCAACATGAACTGAGCAGCCCACATCTGATGCTGTCCGACATCGGTAGTGACTACGGCGTTACGCGGTGCACTGTTATAGATCGACGTCAGTACCTGAGCTGCTCGCAAGAGGTGGGAGTCACCCCCCACCACACCTTCCCCGTGATCAATTATCAATGGGTTTTGATTTCGGTAGGATTTTAGTTCCCTAAGCCATTCATCTGTGTCCAGGTGATCAGCGTGACGGAGGATCTCTAAGACAGCCAATCGGGCATCAGCGACTACCGAAGCATCGGTGCGAACGCTTCGACCGATCTCAGTGGGGTCGATGTCAATGTGCAGGATCTTCGCATTAGGGCAAAACTCTGCAGGGCAACCATTGATACGATCATCGAAACGAGAGCCTATAGAAAGAATCAAGTCACATCGCGTGGTGGCGTAGTTCGCGTAGGCTGTTCCGTGCATCCCCAGCATACCGAGTGCCAGTGGATGACTTTCTGGAAATCCGCCTTTACCCAGAAGCGTATTGGTGACTGGGCTTCTCAGTTTTTCCGCGAGTTCCAGTACCTCTTTTTGAGCCCCAGCGATCACGGCGCCATTTCCAACAAGTAGAAGAGGGCGTTTACTTTGCTTTATGAGATCGGCAAGATTCTTACAGTCTCGCGCCTGCTCTACGGTTAGTTTTCCGGATTTTGGCTCCTCTGCATCGACCTTCGGCACAAGTTTAGCAGGGTAATCTCCGCGAGTTTTCTTGCCTGAAATATCCTTGGGGATGTCTATCAAAACTGGTCCGGGTCGTCCTTTAGATGCAAGTTCATATGCAAATCGCACTGTAGGAGCGATGTCATCAACGTCGAGTACGAGATAATTATGTTTGACCAGTGGGAGAGTTGCCCCAAAAACGTCGGCCTCCTGGAAGGCGTCTTTGCCGAGATTAGTGCTGTTCGTTTGGCCGGAAATAACGAGGATTGGAACGCTATCCATCTTGGCTGTCAAAAGCCCTGTAACGGTATTGAGGGCTCCCGGGCCACTCGTCACCAGCACCACACCAACCTTGCCGGTGGCGCGCGCGTAGCCGTCGGCCATGTGGGTTGCGCCCTGTTCGTGGCGCACAAGAACGACCTCAATCGAAGAGTCATAGAGCGCATCAAAGATGTTGATAGCAGCACCACCAGGGTAACCAAAGATATGCGTTACACCTAATTGTTCAAGTTCACGTACTAAGATTTGCGCGCCGCTTAGCATGGCATTTGGCTCACAGGTTTGACCCAATCACCGGCCGTCAATTTAGCGCCAGTCTGAACCGCAACAAGTTCACGGCGCAATGCTAAGCTAAGGGACTCTTCTGTTTTTAAGTTTGTCAACTCGTGAAGGGTGCCATCTCTTTCAGCAAGAGCATGGACAGGCGAAATAACAGCTGCCGTTCCGCAGGCAAAAAGTTCACGACATTGACCAGCTTTGATGGCGCTAATTAAATCATCGATGTGAATCGGTTGCTCGTGGACCTTTACGCCCAGACCTTCCGCGAGTTTTATGACCGAATCTCGGGTGACACCCCCGAGAATTGAATCACTAAGCGGGGGCGTCCAAAGTTCGCCGTCGATAACCGCAAAAAAGTTCATTCCCGAAAACTCTTCAACATAGGATTTTTCGACTGCGTCCAGCCAAAGCGTTTGTTGGCACTTTAGGCTCGTCGCCTTAATATCTGCGCGGATACTTGAGCCGTAATTTCCAGCAACTTTGAATGCTCCTGTACCTCCAGGTGCAGCGCGGCAATCGTGGCGTTCGATTAAAGCAGTTACCTTGCCGCTAGCAAAGTAGGCACCTGAGGGACTAGCAATAACCAAAAATTTATAGGTTGAAGCCGGTTTAAGGCTCAGTCCAACATCGGTTGCAAGCATCAGGGGGCGCAAGTAGAGGGATTCTCCGTCGCCTTTTGGAACAGCATGTCTTAAGTGATAGCTCAGGCTCATCACGGCTTGCATGAAAAGTTCCTCTGGAAGCTCTGGCATAGCCATACGCCGAGCCGAGGCATTAAAGCGACGACTGTTTAATTCGGGGCGAAATAATGCAACTCGCCCATCGACAAGCCGAAATGCCTTCATACCTTCAAAAATTAGCTGTCCATAATGCAAAGATTTACAGGCGGGGTCGAGTGATAGCGGTTCGTACTTTTTCAGGCTTAAATCTGACCAAACTCCATCACAATAATCCATGGTTGCCATGATAGGAGCCATCGCTTGTCCAAACCCAAGCGGTTTAGGCAGTTGAAATTCGTTTACTAGCGCAGCTAGTTGTGGGGCGATTTCAAGCGGTTCCTGCGTAACTAATGACATCGTTATTGTCTCTCTAAGTTCTAGTCCTAAGTAAAAACCCCGGAACCTTTGTGGGATCCGGGGTTTTGTGAGCTTTCAGTCGTGTGCTCCTAGGTCCGGTCCCTCTCGAGGATCGAGCTAATAATCGCAATAATGATAATTTGGAAAGTGATCACGATTCTGAGTCCGGGTGAACAACCTAAATTACTTACGAGCGTTCGGAACCTAGCACTTTTGAAAATAATCGCAAACAAAAAATCTGGCTAATTACAAAACTTGTACATAACTGAGCTCACAGCAATAATTGGTATGCAGGGTTATCTGTTTCGCGCTTGAAAGGATAACCAATAGCACCTAAATGCTGCTCAAATTGGGTTCGCTCCGAATTCTCTACTTCGAAAGCAATTAGCACCCGTCCGTAGTCGGCTCCGTGCGATCTATAGTGAAAAAGAGAGATGTTCCAACCGTCACTTATGGCGGACAAAAAACTGGCTAATGCTCCGGGGCGCTCCGGAAAAACAAAGCTGTAGAGCTCTTCGGTGCTTACGTGCTTGGCCCGACCACCTACCATGTGACGTACATGTTCCTTGGCTAGGTCATTGTCAGTTAAGTCAGCAAAAAAATAACCCTTATCCCGTAATTTAGCAGTAAATCCAGCATGATCGCTCGGCTTTTCTGCTGCAATCCCCAGAAGAATAAATGCATCGTCGGGGTCGCTTTTGCGATAATTAAACTCAGTAATGCTGCGACCGCCGAGAATGTCTGAACATAGCGCCTTAAGGCTGCCAGGGCGTTCGGCAAGACGTACCGCATAAAGGCACTCGAGCCCTGCACCTGTCATCGCCCTCTCAGCAACAAACTGTAACCTTTGGAAGTTCATGTTGGCACCTGAGTTGACGGTGACAACATTAAGGCCTTTTTGCTGCGACTCAGCGAGATGTTTCTTCGCCCCTGCCCAGGACAGGGCTCCTGCTGGTTCCAGTAGGGTGCGCGTTTCACGGTAAATGTCGTGGATTGCCGAGCAAATCTCATCTGTGGTCACCCGAATGTAGCCATCGACGAGTTGTTGGCTCAGGGTAAAAGTGTGGGCTCCTACCTGCCGAACTGCGACCCCATCAGCAAATATCCCTACGTCTGGAAGTGTCAAACGATTGCCGGCTTCGACAGATCGGGCCATGGCATCGCTATCTTTGGGTTCGACGCCATAAATCTTAACGGTGGGGTTAAGGGCTTTCACATAAGCAGCGATTCCAGCAAGAAGGCCGCCACCACCAACAGGTACAAAGATGGCGTCAACTTCCGGCAGATCCTCAAGAATTTCCTTGCCGATCGTCCCTTGACCCGCAATCACTAGAGGATCATCGAAAGGATGAATCATGGTGGCGCCAGTCGTTTCTACCAGTTGTAAGGACCGTTCATAGGCTTGGGAGTAGTGATCACCAGCTAAAACTATTTTGGCTCCGAACCGCGCCACCGCTTGAACTTTAATATCAGGGGTCGTAGTAGGCATGACCACCCAGGCTGGAATCCCAAGGCGCTGAGCCGAGAGTGCCACGCCCTGGCCATGATTGCCGGCGGAGGCACAGATGACGCCCCGCTCGCGTTCAGCTGGAGAAAGCGCGGCAATGCGATTGTAAGCCCCCCGAATTTTGAAAGAAAAAATCGGTTGTAAGTCTTCGCGCTTCAAGTGGATCCGGTGCCCAAGCTCGTGTGAAAGTGAAGGAGCCAGCTCCAGCGGTGTCCGCTTGGCGACTTCATAAACCCTAGCTTTGAGAATATCTTTCAGCACGATATTAAATACCTGATCCGAGCGTCGACCACCCCCCTTTTAGGTCATTTGTCAGGATTCACCAACAACTATTGTGTGTCTGCACTATGCTGCTGAATGCAGCCAAACAACTAATTGATCATCATGCTGAGGTAGGTCATTTAGGCCGGCTTCTCCGTTAATCGTAAAAACCTGCTGTAGCTTGACGATGTCACGTTTGCGAGTCCTCACGCCGCGGTCAAAGACTCCGTCCGTTCCGAGCATCAGTCCAGACAGCTCACTCAGATCGAAATCGTGCCTTACCGGCTCAACTGATAACTCCTCATCTAGTCCAAGAGGAGAACCTCGTCCAACCACGGTGTCAACCTGTTCCGATCCGTCCTTTTCTTTTCTAATGACGAATACAGGTACGTGGCCAGCCGAATAGTAGGTAATTCCCTTGTCGTCAAGTTCAAGCAATCCTAGCGTTAAAGTATGATCGCGGCGATGTCCAAGCTGAAAAAAAACCTTGTTTACTGTGTTTAGCCAGGGAATTGGAGATAACGTGTCTTGATTCTGAATTGTATCCCACATGGTCCTTAATGCCTGAATCACTAAGGCCGCCTGGATGCCCTTGCCGGTAGCATCGGCAACAATGAGGACTATTTTGCCGTCAGGAAATACCTTGTAAGTCGCCCAGTCTCCACCAAGAGCTGAAAATCGGCGCTGAAACATTGACACAGTTAGATCGCGCGCCAGCTTGATTTTAAATGTGGAGCCATCTCCGTACGCATTGCGCTCAGCCGCTTCTATATCCCTTTGAAGCGCTAGTTGCTTAGATTTTTCATCTTCAGATAAGATTTTTCTGGCTCTGAATTCAAGCACGGCCTCGGAGTGGAGTCTGTGTATCCAAGAGTAAAATAATCCCACTGATATAGCTGCAATAAGTGCTAATTCTGCTATCAAGTCGGGGATTTTTAGCTCAGGATTGAGGCTGAAAAGTTTTACGGCTACCAAAAACTGTACGATAGCCCAGAGGATGACTAGTGGTGAACGATAAGGGAATACACGAATACTAAATATGTGAGCTGCGATGTAGGTGTTGGTGACCACAGCGGTCAATGACGGGTCAAATTGTTGGCTGAATGTTTGTTGTAATATTACTGCTGAGCCAAAAAATAAGATGAGGCATGCAATTGCCGTTAAGCTCTGGATTTGGCGTGCGCTGAGACTCTTAATGAGAGTACCCATCCAGGCCAGAATCGTCAAAAGTATAAGTGCAAAGATTTCAGTATTCATGTCCGTAGTGCTTTTTGAAATAAACAAAATAGATGCGAAGATTGGAAACAACCAGCGGCAAAATCTTGCCACAGCGATCATGTACATAGTTTGATGCTTACTTATCCATTCATTAGTGAAGATTTGTTCTTCTTCACTAATTTCCTCGTACTTAAAAGTTAACCAGTTAGCTAGCTTCCGCATAAGACACCCATACCATCAAACGGTCTGCTTGTTGCTCTGCTACAGATGATTTTGCCTCAAATAAATCTTTCGCTTCTCCGTCAATATGCTCCAGCGTTTCATTCTTTGTTGCCAGTATGATTGCTTGATTTTTTTTCGTTGGGACTTGAAATATAATCTTCCTTATAGCGGTCTGACCGAAAGATGGTGTGTGGTTGGAGTTGCTGATAAGTCTAATTCCCCTTGATCTTCCGTCATTTTTTTCGCCACTCTCAACAGTAAGCCAAAAGTTGCTCTGATTAGTGCTGTAAAGTGCCACATAATCTTTGGCAAAAACTGCTAATGATAAGTTGATCGCACCTTCAACTTCTTGACTTACTGCGCCAAGAGCTCTTTGAGCGGTTGTCAGCCAAGATTCTGGACTAAAGTTCGAAGCATTTAGACTTAGTACCCACAAAGCCTGAAGTGAATGAATTATGAGCGCTGCACTCACTCCCAAGGTGGTGGCATCTGCGAGGAATACCACGGATTCTCCTTGCGTTAGATGGCGTACACCACACCACGCCGTAGCTAGTCGTTCAACTCGTTTGTGATAGATATCGATTTTAAGACCTGGAATCTGTGGTTTTTCAAAACTTGGAGTGAACGAACTTTGCAGTTCCCTTGCTTCATGGAGTTGACGTTCGACTTCAATGGACTGCTCGCGATGTTCGGCTATGATGAGCTGCCTATAGGCAAATTCGGTAAGTGCCTCACTGCGAATATTTTGGACTAGGGCGTAACGGAACCAAGTAGCGATGATGAGCACAAAAGCATAAACTTGATAGACACGCATTAAATCGATCGATTTATCAGCAGAAATGGCCGCAGTGGTTGCTGCGTAGACTCCGCAAGTCCAAATTAGGATCGTGCCATTGCTGAACGGATACTGAGTCACTGATACGATCGTAATCGCTGAATGTATTGCAATCAGAAAGACCAAGGAGTTTATATCTGCACCATTCAAGAATGCCAGTGCGATAGCTATCGCGTAGCCAGCTGCAGCTACGCCTGCCAGAGCGAAAGCAAGCCACATGGTATATGCTTTTAACTCTTTATGCTTAAAAGCCCAAATTAGGGATATTAGCGACATCAGTGTGTGAGTTGGGATTTGAGCGTAACGTTGTGGGGCTGGACTTAAAATGGAGATAGGTATTATCGAAATTGTCAGAACAATCGCCATTACTTTAGTTGTATGTCTCGCTAAAAGCCAAACTTTCTCAAGCTCCCAGATTTTGATGAACGCAATCTCGTCTTCTGAAAGCCCAGCATTGGAGACAATCAGGTAGCGAAAGATCTCAACTATTTTTGCTACTAGGATTTTCATCGAGCCTCTGTGGGAGGAGGTATTCCTCCATTCCGAAGATCGGTAAAAAAGCCTGAAGCATTAGGTTTTAAGGTCGTTTTTAAACTGGGCTAGCTGAGTTGATGACGCCAACCTCATATGAAGTTGGCGTCTTGACTCTAATAAAGGGCGGTAATTGTAGACGTGTCCAAATTATCTTTGTTACAGGAGTGGTTCGATGAATGGCCACATGTAGCGACCGAGCGCAGCCTGTATGAATTGGTCTGGGTGGATGCAATCGGCGGCTATGTGGTTAGCGCTATCCTCTCCGTCTCCGCTCATTGGTGGTACAAAGATCGCTTGACCTTCAAATTCTGGAAAATTTTCGCGGTCTTCGTTAAGACTTGCAGTCGCGTTTGCAAGAATTTGGTTCATGTCCCTGATCTTCTTCCGTGCCGCTTCAATATTTTCCTCTGGTGCACCGGGGAAAAGGCCTGTTTTGTTCCCGAATCGAACAATTTTGTAGAGCTGAGTGCAAGTGATTGGTCCAGCAGGTGAGTTGGGGATAGTTACTTTGTCAGGGGCGGTTAGTAAGGGTACCGGATCAGCCAATCCAGTGAGCACGATGTTTGCCCTGGGAGCAAGCTTTGTCAGCTCTCTATAAAATGCTCTCACGCTATTTGCATAGGATTCGAGTGACCAGCCCTCCATGAAATCCATGCCATTAAAATTGACGACTATCAAATCGGGTGATGAAAGGAATGGATGGCGTTCAAGAAATTTTTTAAAAGTAGCTAGGTATAGATGGCCAAAGTGATATGCTCCGGCCATCCTAGCGCCATTATAAACAACTGGCTTTTTACCATGACTTGACTTGATCAAAACTGGCAGCGAATAGTTTTGATTGCCAAAATAAGGGGAGAGATTGAGGCGCGCCATGTTGCCAAAAAAAGCGGTCAAAAGTCTATGCTGTTCATCTTCGGTTCGCTCGCGTTTAAGTTTTCCGAGAGTGGCGTCATAAGCGCTTGCTGCCGCAATTGATGCAAGAAAATCCGCATAGAATCGAGGTCCTGGGCTTCCCAGCTTGGCATCTGCCATTGTGGCCATTGATACACTATCGCCAAAGACTGCGACAAATTTTCTACCTTCGGTCACCGCTTCGCTGATGGAGTCGCTTGGTATGACGGTTTCCGAAGTTTCCTGATTTTCAACGGCGCTTGCGGATGCTGAACATAGTATCATCGTCGCAGCAAGTTGGCTGACTATTAGTTGCATCATCGGTATACGCATTAGGTTTTGCTCCTTTTCTTAAAACCTGAGTCTATGTCACTATTCTACCGTTTTTATCTTAGTGCTCACTGCTATGGATACTGCCATGGTTCCTGCGACTAACCATCCGACTACAGGAAAATCGGCCATTCCCCTGGTTCCACTCAGAATCAATCCACCACTGTACGCGGCGCCGCTGGCGGCCAATTGCTGAACGGCTGCTACTAACGTCATGAAGCTTCCTCTTTTACTGGCGGTGATGCTTCGGCTGATAAGATCCATGGACGGAGTCATGCGACCGATGCCTACGGCCGCCATTGCTGTATTGATTGCAATGACTGTAAACAATGTTGCTGTTTCGAGGTGAGTGAACCAGGTTACGAGAACTATTGAGAGTAAAGTGCAAGTCATGAAAACTGACTTGGAGCCAAATTGATCCGAAAGACGGCCTATTAGTGGGGCAGCTACCATCGTTGCAATCCCCTGCACCAGATAAATGTGCGGCAAATTTGCTTCTTCTATTTGCAGGGTTTGGACGATAAATTGGCTTATGAACGGAAACATACCGAAAACGCTCATCATCGACATGATAAGTAACCAGGCCAGCCAAGTCGTACGATTCATCGTCAAAGCACGAAATTCGGCTCCGACGGATACACTATGACTGATACTAAGGTGGCCTTTTAAATTTGGTATCCACCAGGCTACGAGTCCCAGATTTACGAGGCTGAAAGCAGCGATGGCAATGAAGGTAGCCTGCCATCCAGCGGCATTTGCGATGGCAAGACCAAGTGGTACACCAACAACGGATGATACAGCAAAAGCCGCCATAATGATGCCAGTGGCACGCCCCCGGTGATCTGACGGTACGATGTCACCGACAATAGCTAGAATAATTGATTGGAGTAAGCCGCCGAAAAATCCGGTGATCACCCTTGCTGCCAATAGGAGCTCAAACTTTCCACTTGCCGCACACAAGAATGTCCCGATCACGAGGCCACTGTAGATTGAAACGAGGATCTTTTTCCGGTCAAAGCGATCCATTACGAATGCTGCCAGGAAACAGCTAGCCGCTGCACTTAGAGTGTAAACAGATACCAACCATGAAAAGCTCTGAGTTGTGATATTTAGTGCTCGAGTTAACATCGGACCAAGAGGCATCAAGATGACAAAATCCAAGATATGCGACAGCTGTACCCCAGCTAAAATTAGCACCGAAGTTAGGTAATTAGGCTTAGACAAAATTACCTCCCAAACTCTTTAGAGTTTTGCGCTTCCTCTGCACATACGTTTTCGCTTTTGGAACTAATAATGTTTTCAACGATGCGTAAGACTGACTTAGGGCCTCCTGCTTCTGCAATTGCCGCCGCCATTGTGCTGACATTTTTTGCAAAGCTAGGATTGTTGTGAACTCGATTTACGGCTTCAGCAAGAGAACTCGTTGTAAGCGTCGGGCGGTCCAATGCTATACCTAGACCCATAGAATCAACTTGGCGTGCAGTAATCATTTGCTCTTCGATCTGAGGTATGACGACAAGCGGAACCTCGTAGCTCAGACTCTCCATCGTTGAGTTCATGCCGCCATGCGAAATAAAAATAGCTGCATGTTGTAGCAATGCCACTTGAGGAATGTGGGGTAGTACTTTGAAGTTGCCTGGAATCATGCCCAAGTCTGAAATGTTCAGGTGTTTGCCAATGCTCATGACCACACGCCAAGATGTTTCCCCAAATGCCTCTATGCAACTTCGATAGAATTCTGGCCATTCATGAAATAGTGACCCAAGTGAAATCACCATGACCGGTCCTTCCCCAGGAGGTATGAGCGCACTGGCATTGCCAGCGGGAGCTGGTAAGAAACATGGACCTACGAAATGGAATCGACGGTCAAAGGTTTCTCCCAAGGGCTGTAAAGCGCGGGGCAGGAAAACTAGATTGTCGTCAGCAATTTCTCGCATTGACTTCACTGAATTGGGGCTTTTCATACCCCAAGCATGACATTCTTGATCGATAATTTTCTGAGCCGCCGCCAGACTTTCAGGTGTCATCGGATCGCGTTTGGCGAACGATGCTGCCATCAAATCGTAATGTTCGTTAGTTGCATAAGTAGTGAAGAACTTGATTTGCGGAATTTTTAAATTGTCCGCGATGATTTTGGCGGCAAGTGAAACAAAATCAACAAGCATGACGTCTGGCTTAAGCTCACTGATCGCTGCACATAGCGGATCAAAAGTCGCAGTAAATTCATCCAGACCTCGCTTTAGAGGTGACATCTCTTTCGGTGCCGCTCTACCGCTCTGGTCCGCTACTGCTTGTATTTGGGCGGTTTCAGCGATGGCTTTTCCTATCGCAGTGGGGTAGGCATGAAAAAGCGCTCCAGTTGCGGATACTGGCTGCCGGAAATCCTCGGCACTAAAAAAGTGAACTTTATGCCCCGCTCGGGTCAGCTCAGCTGCGAGTCCCAGAGTAGGGTTAACGTGACCGTGCATATCTATGTTAATTAAGGCAATGGTAGCCATGTCCTGGACCTTTCCAAGTGGCGGTGGAATTGGGGGGACAATGCAGCCTTATTAACGTAGCACTGAAAGGTTAGTTTAGCTTGGACCTTTAAATTATAATGTAGCCCTACGACAACGGCCGGTGGATGGTTTCCACCGGCCGTGTGCCTCAACTTAATTTGCTAATTTTAGTAGGGAACCCGGCAAGAGCCATTTGGTCCACCAAGCTCTGGTTGGTAACCCCAACCGTTACCGTTATTGCTGCCGTTGGTGCAGTATGGGTAGCACTGATTGCTGTATGGATCACACCAATACCCCGGATTGGGCCTCGGCTGCGGATACGGCTGCGGGTACGGCTGTGGATAGGGTGTTGGGTAAGGGGCCGGAATCGGCACTGGTACCGGCACTGGGATCGGTCCAGGGCCGGGCCATGGACGTGGTCCTGGGTACGGGCCTGGGCCTGGTCCTGGGTACGGGCCTGGACGTGGTCCTGGGTACGGGCCTGGACGTGGTCCTGGGTACGGCCCTGGGCGTGGGCCTGGGTACGGTCCTGGGCGCGGGCCAGGACCGGGGTGATAGCCTCCTCCTGGGTGAAAGCCGCCGCCGTGAAACTCGAACGTTTGGTCACCTAACGTGGAGCCCTCTTTGGTTTGACACAGGCTCTGATCCTCGTCGTAAATGCAGTGGTCCTTCGCCTCACACAAATCCTGATCTTGGATTTGCTCGCAGACCAGTTCATCATCTTCCGCTTGGGGTTCTTCTTCTCGATCGACATTGTCATTGTCGTCTGCGGCCGCCACTGGACTGACCAGCGATGTCATCGCTAGCCACCAAGGCGCGACCACTAAAGTCAGCGTCCTCTTCATGCCCTCACTCCTGAAAAAATGGTTTAGTTCAAATTCGCGATCTAACTAGTCCCGCGGCGTCATCCATGGCACCATGGCTGATGTCGAGTTTCTTGGTTTCATCTTTATGCGAATTTACATAAAAAACAAGTTCCGTCATTTTGACGCAACCTGTTGAAATGACGTAGTTAAGTGGGGTCTTAGCTATGCGCTGCAGGCTGTTGTCATTGGCTTTTTGGGGCTTGCTTTTGGGCACCATGATGGTCTTTGTTGCTGGCACCTCTTATGGAGCTGAATACCGCATCAAACTAGCTGCACGCATGAATGCTGTTGGCTCCAGGTTCGGCAGCTTTGCAATCGAAGAGGGTTATTATCCCGCTTTTCAACCGGTCGTCATGAACGATGCAGGAGATCTAGCTCTAGCATTGCTCACCGGTCCCAACGGTAAGGCGGCGGTGTGGGTTCGTGAGCATAATTGGTTGGCTGGCAGCATTGTATTTGAGGCGTTCAATAGCAACCAGCAAATATCTGAGATCACCTCAGATGGGGATGACGGAGTTCTCTTCACGCTAACTGAGGAAGCGCGTGCGCTCGGTATTTATCGATACAGCTTTGCCGCGGGAAAAGTCACCTTGCTAACAGCTGAGCCCAAAGGTCTCAGCGCCTACCGAGCCCTTCGTTCCTTAAACAACGGAACTTATGCAGCCAAACTTAGCTTTGGAGCATTGGCGCAGGAACTAAGTTACTTCAGCGACGGCATTTGGCATAAACTCGCCTCGACGCGCAGCATTGATGCGGCGAGTAAATTTTATTTTTTTCACGGCGTGCACTTTGTCAATAAATTGGACGTTGTAGTGCATGCCTTGCATTCAATTTCTGCGGGGGACTCGGCGATTTATTATCTCCGACCAGGGCGTGATCCCGAGCTCTTGGTAGCAGCTGGTGACAACGAAGGCGACGCAGGCAGCGGGTTCTTGGCGCCATGGCTTGTTGGTAACGAGCGTGGCGATCTCTTGTATTCTAGGTATGCAAAAAGGGGAGGGCTTAAGTGGATTTTGCGCCGAACAAATGGTCAAATCCTCACTATTCCGCCGCGCGACGTGGAAGGCCAGGCAGAGCTTTTCCCAGCTGTTTTGAATGATGCAGGTATGGTCGCACTTAGAATCAACGTGAATGGACGCAGTGGTATTTATCTATCAACTGATGCCATTCTTACCCCGATCGTGCGCGGTGGTGACCAAGTTGTGACTGATCTTGGGGTCGCGACCATCGGAAAAGTCGATGCACAGACCGGCATTTTCAATAACGCGCCGACGATGAACCGTCGAGGTGATGTCGCATTTGTTTGTGACCTAAAAACTAGTAAGTCTTTCGCCCAAAGCATTGAGGATCAGGCAATTGAAGAGGGAATCGGTATTGGTTTATTTATTGCCCGACGGCTTGATTAGAAAGCTCTCGACCAAGCGGCAAAATTCTCTTATAATTTGGTAAAAGAGCAATCTTAGCGACCGTGACCCAAGCGAAGACCGAGCCTGTGGCGCTGGCCCCATAGCGTGCAATGGAACAGGGAGGTTTATGATCGTGCGGCTGCATGGTCGACGACATCTGGAGCAATTGATGACTTCATTCGCTCGCCGTGCCGTCTTCCGTTCCTGCATGGTGTTTTATGCTTGTTTGTCATCAGTCAGTGGCCGAGCTTGGACCATAGAGCCTGTGCTGGTGCCGTTAGACTGTGCGAGTCAGGTTCCGTCTGCCTCCTTTCGCGTTTCGACGGAATTCCAGACTGACAACGCCCTGCTCACGACCTTGGCAAGTTATGTGGTTGAAAAGCGCAGCCGGGAGCTGATCGAGGCCCAGTTTAAGGCATGGCAATTTCGTGATGTGCTGTACCTAGGCAAACCTAGGGAGGGGTTTTACGGGCTAGTCGCAGAAATGGATGATTTTAGACTAGTGGCCTTCCGTGGAACCTCAAGCTATGAGGAAGCCATCAAGGATTCGCTATTCAATCAAGTTTCCTATGGGCCTATAGGACTTGCAGGGGCAGGGCATTTTGGTATGCGCCGCCATTTCGAAAAGCTCCAAGGCGTGGTCATGGAGCCTTTACTACAGCGCATAGAGCGTGATCCAAAGCCTCTCTACCTTGTAGGTCATAGTTTGGGTGGCGCCATGGCGCTCATGTACGGCATGCGCCTTAAAATCATGGGCCATGAAGTTGCTGGAATTTACACTTCAGGCCAACCCCGAGTGGGCAATGAAGAGTTTTATGCACAAGTCAAGGAGCTCGTTGGTGACCGATATTACCGTCTAGAGCATGTTAACGACATAACTCCCAGAGTTCCACCAAGTCGTGATGTCGCTGCTACGTTTGCCCGTGTGATTCCGTGGGATGTCGCTCCGCTGCAGGCTCAGTTGGAGGGCCTCGTGAAAAAACTCAATTACCATAGACCGGACGGTTTTCTCATGCTGCTAAATGACAATCAGTTACCGCCTGAGGAATCAACCGGCAATTTGGACGAAATCTTTTGGACGTCACTCGATGGTGCATTGCAGGGCGCCCGTTCGATTAAAGATGTGTCGATCAAGATCAGCGAGCGCCTTGTTGAACACCCTGGTATGCGATACGTCTGTAATCTGGCCGAAGCCATGCAGAGGTTTGCACTTTAATTTTGGGGCAACGCATCAGGTCGATAAATTAAATCAGCAAACTCGGGATGGTCAATAAAGGGATTGCGGTTCTTTTGTCGATCAAAAACCCGTTCATTGCGGCGGCGCTCAAAAGCATCTACTGGATCATCTTTGTGCCATTTAAGGAGCGTGCTCAAGTGATTGTGATAACCAGCTCCCTTGCTGTCGACTCCTCTTTCGACATCTTGGGGTAGTTTTTCAACTAATCTGAGGTCGGGTTCTCTCGGGTCGTCACCCTCATAGCGGACATCCATGTAGAGTAGCATACGCGCAATGTCTCCGCGAACCTCTGGTGGCGGTGAGAAGACTCCTTGATAAGCATCTCGTAAAGCGCTGGTCAGCTTGGTAACATGCTCACCATCTGTCAGCTCTGTGAACATAAAATCACCTCTTTGACGATTGAGAGCTATTTCGCAAGGTCGTACATGATGTAGGTCAGTATGAGCCGGCATATTAGTGCGGGGGAATCCATGTGACTTAGCCCAAACATGCTCCCTATTCCAAGAGTCCTCAGGATCGGTCGAAGTATTTTCTGCTGGCAGAGATCTGCCGCTATAAATCATGATTAGGTTTGCAGGCTGATTTGGGTCGGCGTCTGTATACTGTAGATCGTAAATAATTCTGGCGTAGGGAAGGCGCAGAGCTACCTTTATCTTTTCATGCAAGGCTTGCTTTAGTGTGGCTCCAATCAATCCATACGTGGATGAGTAGTAATCTGTCGCGCTGATTGTGTCCACGTCTTCCACTGGACTTTTAGTTGTGGAATTGAATACCGCATCGTGTGACCTACCACTAGGTGAACATGCAGTAATGGCAACAAAGTAGAGTACTAATCTGATGATCGATCTAGCCATTGGAGCCTAAGTCTCTGAAATCATTATGCGGGCCGAATAATAGAATCAGGCCCCTAGCTAGCTCAGGCAACTTCATTTGTCATGTAAAATAAAATAAATTTGTTTTTAGTTTTTACTTTCCGAGTAAACTTCATTTTTCCGAGAAATATCTGATTTATGTAGGATTTTGGGGAGAATGGCGTTGGTCAATAACAGGGCCCCTGCCGGTGTATAGTGGATACCATCAGGTGCCCTAATTTTAACTTGGTGATCTCCATGGCTAGCATAGGCTTGGTAATCCTCAGATTCCTTTCCTGGATTTAGATCCAAATACCTGACGCAATCGTGATTGGCGGCCACAGATTTAATTACCTTGTTGAGATGCATAGCTTTTCGATTAAACTCTTTATCTCTCATAGCGGGTAAGCCAAGCCAATAAACAGACTCGCTAGATTCGCAACTGATACGCATTATTTCATCAACTCGGGCCGAGTAGGTTTTCAGCCAAGCGGTTCCGCCGAAGAGAAAGCCTTTTCTTCCCAACTTGATGTTTTGTGTGTCGTTGGTCCCTAGGAGCACGATCATCTTCTGATACTTTTGGAGTCTCGCTTCTTTTTTTAAAGTCTCGGCCCAATTAAATCGATCTGGTCTCGCGAGTCCGGTGCCAATTTTGGCAATCAGATTGGACTTTAATTTTTGTTTTCTCGCCAAACTAATCTTTAAGGTGGGGCCGATGCCGGCCATTAGTGAATCGCCAATCAGCAGCACGTCCTTTTTGTTGACGCTTAAATTTGGCCGTTGTTTGTCTATGTCTTTTGCTCCACCCTTCCGCCTGTATTCAGTCATCAGAGGTGACGGATTATGCATCAGAGTGGAGGATGGTCTTGACGGATTTGAATCAGATTGAGGGGTGATTACTTCGTTAGTCAGTAACGGTACTTTTGCCCGTTCATGAAACGACTGAAAATCGCTTTCAAGGGTCCTAGTTAATTTGTCTCCACCAAAATTGGAGCTTCTTTTGGCGTGCGTTTTTACCAGAATTTCTAGGGCCTCGCTGCTTTCAGTTGCTGGTAGCTGCATGGCCCAGTTAGAAATACTACGGCTGGTGAGGACAGCTGCTGCGAAATAGCCGCAGGCCAAAGAAACAGCAAGGTTTATGAGGTTTTTGGGCCTCGTCGAAGCTAGGGTTTTTGGCTCCATTTGATTCATTCAATTTATCGATCGCTAAATATGGG
>OMIY01000382.1 GCA_900299215.1 bacterium | reverse complement strand
TAATATAAGTCTGATTAAATTAGAAGAGGATGAGGATTCCGGCCCAGACACTGTATCCAGGCAGCTCGTTGCAGACTATGATTTAGCCGGATTTAATCTCGTGATTTCAGAACCTTGCTAGAAAGATAGATATGACAAGTTCGTGCCGCCATTTTCGTTCATGTTCAGGGTGCAGCAGCCTGGCGACCCCTTATGCTAAACAGCTTCGCGATAAAGGCCTAGCCGTCGAAAAATCATTCGCCGGAATGCACGTGGATTTCATCGCTCCAGTAAAACCCAGCCCCGCTCCCTTTGGTTACCGGAGCTCAACTAAACTGTGCCTAGATGAAGATAACTTTGGTCGACGCCGTATTGGCCTCTACCAGCAACAGTCAAAGACGGTCGTTGATATCCCGGATTGCCCGGTGCACGAGGCTGGCATTAACAAGCTTGTTGCAAGGCTTTTCACCGGAGAAGCCGTATCCGTACTTCCAGCTCAGTTTTATCAGCACAGCAAACGCGGCTTTCAACCGAACAAACTGAAGTTTGTAACTATAAGAAACAGCACACTATTTCACGGTGCTGCCCTCATTATTTCACACACGGGAGTCGACGAATCAGCGCTTCTCCAATGGGCTCAGAGAGCTGGAAGCGAGAAGATTTCTATCTACGCTACCAAACTAAATAAAGAGGACGAGACGAGGATCATTGGCAGCACGGTCACTCATCTTGCCGGACCTAAATTGATTCCATTTTTAATCGCAAACCGCACGTTCCAGCTGGGACCGATGGCATTTTTCCAAGCCAATCAGTCCCTAGTTGCTGACTTCGTATCGTCGATTACTGCCGATTTGAGTGGCGACACCATGCTTGACCTCTATGGGGGATTTGGTGCCTATAGCTACGATCTCGCTGAAAAGTTCAGACAAATCTATTTAGTAGACGGTAATGCCGAAGCCATCGAAGCCGCAGCTTCTCAGGTGGACACCCCTAGGAATCTTCGTGCCATTCACGACTCTGTGGAAAATTTTCTGAGCCGCCACCCTGGGCTCCAGCGCGACAAGTCAAAAGTGCACGCTGCAATTGTTAATCCTCCACGGGGAGGCCTATCGGGCAAAGTGAGCGCTTTTTTTGGCTCGCCTACATCACTCAGTAATCTTGAATCAATAACCTATGTTTCATGCAATCCACAGTCCCTAGTGCGGGACCTAAAGATCATCATTAAGTCGGGCAAATGGAACATAAACAAGGTGCAACCCTTCGACATGTTTCCCCAAACTGAACACGTCGAAGTAGTGGCTAAACTTAGTCGTCGCTAGATGCAAACCACTAGGTGTGGACTTCAGACTCCACCTTCGGGGATCCTGCAGTTGCTCCTGGCTTGATGCCATTTTGCCTAAAGAACTTATTCAAAGCATCGGAATCAAGGAGATCTGCAACTGAACTCACGATAAGGTCGGGGCGGTAAGAGTAACGGCCTAGTTCTTCCTTCTGGGTACCGCCTGAAAGCACTAGCACCGAGTAATAACCCATTTGAGTTGCACCCAGGATGTCAGTTTCCATCGTGTCACCGATCATGATGGTCTCAGCGGTGCGAAGTCCTAGCTCTTTTCTAGCCGCGCGGAACATCACAGGGCTAGGCTTGCCTAGGCTAAATGCCTTTTTACCAGTAGCTGCCTCGAGCATGGATACTATGGCTCCACAGCCAGGCCGCAATCCACCCTCTGTCGGGCAACTTGGGTCCATGTTAGTGGCTATTAGCTTGGCTCCTCGGCCAATTAACTTAACCGCTTTTTCAATCAACTCTAAAGTCATGGTGCGGCCCTCGCCAACCACCACGTAATCAGGATCATTATCGACGATGGAATAGTCATATTCGTGGAGAGCATTGAGTAACCCGCCCTCACCGATCACAAAAGCTGTGCCCCTGGGGGTTTGTGATGCTAGGTATTGCGCGGTAGCTATTGCACTGGTAAAGACGTGCTTTTCCTGGATGGGTATTCCCATGCGATGCATCTTGGCGACCACGTCACGCTTTGTGCGCTGGCTATTGTTAGTCAAGAACAAGAAGGGAATTTGGTCGTCCATCAAACGTCTGACAAACTCGATGGCACCTGGGATGGGTTGATTACCCCGGTACATCACTCCATCCATGTCGATTAGAAAACCGTGCGCCATAACTCTTATCCTCCTAGGCCATGTATATGGCCAGATATGCTTAAATTATGGCACACTCAGAATCGGCATTAAAGTGTATAATATCTATCAAATATATTCATTTTGAGAATAACCATGGAATTGAATCATCTTAAGTACTTCCACGCTGTCGTCAAGGAAGGAAGCTTCACCCGCGCGGCGAAAGTCATGCGGATCCAGCAGCCTACGATCAGCAAGATGGTTCGGTCTCTAGAGGAAGAGCTTGGAGTCATCCTACTAGAACGCTACCGGAGCGGTGTCCACTTGACTCACGCTGGCGGTGAAATATTCAAACGTTGTGAGGAAATCTTTCAAAGCGTTGAAGAGATCAAGACAGTCTCGGGTCAGGAAATGACTGAGTGTCAGGGGGCTTTGTCTTTCGGACTAACTGATTCCGCCGCCAGCTCCCTAGGTCCTCACGTGCTAGAGGACTTTCTTGCGCGGCACCCTAAAGTACGGCCGTCACTTTTCTCTGGTGCATCAAACTTAATATGCAACGAACTCATAGAGGGACGAATCGAATTTGGACTATTCTTCACCATACCAAGCAACGAGGATTTCTTTGTCAAAGAATTGATGAAAATTCCATTTCAGGTCGTAATTGCAAATGACCATAAACATAAACCCAAGTTACGTTCGCAGTTCATCATCTCTCGAGACATCGACTACCCTAAATCACGACAATTTCCAGTCTTGGAAATGCTTAAGAAAAACAAAATTCAGTTTGACGTAGCAGCCTCAAGCAACAATCTTGATTCGCAGAAACAATTGGTGTTGCGTGGCCTAGGTGTAGCCTTGTTGCCTCGATTTATGGTCAAGTCAGATATTTCTGCTGGAACACTTTCTGTGCTCTACCCAAAGAAAGAATTTTCATACAGCCTTAAGCTCGTCACCCGCAAGCGATGGGTACTCAGTAAAAACGCTGAGACATTTCTAGAGTTCTTTCACAAGGTCATTGACGAGCTAAGCTAACAGAAGAAATCGTCATTGATGTAAATAACGCTCAATTGCGTCTGCAGATCTCCGTCCCTCGGCTATGGCCCAAACTATAAGCGATGCCCCTCTGCGAGCGTCTCCCGCGACAAAAACCCCGGGTAATGAAGTCATACAATTGGCATCACCGGCAATTGTTCCGGTCGGGCGCTTGACTAAACCAGGAGTCACATCCACAATTTTCGGATTCACTCCAACAAAGCCAATAGCTAGAAGAACTAAATCCACATCTAATGTGAACTCAGTACCCGACTTTTGCACTAGCTTGCCATCAATCATTTCACACTCAACAGCATGCAGTTGGGTGACGTGACCTTCGCTGCCGCTAAATCCAGTGGTCATAACCCCGAACAAGCGTTCACAACCTTCCTCATGGGCATGTGACACCTTAAGAGTCATTGGAAATAGCGGCCAAGGAGTATCTTCCGCTCGATCTTTTGCAGGTTTTGGCATGAGAGAAAATTCGTATATCGAAGTCGCTCCCTGTCGACGAGCGGTGCCTATACAATCAGAACCTGTGTCACCTCCGCCAATTACAGCTACGCGTTTACCCTTAGCATTAATAGCAGCAGTTTCAATCTCACCATTGAGGACTCGATTTTGCGAAGTTAGAAAGTCCATCGCTAAATGAACCCCAGCCAAGTCACGTCCCGGTATCGGCAACTCACGAGCTGACTCAGCTCCAACTGCAAGGAGAACTGCATCAAAATCTCGTTGCAGATCTATGATCGAAACGTCTTTTCCAATATTGACACCAAGGTTGAATTCGACACCCTCAGCTTGTAATTGCTCAATCCGCCGATCAATGACGTATTTCGCCATTTTGAAGTCCGGTATTCCATAACGCAAAAGGCCACCGGCTTTCTCAGCTTTATCGTATACCCGAACTTGAAAACCACGCCTGCGAAGTTCCTGAGCAGCTGCAAGACCTGCTGGCCCTGAGCCAACAATTGCTACCCGCTCACGCCTTTCTTGACGCGGAAGCACCGGTTTAACTAGACCAGACTCAAAACCACGCTCAATGATTGCTAATTCAACCTCGCGGATAGTCACCGGCTGACCATCTCGATTCAAGACGCAAGCATTTTCACAAGGTGCCGGGCAGAGAAAGCCAGTAAACTCAGGAAAATTATTAGTAGCATGCAATCTATTGAGAGCTTCTTCCCATCGGCCCGAACTGACTAAACTATTCCATTCTGGGATCACATTATGCACAGGACAGCCAAAGTCACTTTGACAAAATGGCACACCACAATCCATACAGCGACGGGCTTGCTGAGCATTTTGATCGGATGGCAAAGTCCTGGGCCCTATGTAATCCCAATCCTTAATCCTTTCCTTTATTGGCCGATAGGCTGTCTTTTGCCGAGGAATTTCGAGAAATCCAGTTGGGTCAGACATGGCTTTGAACCTCATGGCCAAATGTTCTTGGAGCTGATTTAGTACGCCCTGAATTCTTGCTGCATTTGGCACCATCAGACTTGGGAGCCACTTTCACAAATTTGGCCACATGCCATTCCCAATTAGTCAAAATAGTTTGAGCTCTTGAGCTCTGCGTGTGAGCAACATGCCGATGAATCATCTGGCGCAATAAAGACACATCAGCTTCGTCCCCGGCGGGCGATAGTCTCCTTAATTCGACGAGCCCTGGATTGCAGCGCAGATGAAAGAGGCCGTCGGTATCCAGCACGTAGGCAACACCACCAGACATTCCAGCAGCAAAATTTCGCCCAACGTTACCAAGCACTACGACAACACCGCCAGTCATATACTCACAACCGTGGTCACCTACCCCCTCAACCACTGCAAATGCGCCGCTGTTACGCACAGCAAATCGCTCTCCTGCAGCGCCGGCAACATAAAGCGATCCGGAGGTCGCACCATATAAAGTTGTGTTGCCAATGACGACAGGTACCTCAGACTCAAATTGGGCCTGCTTAGGTGCCGCGATGGCAATACGCCCACCACTTAGACCTTTGCCTACATAATCATTGGCAGCTCCGACCAAACTGGCTGTGACACCTGGAGCTAAAAATGCTCCGAAGGACTGTCCGGCTATACCCTCAAAGCGAAGTGTAATACTTCCATCAGAAAGCCCTTCTGCTCCAAAGCGTCGGGCTATCTCTCCAGAGAGCAAAGTCCCAGTTGCTCGACGCGAATTATTGATTCGACGCGATAGGACTACGGGTGTTCGATCTTCAAGTGCAGGACGGCATTGCTGCAATAGAGATTCGTCATAGTTATCGGGAGTAAAACTTCCCGCTGGCTTGGTGAACTTTGGTGCGATTTGCGGCTTATGAAGTAAAGGCTTTAGATCTAAATGCCGAGACTTACTTGGACCTTCAACACGTCTTTGGCCTAGAAGATCTGTCCGCCCGACGAGCTCGGCAAATCGCGTGATGCCTAGATCTGCCATAAGCTCTCTAATCTCTTCGGCAACAAAGAAGAAGTAGTTTATAACATGTTCTGGCTTGCCGCTAAATCGCTTGCGTAGCTCTGGGTCTTGAGTGGCGATTCCAACTGGGCAAGTATTAAGATGACATTTTCGCATCATAATACAACCTTGAACAATGAGCGGAGCCGTTGAAAAGCCAAATTCGTCTGCACCTAAGGCAGCGGCAATCAAAACGTCACGCCCGGTTCGAAGTTGCCCATCAGTCTCAATGATTACACGATCACGCAATCTATTAATAATTAAAGTCTGATGTACCTCTGCAAGACCAAGTTCCCAAGGAGCTCCTGCATGTTTGATCGAGCTTAAGGGTGACGCTCCAGTACCACCGTTATCACCGGCCACCAGAATTTTATCTGCACCGGCTTTTGCCACACCGACTGCAACTGCACCAATGCCTGCCTCTGAAACCAACTTTACTGAAACACGCGCACGCGGATTGGCGCTTTTCAAGTCAAAAATTAACTGTGCAAGATCTTCAATCGAATAAATATCGTGATGTGGAGGAGGTGAAATTAGCTGAACACCAGGAGTCGAATGGCGTAACTTGGCAATTTGCGCATCGACCTTATGACCAGGCAGCTGACCTCCTTCACCAGGCTTGGCACCCTGGGCAATTTTAATCTGAATCTCGTCGGCATTTGTCAGATAATGAATAGTCACACCAAAGCGACCTGATGCCACCTGCTTGATGGCAGAGTTGCGAGATACGCTTGCAGATTCAGGCTGGAAGCGCACCGGATCTTCGCCACCTTCACCGGTATTACTCTTGCCCCCGATTAGGTTCATGGCGATTGCCAGGGCCTCGTGCGACTCTTGACTAATAGCTCCGAGAGACATAGCACCAGTAGTGAAGCGCTTCACAATTTCCGACGCTGACTCTACCGACGTGATGTCGACCTTAGCTCTTTGCTTTAGTGGTGTTAGTAGGTGCCGCAGAGCTGTCACGGGAGCATTTTCGGCGTTCGCTAATCGCCTAAAATCATCATATGCGGTAAAACTGCCTGACGCAGTAGCTTGCTGCAGTTTTGCAATAGCCTCCGGGCTCCAAGCATGCTGCTCGCCACCAAATCGGTAGTGTATAAATCCACCAATAGGAGGCAATTCCGCGGGAGATGTCGCGAAATCAAAACTGTAACGGTGCCGTGCAATCGTTTCACGCGCTAGATCATCGAAGGTAAGACCGGCTAAGCGACTAGCTGTACCAGGAAAAAAATCATCTATAAGCTGGAATGAAAGGCCAATAGCCTCGAAGATTTGGGCACCGCAGTATGACTGAAGAGTTGTAATGCCCATCTTGGACATGATCTTGAGCAAACCCTTTTGGCTGCCCTTAATAAAAGATTTAACTGCCAACTGATAGGTGACGTTGTCTTTAAGATTTCCACTGTTGATGAGATGATTAATCGACGCCATCGCCAAATATGGAACAATCGCAGCAGCGCCATAACCAATTAGACAGGCGAAGTGATGTGGATTCCGTGCCTCCCCTGTTTCTGCAATGATATCTGCCCGTGTCCGCAGTCCAAGCTTGACCAATTCATGATGTACCGCTGCCACTGCAAGAACACTTGGAATTGCTGCATGTTCTTCATTTACCCCACGATCGCTGAGGATAAGTAGTGCCGAGCCACAGCGAACCTGCTTGACAGCGTCGCAAACTAATTCACTCAGTGCCATTCGCATGCCAGCGACACCACTTGCTGGTGAAAATAGAGTAGATAATTTGCAGCTCTTCAGAGCAGGAATACTCTCCAAAGATTTAAGCTCACCAGGGTTCAGCACCGGCGACTCGAGCTTAACTAAAAGTGCGGATGAGGATGGCGGAGCTGCTAGATTACCTTTGGATCCCAAATACATGGTGAGCGACATGACCATGTCCTCGCGCAAGGGATCTATTGGTGGATTTGTGACCTGGGCGAATTGCTGTTTGAAATAATCAAAAAGTAGTCTTGGCCTCTGCGAGAGTATGGCCAATGGAGTATCATCACCCATAGAGCTGACTACTTCGTCGCCGCTATTAGCGATAGAGGTCAACACCATATTTAGTTCTTCGCGGGTATATGCAAAAGTAGATTGCTGACGGCTGAGGTTGTCAAGGACCTCAGCTTGAATGTCACAATTTTGCTCGAGTTCTGTTATATGTCGTTCTACCCACCCCACGTAATCAAACGCAGCCGCGGATTCGGATTTAAGCTCAAAGTCACTAAGAATGCGATGCTGCTTGGTGTCGATGACAAGCATCTCTCCAGGTCTCAATTTACCCCATATTTTTACTCTTTCAGCAGCAACTGGTAACACACCAGCTTCGGAAGCCAGGATCACAGTATCATCAGTGGTAACAGTGTAGCGACATGGACGCAGCCCACTTCGATCCAACGCAACGCCAAGCCGCACTCCATCTGTAAAGCACAGAGCAGCAGGACCATCCCACGGTTCCATTAGGGTAGCGTTGTATTCACAGTGCGCTCTTCTTGCTTGATCTGTGAAACTATTTTTTTGCCAGGCTTCAGGAATGAGGATGCGCAAAGCCTCATCAACACTGCGACCCGTTAGGATCAAAAGCTCAACAGCATCATCCAAACTCGCCGAGTCGCTCTGATCTGCTCTGATTAGGGGGCGCAACTCCTCAGCGAATTCACCAAAGAGTTCATTGGCCAGACTTACTTCTCTTGCCCTAAACCAATTCACATTGCCACGAATCGTATTAATTTCGCCGTTGTGGCACAACCAGCGGAACGGGTGAGCGAGGCGCCACGCAGGAAAAGTATTAGTGCTAAATCGCGAGTGTACGGCTGCTAATGCAGAAGTTAAGCGAGGGTCAGTTAGGTCAACAAAATATGATGATACCTGCTCGGGTAATAGCATGCCTTTATAAACAATGGTGCTTACCGAGAGGCTTGCAACATGAAACGTCTCGGTTGCATCAGGCAACTGTAGAAAAATAATTTTTTCACTAAGTCTACGAGCTAAATAAAGGCTCCGATTAAAGGCTAGTTCGTCCTGCGCACTGCCACGACCAATAAAGATCTGAAATACTGCCGGCTGCACTGCAGCGGCGGCCTCACCTAGCACACTTGGATCAACCGGCACCTGCCGATAACCCAGCCACTCTAATCCAACACGCTCCGTCTGAGCTTGGAAAATTTCCCAAATGGCATGTTGCTGACTTTCAGCCGTAGGCAAAAACACCATCCCGACTGCATAGTCACTCGCCGAGGGTAGATTAATTCCTAGAGGTTCAGCAATGTCGGCTAAAAAATCATGGGGCTTCTGCAAGATGATACCAGCACCATCGCCAGTTTCAGCGTCATAGCCCGTAGCGCCACGATGCCGTAAATTTTGCAAAATCATCAGAGCCTGGCGTACTACCGTATGTGTGCGCTCTCCGCGCATATTTACTATGGCACCAATACCGCAGCCATCACGCTCAAATCGGGGGTCATAGAGGCCTTGCCGCTGGTTAAATACTGTCATGATGCGTTCTTCCCACCTCATGCTGAAAATGCCAGATGTAAAAAAGCACCATCACAGTCGGCCAGGCGGCCAATATATGAAAGTATATAATTTCTATTTTAAAGATTCATTTTAGGAATGAAAAAGAAATGGCTATAATTGCAGTATATTTTAGACCTGAATCAGGAAATTTTGATTAGTCAAAGTTTTGTAAAAGCTCTAAACAACCAAAAGCCGGGAACTCACAGAGCTCCCGGCTTTACAGATTAGTACTTTACTTGGAACCCAGTGACTTATGATCAGTCAAGGTAGTTAAGAAGTCGATCATTGCGTCTACTTCATGTCTACCAAGGCGATTCGGCTTGGCATCGTTCGCATATTTAATGCCCTTAGCCATCTTTTTGTCATACCAGGGAGCGATCACTTCAGGCATCAAACCAAAACCTTTTGGCATGATCAGCTCGGATGGCTGCCATTTATCAAAGGCCGCTACTGGATCGTAATAATGCTGGACGAAGGAGTAAAGTGTGCCATATGCGCCATCGTGCCCCCACGGACCGGTGTGGGTGATATTACGTAAAGGCATGGTCTTAAACTTCCAATTATCCTTAGGATTGTGCGTTACGCGGCCGTATCCAAAGTCATCCCATTTCATCGGGCCATCACCTTCACCTGGCCCAACTTGAACGACTGCGACGCCGTGATGGAGGTAATCTGTTTGGAACGGTCCGGAATGGCAAGTGCCGCAGCCACCCTTACCATAGAAGTAAAATGCACCACGCTTCTGATTTTCGGTCAAGGCGCCGTAATTGCCACGTAGGTACTCGTCAAATGGCGAGTTGATGGCGACAAATTTTTCGGATTCATATGCTGCAATGGCATTTGCAAGATGCTGGATACCAAACCCGCCTCCGTTCATTTCTGGATAAGCTGCACTAAACATAGCCTGGTACTCTTTCTTACTGAGCACACGAGCCAAAATCTCTTTCCAGATATCCGTATATGAACGAGATTGATTGGTATTATTAACAAACGCCGCACATCCTGCCATTTCCTTCTCCGATGCGAGCGGGAAAAGTGCTTGAGCAGCTAGTGCGTTGTCTAAACCAGGAGGGGTCTCGACTCCAGCTGGCGTGATATAACCATTCACACCATGGGGTGCAGCTGCTACGCGGCTGTCCCAGAACATGTTGCGGAACGACGAGTGCCCTAGGTTGTAAAGTGCTGGCGGATTGCGCGGCAGCAGATCCTTGACTGTGACCGCACCTTTCTTTTCGCCAGAAATCACGTATCCAGTGGGTGAGAAACTTGTCCAGATGGTCGTTCCTTGGCTCGCGACGTGGCAAGATGCACAGGACACACCATTAGATGTCGAAAGAATTGGGTCGTTAAACAGACGTTCACCAAGGGCGTACTTTTCTTTGCTCCCTCGGTAAAATTCCTTTTCACCCACGGCGTACACGCCGAATTTTTTGAATGCACTGGCAAGGTACTCGTCATACTTCGAAATATAACCACCAGCTATGCCGCTGCCCGCGCCAATGCCACCAGCGCCCGGATTGCAGTAAGGTGGACTGCATACTGGCTTTTGATAGGAATAGATGGAATATCCACCTGTCTGATAGACGTTGGTGTAGCCATAGTTGAAGGTGTAACCAAGGTTAACCATCGAATAGACCTGAGGCACAAAGGTACCAAGTCCGATTAATCCTTGAACTGGTGCCCAAGCTGGCTCAGAGCTGGACTTATCAAGTTCACTGGATATGTTGGCAACCTTAGCATCTGAACCAGTCTCAAAGGCCTCCAACGCTGAACTAGCGTCCTTAATCGAAGCCCCCTTTGGCGGAATCCTCATTTCACTGGAGTCACCATTTTCCCGCACGCCAACTAGCACCGTATCGGGCAATCGGTTGTACTCGGCGGCTAAGTCAGGATTGATGCCGTTAGTCTGCTCGTTGCCTGAGCCGTCATTTTTAGCGCAGCCAGTCATTACTATTAACACGGTTACTAAGGAAGCATTGCGAATGTTAAGCATATTTGCCTCAAGTTCCTCTAATAAATAAAACTGCGAGGCGGCTTTTATTTAATTAAAATAAATTTGTCAATTAATATTGGCTTGTTTAATTAAAATTATAAAACATTTTAATAAAAATAAATCGAATCATCCTGTTAGCATTGCCGAACCTGGCCTTGCTACAAATGCCTCGAAATAAACTTAAGTTATTAAAATCAGGGAGTTTAATGGTGGTGAGGGCGAGACTTGAACTCGCGACCTATGGGTTATGAATCCATCGCTCTAACCAGCTGAGCTACCCCACCAGGGAAGTGAGCCTAAGTAGTTAAATGTCCAAGGCGAGCCTGTCAATCAAAAGATCGACAAGGCTGCAACAGACACGCCTCGATTAGGCCTGACTACGATAGGCGGGGAGCGGTAAGACCTCGTGAACTTGAGCAAAATCCGGCATCCGAGCCAAAGCTTGCGAAAAGGCGATAGTCGCTTCCATATTCGTCAGTAATGAACACCCAAATTGTACTGCTGCACGTCTAATTTGAGCCCCGTAGCTTAGTTCCTGAGACTGCAGTGCCTTTGGTACGTTAATGACCAAGTCAACCAACCCCTCTTTAATGGCCCGGATTACATCCATGCCACCCTTGGCCTCACCTGGCCATGCCAATCGAGTTACCTTGAAGCCATGTTTTTCTAGATAGTCGGCGGTCCCGGATGTCGCAAAAAGTGGCAAGGAAGTTTTTGCAAAATATTCAGCACATTCAAGAAACTTCAGTTTTTCGCTCTCAGGTCCGGCAGAAACCAAGATGCCCTTGCGAGGTCTACGACATTTTGCCGACTCAAGGGAAAGTAAAAGAGCCTCATCAAAAGAACGCCCGATACAACCAACCTCTCCAGTAGATGCCATCTCCACACCCAGCACAGGATCAGCACCAGCCAGTCTAGTAAAGCTGAACATCGGGGCCTTAACACCGACATGAGGCAGATCGTCCTCAGACAACCTCAACATGGCCGGCTTGTTCCCAATCATCAGAGCCGTGGCAGTGTCGGCCAAATTTAGACCCACCACTTTGGATACAAATGGGAAGGATCGAGCTGCCCTAGCGTTACACTCTATTACTTTAATGTGATTCTGACGGGCTAAAAATTGAATATTAAATGGCCCGTTGAGATTTAGCCCCCGAGCGATCAGTCGCGCTGCTCGTCTGACTCGTCTAACAGTTTCCACATACAGTCTCTGCGCCGGCACCACCATAGTCGCATCACCAGAATGTACTCCGGCATTCTCAATATGTTCACTGACTACAGAAGTAAGGATTTCCCCATCTTTGGCGACCCCATCCAGTTCAATTTCTCTCGCACCGAGCAGAAACTCAGAGATGACAACCGGATGGTCCGTTGAGATGTCGATGGCGACTGCAAGTGATTGGGCTAGGGAAGTGGCGTCATATGCCACTCTCATGGCTGCGCCAGATAGGACGTAACTTGGCCGAACAAGTACAGGGAACCCGACCTCAGCAATGAACCGGTCGACATCTGCCTGAGTCGTGGCAGCCACCCAGCGGGGTTGATCGATCCCTAGTTTATCGAGTAGCGCCGAGAATAAGCTGCGATTTTCCGCCATGTCTATGGTTTCAGGACTGTGCCCCAGGAGTCTGACGCCGGAGGCCGCAAGAGGCAAAGCCAGCTTATTTGGTAACTGCCCGCCCATACAAGCTACAACTCCTGTAGGCTGCTCAAGCTCACAGATATCTAGGATGCGCTCAAGGGTCATCTCTTCAAAAAAGAGACGATCAGAGCTGTTATAATCCGTTGATACCGTCTCCGGATTGCAGTTGATGATCACACTGCGCCAACCAGCCTTCTGTAACTCGCGACTACAACTCACCGCACACCAATCAAACTCAACACTGGTACCGATTCGGTAAGCTCCACTACCAAGAACAACGATGGAATGCTTACCATCATCAGGTAACTGATCATGAAACATGCCTACATAAGACATGTATAAATAATTTGATGGTGATGGATACTCACCAGCCGTGGTGTCGATTTTCTTTATATAAGGAACTACGCCGTGCTGCTTACGTAACTCCCTAACAATGCGAGATCCAGACTGTACTGTCTTTTCAGCTATTTTCTTGCCATGGCGTACTGCATGCAAGACAAGGGCTGCTAGCTGCTCATCACCAAAGCCCGTCATCTTGAGTCTTCGCCATGAATTGGAATCCAGCCCCTCGAATACCTTACGAACTAAGTGCTCATCGTCAGGAGTGGCTGAAATTTGCCGCGCACGATTAATTACTTCCTGCTCCAGCGTGGTAATCTCACGAAGGTTAGCGAGAAACCATTTGTCGATCGCAGTTAACGAATGGATTTTCTCTATGTCCCAACCAAGCCGCAGCGCATTCAGGACAGCATACAAGCGTGTGTCGGTCGGTTGCGAGAGAGCTGCCTCGAGTTCAGCTTCACTTGAGGTTCTAAATGCACTTAGTCCCTCACCTAATTCGGTGACCATGCGCACCGCTTTTTGTATGGCTTCGGGAAAACTCCTGCCGATAGCCATGACCTCACCCACAGACTTCATAGTTGAACCAAGAAGTCTAGACGCTCCGCGGAACTTGACTAAATCCCAACGGGGAACTTTGATCGTTACGTAATCAAGCGCCGGTTCAAAGTATGCGTAGGTGACTCCAGTCACTGGATTTATCAACTCCAGTAAATCGTGTCCTAAAACTACTTTGGCTGCCACGTATGCAATAGGGTAGCCGGAGGCCTTACTTGCGAGAGCTGAAGATCTAGATAATCTTGCATTGATCTCAATCACATAAAATTGATGACTGAAAGGGTCCAAGGCGTACTGGACGTTACACTCACCAACGATGCCACACGCCTCGACTATCCTCTGCGCTGCATTACGCAAAATCTGGTATTCGTCGTCCGAAAGCGTCTGACTCGGACAAACCACAATCGAATCGCCAGTGTGAATGCCAAGCGGGTCGAAGTTTTCCATGTTGCAAATGGTGATAATATTACCCTCACCATCCCGCATGACCTCGTATTCGACTTCCTTCCAACCTTTAAGTGACTTTTCAATTAAAACCTGTGGCGAATTAGCCAGGGCAGGAACCACCAAGGCCGCCAGTTCATCGGAATTTGATGCAAATCCAGAGCCCAAGCCCCCTAGTGCATATGCTGCTCGCACAATGACAGGATAACCGATGTCTGCTGCAGCTGCCTCGGCAGCAGGTAGACTGGTAACAGCAAAACTTGGCGGTACGGGTATGGAAATTTCACGCATCTTCTGCGCGAAAAGGTCGCGATCCTCAGTCATCTTCAAGGTCGCTACTGGTGTCCCCAGGTTAAGGACATTATACTTGGCGAGTGTGTTGCGATCATGAAGAGCGATTAAACAGTTAAGCGCTGTTTGGCCACCAAAACCAGCAACTATAGCGTCCGGATGTTCCTTCGCTATGACCTTCTCTACCCACTCCGGTTCAACTGGGTACAGGTACACTTTGACATGCGGCTCTGGGTTAGTCTGGACCGTCGCAATGTTAGGGTTAACAAGAATGACTTCGCATCCCTGTTCAACGAGTGCTTTGACAGCTTGCGTGCCCGAATAATCAAATTCGCCAGCTTGTCCGATTGAAAGTCCACCCGACCCCAATAATAGCACCTTAGGGGCTCTACCAAGTGCTCTCAGCTCTGCTCGCATGGGCATTAGGTCGTTACCTCTTGGACAAATTGATCAAGAATCCAACCAGTGTCGCGCGGACCGCCAGCTGCTTCAGGATGAAACTGCACACTGCGGAAAGGCTTACTTTTATGGCGAATACCTTCGATGGTTTGGTCATTGGCGTTTAAAAACCACGGTTCCCATTCATCAGGAATCGAAGAATCGTCCACCACATAGCCATGGTTCTGACTAGTTATAAAACCACGGCGGGTCCCAACCTGATAAACCGGTTGGTTGTGGCTGCGATGACCATATTGCATCCTCTTGGTGCTGGCCCCCGCAGCTAGAGCAAGAACCTGATGGCCCAAACAGATGCCCAGAATGGGACGATTGCCTTCCAGAAGTCCGGCAACCTGTCGACGCAACCCGCCTGTCCGAATCGGATCACCAGGTCCATTGCTGAGCAGCCAAGCTGTGCAGTCAACTGACGACAAGTCTGTATTCCAAGGCAAGAGCTCAACCTCACAGCCGCGCTCAATCAGCTGACGCAGGATGTTCCACTTAACGCCACAGTCCACCAATCCGATCCTAGTTTTACCGTGCCCAATTAGACGGCGCTCCTTGGTAGACACCTCAGCGACGATGTCGTACTGCCCCGGATCAAAGAACCCCTCGTCACTGACTTTCGTGAGAGTCGAACCCAAATCTCGCACACCCCGCGAATGTTCAGGGATCACTTGTCCGAGAAGGTTCGGGGATTGCCGAATCAAGTGTACTATATGTCTAGTATCTAGTCCGACTATACCTGGCACACCCTGCTGCTTGAGCCAAGTATCCAGCGATTGAAAACTATTCCAATGAAAAGTCTCTGGACTATCTATGGCTAGTATGACCGCTGCCGCATTGACACGGTCACTTTCAAATCCATGCGGAATTGGTAATTCTAACGCACGAGGTAATGACGGGATTCCGTAATTGCCAATCAGTGGATAGGTGAAAACTAAGATCTGACCGAAATAAGATGGGTCAGTCATAGCTTCGCTGTAGCCCACCATCCCGGTAGTGAAAACCATTTGGCCACTAGCCTTTACGGGAGCTCCGATAAGCTGACCAACAAAACGATTGCCATCTGAAAGCTGTAGAACACATGGAGCGCGGTCGTCTCTAGGACCTCGAAAAGACATAGCGGGATGTCCTCATAGCAAGCGGCCTGAAGTGGCCCGGTCCGATCTGGGTTGGATGCAACTTATAACGGCTAAGATCCGATCGCGCCACAAAAAACTTCTGAATCAGGCACGAAGCAATAATTTGGTAGATCAGGCGGAAAACTTTCCATTAATAAGGACACAGAAGACCACCAAACCAGGTTGGCGAAAGCCACCCCAAGAAGATGAGGACGGCATGTCAGCAGATACTTATATTGTGTATGCAAAACGAACCCCAATCGGAAAACTAAGCGGTTCCTTATCTTCAGTGCCGGCGCCTAAACTCGCCGCTACGCTAGTTAAGAATGCGATCGAAGCCACCGGTATCAAGGCCGACTCAGTAGATGAGATCATTATGGGCTGCGTGCTCCCAGCCGGAATTGGTCAAGCTCCGGCTCGTCAAGCCGCTATTTATGGCGGCCTGCCAAAATCTGTGTGCGCTACAACCATCAACCGAGTCTGTGGCTCCGGTCTAAAGGCTGTTATGCTCGGCGACCAGGCAATCAAAGCCGGTGATGCAAGGATCGTTTTCGCGGGTGGTATGGAGAGCATGTCTCTTGCACCACACATGTTACCGGGTAGCCGACAAGGTTACAAATTTGGAGCGATCGAGCTTCAAGATCATATGCAATTCGACGGTCTTTGGGACCCTTACGGGAATAAGGCCATGGGCAATTTTGGCGATATGTGCGCCAAAGATTTTAGCTTCACGCGTGAAGAACAAGATAAGTTTGCCACACAAAGTTACGAACGAGCTCGACAAGCCGTAGAATCTGGCCACTTCGCCAAGGAAATCGTGCCAGTAGAAATCGTTGGAAAAAAAGGCACAACATCGGTCGATAAAGATGAGCAACCATTTTCCGTTGATCTCAGTAAACTGTCCACGCTGCGGCCGGCATTCGAAAGAGATGGAACTGTCACAGCTGGCAACGCGTCATCGATAAACGATGGAGCCGCCCTCAGCGTGCTAGCGAGTGCGTCTGCAGTCAAGGAACACAACCTTAAACCAGTGGCACGAATTATAGCTCAAGCATCACACGCTCAAGAGCCAAGTTGGTTTACAACGGCGCCTATCGAGTGCATCCGAAAAGTGCTTGCCAAAGCTAATTTACAAGTATCTGACATCGATCTATTTGAGATCAATGAAGCGTTTGCTGTCGTGACGATGGCCGCTATCAAGGAGCTAAAACTTGACCCCTCAAAAGTCAATGCTCACGGTGGTGCCGTCGCACTTGGCCACCCGATCGGGGCCAGTGGAGCCAGAGTCTTGGCTACTCTGTTAAACGGACTAAAAGCAGCTGGCAAGAAACGAGGCCTTGCCACGCTTTGCATAGGCGGCGGCGAAGCTAGCGCGGTTATAGTTGAATGCCTGTAACTTCTGTCACAACGATTGCAGCACAGTTTGAATGATGCTCTGTCGTGCGTTTTGAGTTAAATCAGAAGACGCTGGGGGTGGTACTTTGATACCACCTCCATCACGAAGTCTGTTCTCCGCTAAAAACATCGAGCAGCAAGCTCGACAAGCTAAAACTGGAGAAGTTTTACCGCGATACTCTGGGTGCTTGATACATCTCATATTCATCTACAATCTCCGCAATCACACAGATCAGCCACAACACCTGCCATTAGTCTAATCTTTGCATACGACGTGCCAACGGATCCGCTCAGGAGGCCAATGGGTTTTTCCTGTCAGATCGCTGATTTAACAATTTATCCAGCAATTTCATGGCAAATCTTTTGTAGAGCTTGCACGCAATTGTCGAATCCCTTTCCAGCAACTGCAGGAAAGCAGCTCGCTCGACGATGCGGATCTCCACGTCCCGAAGTGCGACAAACTGAACTGCACTTGGGTTTTCAGCTAACAACCAGAGTTCCCCAAAGGAATCAGCTGCTCCAAGTTGATCTATAAACGCATCTTTTTCGCCGTAACGGCGATAACAACTGATCTGACCGCGCAACACCACATAAATACCCCGAGGCTCGCCGTTGTAATCAAGAATCGACTCTCCAGCTCTATAAACCTGGGAAACACCGATGTCCCATAAAGCCTGTGACTGATCAAAGCTAAGGTCACTGCAAAGTGCCGATTTCACGAATGCAGATTGGCCATAGTCCTCTGCGGAAGGCGGCGGCTGGGCCGGAGGCACAGGAATGGGCGGTGGAACAAACTCAGCTACTGCTGGTACAGCCGCTGCTACAACGCCCTTCGGTCGACCAACTTCGGTAACTGCCGCGAGAGCAAACTCAACCCTAGGAGAACTCGAATTTGCAATCGAACGCGATGGCTTTGACTCGGGGCGTGAAGGCGTCGGTTGAACCACATGTGTTGCCTCATTATCAACCGATGCCTTAATCGGCTTCGATGGTAACCCGGCCCGCTCACGACAGTAATTAGCTCGCGACAAATCACCAGCTCTTTCAAATGCGGCCGCAGCACGATCGAATAACATCATTTGCTCATAAATCATCCCAGCATACTGATGCCTATCTAATTTGGATAAGACATCAGCGAGAATCGCTGCGCTTTCATCAGAGTAATTTAATTCCGCCATTATTTGAGGAATGATATCGACCTTGATTGCGGTGAGTATTTCCTTCACCTGCCCAGCCATGCCGGCACCTAGTAACTTTTGAATCACAGACAGCAATTTATCGTTTGCATGGAGCAACCGTGCTAAGTTGCCATCACCACGACCCTCCGTGACATAAGCCGCGATTGCTTGTAACTCAGAGGAACGCAAATCAGTTGTTTTTGAGGCCCCGCTTTTAGCAACTACTTTGCTAAAACAGCTCATTGCCTTTGCCTGGTTGGAACTCTTCAAATAAAGTCGCGCAGCTCGCAAATTATCGCCTAGCTCCTCAGCACATTCCGCTGCGTCACCATATCGCTCGGCCTTCTCAAAGTACTCACATGCTAGGGCAGTATCACCAAATTCTCGCGCGCATTTCGCAACCTCTGCAGGCATATTTGCCATCTTAAAACACTGAGCTGCATTTTCCCACATACCATGTCTTGCGTACACCACACCGGCCCGATTGTGCCTTTGCATTCGCATCAGAATTTTCGCGGCATCATGAATGAATCCGTGATCCTCCAAGACTTGAATGGCCTCTCGTTGCATCGAAAGCTGTTCAAGTATTGCTGCAGCTGGCTGTACCTTTCCGTTCTCAAGAAAATGCTGAGCCTCCTGAAACAATTTTCTCTCAATCCGTGAGAATTTACGCCGGCGATCACTTGAACGCTGATCGCCAGAGCCTGGAATCCGCCGACGACGGCCCCGTGCCTTCAAGCCGCGCACGTTAGCGACTTGCCACAGCGCAGCAAAAATAAACACAACGGCAAGTGCCAACAGCACCACAACAATGGTGAGCACGACGCCGATCTCAATTTTGACTGCGATAGGCACTATTAACCCCAAATAGAGTCCAAAATTCTTGGTTGGACTCTAAGAGCCTATCGGATCGACTAAGCACTAATATTAGGGGACTACTTTCCCACACCTACATATTTTGCCGTCATCGAATTTGGTAGGTTAGACCAATTGTGTTCTTTTTATCCCATGTCATTCGGGGAGTAGAATCACCAGGACTCATGGTAACACCGGGAGAAATCTGAGCATTCATTTTTAGACTGAAATCGCGATTGAGGCGGCAAACAAGCCCGGCCCCCAAACTCACCGATAGAGGTGTCTGACCTTTTCGTTCTTCAATTGCTCCATCGTTTACTTGGGTAGTGAACGTATAGTTTTTTGTTACTCCACCAACCGTCACATACGGCATAAATATTTCACCGGCCCACAAAATCAACGTAAAGCCACTCCCCCTCTCAGTGATCATCGTTTTATTTATAACTGAGGCACATGATCCGACTTTCGGACAAGTGAGGTCTGCCAAGCTAGCAGATCCGTTGGTTCCACTTGCAGGAGGCTGATACACAGAAGTAGTGCTCAACTGCACCCCATAATTTAAACCGAAACGGATATATTGGCCTAAGTCAATATCGATGCCTGCTGTGCCATACTGCATCGTCGTGATTTGCAACGGTACGTTTGTTGTAGATGTTGAGACTGAGCCGGAAATTGAGATCCCGGCCAGCGATGCGGTCGTCACAACTAATGTGCCCGTGAGTACCAGAGAAAAGCTGACGACTAATTGTGCTAGTTGGCGATTAATTTTCATCGTAGCACTCTTGAGATGGTGTGACACTAATGGAGGATTAGGGGGCTGACCGAAAGGTCTGATTAGTTTATTATACCATAATAGAGACGCGAAAAATCAGCCTCGAGAGGTAGTCCATTGGAATCTGAGTATAGACCGTGCGTCCTTGCCGTTGTGACCAATAGGGATGGCCTTGTACTTGTAGGAGAAAGAACCGAACCGCCAGGTTCATGGCAGTTTCCTCAGGGGGGAATTGACTCAGGCGAATCTCCTGAGACCGCTCTTCGTCGTGAAATTCAAGAAGAGATCGGAGTCGCTGAATTCATTGTTCTCGGACGAAGTGTTGCCGCAATTCGATATGATTTCCCGTCTGATATCTCGGGTCCTCTTACGAAAAAATTTAAAGGCCAAGATCAAATATGGTTTCACATCCGGTTACCAGCTGGTCACGAACCTTCCCTAGACAGAGCCACAGATAAGGAATTTCGAGCATTAGCTTGGGTGACCGTCTCTGAAGCCCTAAAGAGAGTGGTGCCGTTTAAACAGCAGGCATATCGTCAGGGACTCTCCGCCCTTGGCCTTTTAGGAACCTAAAATAAGATAGCTCTATGTCTAGAATTGCACTCTTCAATTTAACAATCGGATTTTGGACCTTGTTCCTCGCAGCCGCTTGTGGCGCTTTTCTTGCTACGGACCTGACAGCCACATACATTGCTGAAAAATCCATAAGCCAGACTTGGAGCTCAGTATTACTAAGCAGTGCCCATGGACACAGTAATCTGTTCGGCCTACTCCACATCGTATTTGGCCTTACCTTACCCTATTCAAGAATTGCAGATCGATTTAAAGTGCTGCAAACTGCTGGGCTTGTATGCGGGGTTGTGGCGATGGGCCCAGGAATGTTCCTGCGTTCTTTAAAAGCACCAGGTAACGACTCAGACCCGTTAGGCCTGATTCTGGGAGCACTACTTTCTGCGGCGCTGATCAGCCTGTTTAGTCACGCAGCAGCTCTTACTTCTCGATGCGTCGAGCGAAAGATATGATCGGCTAGCCAACTTTTTTAATGGCCGAAATTAGTAACCTGGCCTCGTCAAAAAGTTCCGTCTCGATGATTCTTTCAACTTTCCGCTTGCCGGCAAGGACTGGGCGTAAAAGTTTTTTGTCGCCTAAAAGCAGTACCAACCGAGCAAACTGTGCCCGCAATTCCATGCCTCTATTTATAAACTGATGTAGCTCGTCTACGGAGAACGGCTTAGTAAAAAACCGTCGGCCAAAAGCAAAGCTTCGCTTTCCTGCTCTTCAGTTAACAAAGCACCGCTAATTAAGAGAACAGGTATACTCGGGTCATGACGACGCACTCGACGCATCAGTTGGAAGCCATTTACTCGCGGCATCCTGATGTCACAGAGTACTAAATCTACCTGCTTCTCCGCGAGAGTCTGAGCTGCCTCTCGCGCATTTTTTACGACGATTACTTTGGAAAAGAATTTATTTAGATGAATTTTGAAAAATTTAAGCAGAGTGTTATCGTCGTCCACTACAAGGATGTAACTAGTAGTATCGTAGGCTCCGGTAGGATGGTCACCCACCGGTAAATTACCTTCAGAATGGTTGTTGTGATCTGAGCCCATGTAGTCCTCGACCGTAGTCCCAACCTGAGCTTCGGTCAAAGTTGGTCACAACTTGAGGCCGGCTTACCTTTTTTGACATTTACCATTGTTAAATCAGAAGTTTAACGATTTGACTTCGGCTGCAAATCAGTCATATACGTGCGTGCAAGGTCCTTTAGTCCCTCAGTAGCTGTACTCATCTGCAGGACCTCCTTGAATAGCCGAGATGCCTCACTCGGTCGGTTAAGTTCGTCAGCCTGCAACACTGCTAGATTAAATCTTGCGTAGGGATCTTCTGGACCAACTTCAATGGCCTTTATGAACGAGGCCTTAGCCCCGGACACATTACCCTGCCTTTTCTGCACCACACCAAGTGCCACCAAACCCTCGACATTCTGAGGATCAAGAGCAAGCGCTTGCAGCAAATCTTGCTCAGCTGCGGCGTATTCGAGATTTTCCGTACTTAAAACTGCACGGTTCACTAATGCAGGCGCATAGCTTGGAGTTGATTTTAGTGCTTTATCGAACCATGACCTCGCTTCTTCAGGACGCTTTTGCCGTTGAGCGATCACACCCATTAGGTTAAGAAGACTGCCGCTATCCTGAACCCGATCTAAACCACGTCGAATCACAAACTCAGCAACCGAATCACGACCAGAGTTCAAGTAGGACTGTCCAAGAGTCGCATAGGCTGGGGCAAAGGTTTTATCGATTCCAATTAGGTCACTCAGTATTTTATGCGCCTTTTCCTTATCTCCTCGTGCTGTATATGCCAGGGCCAAAGTATAACGATACTTCATCGCTACACCCTGACCCACATCATCTGAATTATTGATGACAACTTTTGCCTGACTCAAAAGATCGAAGCTATCATTCACTCGATTGAGACGCAGGTAAAGCGATGCTAATTCAATCATTGCCTCTACGTTACGCTCATCATGCCGAAGCACCAATCGCAAGGTTGTTTCGGCAGCAATAAACCGCCCTAAGGCAAGCTCAGAACGCGCCCGCCCCAATAAACTATCCACATCATCAGAATCATAGGAATGACGCAGACGTTGCTCGAGAATTGATCGCTCTTTTACCGTTGGTGGTGCTTTAAAAAAACTGCGCCAATTGGTCACTGCATGCGGAGGAACCTTCAAATCGGATCTAGCAACACGGACAGAATGATCTCCCTTTGATGACTTACCTTTAATTTTAACTATGGCGGTGGAACCTAAATCAAGATCAGAGTCGGCATTTTGGGTACTCGTTGTTCCCAAGCATCCGGAAACGGAAAGACTCAGAAAAACTAACTTTGTTGCGAATTTACTTAGCATCAAAGGCTCCAATCCGATGGAACATTGCTTTGTACAGCCGTAGGTAATGCTTCCTTGTGCCTCGTCACTTGATCGGTTGCAAGGACACCACCTAGCCTTGTCGCAGATTTACTTATCCAGACGTTGTCTTTGTACAGATCCGGATTCTTGCGTGCCGCCAAAACATTGGCACCATAATATTTCTGCGCCAATGATTTTAGTCTTTGGACCGTTGCATTATATCGATTCTGAGATTTAAGCGTTAGCTGCTCACCGTTGCGTGCAGGCATAGCAGCAATTTCATCGGCTAAAGCCTCGGCTGAGGAGGCGATTTGAAATCTTGCCTCGCTACCCCACTTCGGATCACCCGATGCCGCAGCCTTATCATATTCGGACGACATATTTGCAAAATATTCCGTCTTCTTTTCGATGTTGGCATTGAAGTCCGGACCACGCTCGATGATATTGAAATCTTCAAATTGTCGCTTAGACTCATCACCCAACATCACGTGTACTTCCCCTGATATAGCGGCAAAATCTTGCTGTGGCATCTTTCCCGAGCTTTTATCGATCTGCTTCGCTAAAATCGCAAGATCATCTAACGCCTCTTGCTCGGAACCGGTCTTAAAAGCCAAACGAGCGATCTGAAGTTCCGCCCGATAGCGCTCTGCCGCAGTTCGACTCGCTCTCTGACCTTTGCGAGCAATCAATAGAGCCCGGTTAGGGTCTCCATCTTTATCAAGATATTCTGCCGCGCGTGCGTAATCTGCTCTCCGAACTTTTTCGACAGTAGCGCGTTCTGCCTGCATAGTTGCCGCACGCGCAGCTAGGCTGTAATCACCCTCGGCGACGGCGAGTCGCTCCGCCCTTGCAGCACTTGTCGCAGCGCGAGCATGGGTTGGATATTTATCCGCCAATTCAGCATAACTTTTAGCCGCGTCATGAAGCCTTAGCTGGTATTCCTGCGCTCTTGCCAGCAAATAAACCATATCACCACGGTAAGTTACTAAGCCGGCCTGGATATACCCTTGCGCAGCTTTCTCTGCACCGCTCCATTCACCACCAATGGCAAGTTGATAAGCACCATCGCGATAAATCCTCTCGCGTTCCGGAACTTTAGGAAATTCCTCTGCCACCCCAACCATCAGTTCACCGGCTTCTTGCAGCTTCCCGCTGCCCACCAATACCTTGCCCTGCTCTAAAGTTGCAGCTGAAAGAACACCATTCAGCTCGGTTGCAATCGTCAACCCTAAAGCTTGCCAATCTTCAAGTTTAAGATATCGACGACATGCTTCTATCACTTCGGCCGGGCTACCGATTTTCATCGCAGTCAAAATCAATCCTCGAACCGCTAAGCCTCGCTGAGCGGGAGACGGTTGTGAGACCAATGCTCTTTGCCAATAGCGACTAGCATCACCTAAACGATTCATATCTCGATTTGCGCTTGCACCCACCAACAGCAAATCCACAGCTCGACTCTGTCCGGCAAAGCGCGATGAAAACTCATCTATACTTTTTTCCAGTTCAGCTAAAGTTGTAAGGGTGGGGCCATCTGTATAGGGGTCATCACCTTTACCTACAGCTCGTGCGAACGCTTCACGCCACCTCCTCTCGTTAGTTAAAACAAGTTGGTAGGAAGCAATTTGCAGAATTTCTGGAGAGACCTTGAAGTCAGTTTTTAGCGCTGTATAAAGTTTTGCCGCTTCATCATTATTTTCTGAGAAATAGGCGCTATGGGCTCGTCGCAATCGCCATTCATTGGCCTGTGAATCTGACGGAAACTGTTCGATGAGCGTTTCATACAGCGCGGCAGAATTAAGAAATAGCCGCGGATTACCGGATGCAATCGCTGTTTCGTAATTACTAATCGCCACAACTTCTGCTGCTTGCTTACTGATTTGCTCCATAGACTTTGTGGCTTTTAAGTTAGCCTTGTTTCTTGCGCGCCAAAGACTTTGAGATGGCAACATCTCGGCCAAAGCCTCAAGGCTTTTTATACGCAACTCTGGCTTACCAATTTTGCCAAATGCGTCCGCTTCAATGCGCAAAATCTCCGGCAACTGTAGGCAAAGTGGCACAGTCCTATAGATGAACGATGCCAATTGCGCTGCTTGGTCATAATTTCCATTTGCAAAATACTTCTTGATCGTTCTGAGACCAATTGCTCCAGAGAACTCGACAAGATCTGTCCGCCTTAATTCGCTATAGGTTCGCTCAAGAACATTGTTTTCGAATAGAGCGTCACCAATTAAGTCAATTGCATCCTGTTGAATCCGCCCTTTCTGATCTGTCGAACTAAATCGCAATTCAGGACTCAAAAGATCAGTTGAAGCCGCAATCGCGGCCTCCAATTCAGTAGCGCGATAAGCTGACCAACCAAGACGGTAATCAAGGCGAACTCTCTCGAAGTCACTATCCTCAATCCGAATCTTAGCTAAGATATCTTGGGCATCTTGATAAGATCTGAGTGCATCGAGTGGCTGATCCTTCTTATAAAAGTCATCTCCAATCGCAATCTTAGCGTACATACCGTACACCGAAGCCGGAGCAGAGCTTGCTAGACTTCGCCAGGCATCCAGCGATTCGTCATCTCGCCCCATTCCCGCAAGCACTGTTGCTCGCAAATAGAGTGCCTGGTCCAGGTGTCGAAAAGTACGATAGTTAACTTCGATATCTTTTACCAAAGCGAGTGCTTCAGATCTTGCAAAAGTTCCAGCATCTGGGTCTTCCGATGCCTGATGATCACCAATTAACGCTAGAATTTGCGCTAAATTTAGAAGTGTAAATGGACGACTAGCCGAATTCTGATGATTTTGAAGTTGAGTCCGATAATTTTGGGCAGCTCGTTGAAGCGCCTCAAGTTCTGCAGCACTGATTTTCAAGCGCGATTTTTGGAAGTTTTTCTTAACTTCGCGCCAGGCCTCATTGAATTTTTTCTCACCGTCCTTTAAAAGGTTGTACTCATAAGCTTCAAATGCACCCCAGTATTTCCTAATCGCCTCAATTGCGATCGGATCACTTACCTCTGGTGGAAATTCTTCCCTCTGACCCGCAGCGTACACTGTAGGTGCAAGGTGCAAAACCAGTATTGCCGACCACACTAACTTGACTAATTTGGCCATTGCCACAACGCCCCTTGTTGCAGTCCGAGCAGATTATCGCGGAGTATCTGCTGCTCAAGGTTGTATTGATCCTGTAATTTTTCTCGATCTTCGCGCTTATTTAAGTAACTTAAATAATCAATGTCGCCTCGCATCTTTTGATGTCGCGCAAATCTCTCATCAATGGCGCTGTTATACTGATCTACGATTGAATTCAATGATTGACCCAATTGATCGGAAAGCATTCGATTGAGAGTTAAAATTTTTGCATCGGACAATTCAAAGCCATTTTCTTGAGAGTCAAGGTCTTCGACCAAACCACCCAATTTCTTGCGCATTTCGTGATCTAGATTCGCCAATTGGTCAACTAGCATACTCGCTAAAATTCGCCATTGGGCCCACGCAGCATTTGCATCTTCAGCGTTTAAGCGCTCATGACTTGATTTTGCGATACTACGAGGCCGAGACAAAACAAGCTCTTCATCGATCAAGGCAGACGCATACCCCTGGAATAGCATATAAGTCGCGATATGAGGCGATTCTTCTGCAATTTCATTAACTCTGTATCTGCGAATCGCTTCCAAACTTCGTAGAGTAAATTCCTGCAGTTTCTCCATCTTTTGGATCTGCTCTTCAATTTTTACAAGCTCTTCTCCCTGTCCATCTCCTTTAGTCGATAGAAGACAGGAGTACTTAGCCGCAGCTAGTTGCGATTTAATTTGGGAAACCTTTGCGTTTAGGCCTGCAACCCTAGCTGTCAGGGCTGAGGTGGTCGTAAAATCATCCCAATTTCGCGCTTTTCTGTGACTGATTGCCGGGACACTTAGCAGACTAGATCTGCGTGCAAATGATGCCTCAAGTCTTTGCCGATCAACCGGGCTTAGCCTATTTGCGTACAGTCGCCTCTCGGTTTCGATCAGTCGATGCCCAATTTTCAATAGCTCTTCTGCCGCAATATTCAATTGCGAAGCTCTTTTAATCCAAAATGGCCGAAGGTTTTCAATTCGAGCCCGCCCAACCGTGAAAAGTGTGTTTCTTACACTTCCCCGGATGTCATATAAGCGTCGAGAAAGCTCAGCCAACCTCACGTACAACTGCGTCGCTCTCTCCACCGTTGCAGGAACTGGTAATTGTGGTCCCGTTAACGTCTTAAGGTCATCAAGTATAGTCTGAGTAATTGACGACTGAGTCGCAAGATTTACCTGCAACCACTTCTTAATGTCCTGTAGACGTCGATCAGCCTCTCCTATGGATGCCTTGGCAGCTGTAAGATCGCCCACCTTCATGTCTAAATAAGGAAGTAAGATTCGAACCTGCATCGCCTCAGACCCCTCGGGCCATCGACTAAGATATAGGAGGGCTTTGACTCGAGCCTCAGCTTCATTTTTCGTGTCCATCAGTGCATATATGCTTTCAAAAGTTGCATCTTTAAATGCGGGAGCCTCTGAGGAAATAGCATCGTAATATCTGATTGCGACCGCAGATTTCCTCTGTTTAAAGGCTAGTCTCGCTAGGGCCAATCTAGCGAGGTCGCGTGTCTCCTCATCGCCCTTAGAAGCAATAGCTTTACTGAAATATTCCTCTGCCAGATCCGTCTTTTTGCTCTGAATGGCAATCACACCTGAAAGGTAAGTTGCTCGTGATTTCAGAACTTCGTCGTCCTCAATTGCAGCTACCTCGCGAAGCCATTCGTCTGCGATCATGAAGTCACCGACGCCAATTGCAGCTTTACCTGCATAGTAATAAACCAAATGCCTGATACTTTTTGGCAGATCGAGACTAGTTAATGCAGCCAACTGCTGCCTGAGCTCCTTCTTTGTAGCTACTGTACTGGCCAGCGGCACAAGTCGCCTCAGGACATCGAGTAGTTCTTCGTATCTCTCCTGCTTCGAGGTCAAAGTTGCTGCTATATATCGAAAATAAGCCTTTACTGACTTTTCTCGGTACTGAAGCTCCTCATAGGCGATACCGAGCATGTACTGCGATTTCAAGAAGCGCTCGCCATCTGGGACCTGAAGCTGATTGAGAAAGTTATTTAACTCGCGGATTGCAGACGTCCATTCCTTACGTCCGAAGAATTCATTCGAGTTAATCCAAGCTCGTTCTGCGGCATCGTTTTGGGGTCCGATACCATATTCATGATTCAATTTTTCTTCAGCATTAAGCTTCAAAAGCCATTGGTCGAGACTAGCCTTAATTAAAGCCAATTCAGTCTCAGGCTCTTCTACATAATTACTGGAATAAGCTTCGTTAGAATTGGAATTTAAAATAAATAAAATGACAAAAATGCTGCCTAAACGCGGCACTTTAATACCGATTTTTTGAAACAATTTTATCAAATGATTTCCTTTAAATTAGCCTCGGCTGCAGCATCCATTGTCTCGGGGGCTTTGATTGCAATTACGTAACGGCCTTGCGTTGTGCCACCACCTACAATCATCGAAAAGCTCTTATTGAGCAGTCTGTATATATCTGTGTTCAATGGTAGATCAGGATTGGTACGAAGCATCAAACGGACCTCTAGATCGATACGGTGCGAGCCAGGTTGTAGAGGCCCCGAATAAATAGGCATGATTTTTGCCGGTAGCCAAAGCCCGGAAGCGTCCGAGACGCTATATAATTCGTAGCCATCGAGGCGAATCCGCATCGATTTGATGGTAGCTTTGTCGACTCCTTCAAGCTCTGCATCGACTACTATGTTGTTACTAAGGGTCGCATCGTCTATTACTGCTTGCTTAGTTTTCTGTACTTTCGCCGCAAGCGCATCGACCTGCCGCTCTAGATCTGTGACAAGCACCTCAATAGCCTTAAGACGATCTTTCTCAGGCGCTTTGGACTCAAATTTGCCACCTTTGAACTGGAACTTTTTAACCTTCCCATCGAGAGGTTGACGCAAAAAATTGAGCTCCGAGCGTTTTTCACTAAAGGTCATTCCATCGGCTTCTTGATCCAGCAACCGCTTTTCTAACCGATCCAAGATAGTATCAACTTGACCCACTCGAGATTCTGTATTTTTGCCCTCGGCGGCAAAGGCCTGATGTGACGATACCACCAGATTGGCGGCCATCAATATGGTCAAAAATGCTCTTGAGTGCATAATGCCACTATCTCCTTGCGTACCGTTTTGCATTGAAGGATTTTATGCCAATCTGTATCTGTTTCTGCAGCACACGCGGGACCTTTATTTCGTAAAAGGCTGGAAGCTGCTTGTTGATTTTGCGCGTCCATGATGTTTCTAAAAGGCAAGGGTTTAAAGCAATAAGTTGATCTTTGGTTAATGTCGTACTTTGCAAAACTTGAGCGACAGACATGGGATGCCGCAAAATCACTGATGCCGTCTGCTGATTGTCGATGGGTTTTGGTATTCTGTTTTGTCGTTGAAGCTTCTCGTACGAATCAGCAGCAGCTAGAAATTCGGAGTAGAAATTACGACTTGCAAATCCAAAGCTAGGTGAGCTGTAGGTATCAATAATTGTTCCGATGTCTTTTGTCCCATGTTTCTTGACAGCGTTAGCCATGCCAATCACGCCGTGATTATAAGCCGTAATCGCAAGTGGCCAACTCCCTAGCATCCGATAATTGTTGGCAAGGAACTGAGCCGCAGCCTTAGTAGCTTTCTCAGGAGCGTTCCGTTCGTCGACCATATCGCTAACAAAAATATAATTGCGGGCTGTTTGTGGCATGAACTGCCAAATACCCGACGCACCGACCTTGGATCTCGCCTTCAAATTAAACATCGATTCAACAAAGGGCAGCCTTGTGAGTATTGTGGGGACACCATAGCGAAGAAATATCTTTTCCATTTGAGGTAGATAAACCTGCGCCGTGGCTGCTGCACGCAGAAGGTCATCTGATAACCCACCCTGTGCCCGAAGTTTCACTTCACCTTTGTAAAGGCGCTGAAGTGCTGCTGGGCTGGATTTGTAAGCCTCGTAAAGTCGCCGTTCAGGCTCACCGCGCGTTAATGCCGCTTCCCCTTCTTTAGCAAAGTTCTCAGCTGCTTTGATGTACCTAATCAGATTGCGAGATGTCACTTCATCGCGATCACGACGTGGTACCATAAACGAAAATTTTTGTTTCTCAAGCGGTGAATAATCAATCACATCGACGATGCGATCTGTATCATTGGCATCGTGAATCACAGCACTCGTCGAAGAATAATCGTAAAATATTTTTCGCCAAAACCTGACCAACTTGCGCACCGTGGGTGGTCTAGGAAATAAATCGTCTCTGATTTCACGCTGATATTTTGCTGGTTTTTTATTTGAATTAGCGGCCTGAGCGATATCTGAACCAATGGCCCAAATAACGAGGCAGAGTGCGAAAGTTTTGCAATCAATTGGACGTGCCAAGATCTAAAACTCCGATAACGTCTTGTATGTGGGAAGATAGGAACGAATGATTTATCGAGGCTGAGTAAATGGAGGACTGAATGCGCTGCTAGGAGTCCGGACGAGATTTAACTAATAAGATTATATCCCCTAGGTACCCCACCCAGCAACGAGCCAGGACCTAGGGTCCCTAGAGCCTTTGGGTTGACGATTCCGACCTGCTGTGATAAGTAGCAAAATTCCCTGGGGAATTCTCTTTTCATCAAGAGTGTCCCAAGTCACTTCGTGGTAAACGGGCCGTAGCGCAGTTGGTAGCGCGCACGCTTGGGGTGCGTGAGGTCGTGAGTTCGAATCTCGCCGGCCCGACCATTTACCAATATCCCTTAAATTACTGGGATTATTGGTCCATTTTATAGTTGTTCAAGGAACTCCCCAACTCTGCCGATAACTAGTTTATCGATTGGCGGAGGGCTTCTTGCGTCAGCATTGTACCCAATACACCGCGGTGATGGTCGCTCTGGTGGTTGCCTGCAGTACAGGGCAGTCCTCAAAGAAAGGGACCAATACCAACAAAAGCGGAAGCACCCTCGGTGCATCAAACAGCGTCGGCCAACCCGCTGTCGGGACTGGTGGTGCTTCCAACGTAATCGGTTCGCAATCCGCTAATCAGGTAAGTGGTAACCCTCCAGCCGTCCTAGTTAGTTGGTGTTCGGAGATTTCCGGCACGAAACTGGTAAAAATCCAAGATCATGCCACCCAGGTTGCAAACCTTTGCGGTACCGCAAATGCTCCCACTCAATTGTTTTCGGACCTAATTGCCAAAGCCTATACAGGTACCGGTCGTCCGAACATAACTGGCCTGGGCCAGATAGTCTCCAAAGATGGTCAAGTCAGTTGGTCGTACGCCAGTTCACTTAAGCTACCAATAAGTGCTAAGTCACATTTCGACCTTGTAGGGCCAAGGCAGGGAGATAAGAAAATAGCAGAGCAGGGACTTGTTGCCGATGGCGCCCAAAATGTCACTGTTTCATCAACGCCGATCATCTCAAATCCGGACAAGGGTTGGTCCAGAGGCTGGGATATGACCCAAGATTGGTCGAGAAACGTTGTCATTTTGCAAGTAGTTACCTCTTACTCGTATCAGGTGAATCACTTTGATTTCGGTCGTGGACTTTATCTTTATGCCCAAACATTCAAAGAGGGCACCAGCACTGTAAGAAACAACGAATTGATCAGTGCTCTTTTTGAGCTAAATGGTGGCACATACCTGACGGTCGTTGGCGATGTGGCCATCGATGATCTCGGATTTCCAGCGCAGGCCGCGACAGGCCTTATGAGCGATGTAGAAAAAAATCTACTGAAGGTATACGAACAGTCGAAAATTGCGAAGTAGTCAGAGAGCGAAGTTGCAACCAACAGTGGTTATAAACACTCGTAGTTTAAAGATTCCAGCTTGGTTATATGCAGCCGGAATCTCACGCTGACCATTAACTAGCATCATGGCCGTTTCAAATTGACGCCCAGGAGCAATCTTGTAACTGTATCCGCCAGACAAAATTGTTCGCGGTATTGCCTCAATTTGCCCGAGTTGCACCCCTGCAACGTCTCTGGTGGCATTATCCGCTCCGATGACACTACCGTTGCCGCTGTTTGCGGCGTTAGATCCTACCGCAAATTGAACTAGATGATTGTTGGCAAACCAAAGCTTGCTACCGAGAACAAAATCATTTGTGCTTTTGAGATCTACTTCCCGCGGATCGGCACCGAGACCACTTTTACTTATGGTACGCCCAGAAGCCCAAAACTTACGGGTAAAGTCAGCAAAAAATCCATATTTTAAAATCCGCCATTCGACACCAGCGCCTAGCACCGATGGATCAAATGCCTTGCCTGTGTATTCACCAATTTGGAAGTCCTCTGCGCTACCTTCCTTAGCTGTATTTACTGAAAAAGTGCCTTGATAAGCACGGGTGACCGAAGTTTTAAAGCTAAAACCTAAGACCACACCGTATCCTATATCCAGACGTAATCCGAGGTTTGGCTGAACAGACTTCCCTACATAGCTAGCTTCTGACATTATTCTCTCAGTTCCTGCATTTTTGGTCCTGAGCGATGATCGTTCGCTTGTAACTATGACGCCAAAACCAAATGTAAATCTTTTGAGAAATCGGTAGGCACCTCCAGCCGCAATCTTGGCCGCAATTTCTTTACGACTCACATCCAAAGCTTGAACACTTCCAGGGCTAAGCTCAACCGGAGCACCAAAATATTCTTGTGAAGAGCCAAGGCCAAGAGGCAGCACCTCGAACCCAACGGCCAGGTCTGGCTTGGCCCTCCACCCTAAACCAAAGCTCATCGTAGGAGTTGAAATTCCCAATACCGCAGGTTCAAATACGCCTGTGTTGGCGTTTTGATAGGAATAAGTAATATTTGCAAAAGACAAATCTGCTTCGGGTTCGAAATTCTGCGTCAGAATCACGTTTGCTGGGTTAAAGAATAGCGATGATGCACCGCGACTCACCGTTTGCCCAGCGCCAGCTGCGGCTTTGGCTTCAACTCCTGGGAGGATAAAATCGATCGCATAAGCTTCAGAGCTCTGAAGTACAGCGCCCATGAGCTGAATCGCAGCAACGAATTTTAGTACTAAGTGCCGGGTCATATGGCTCTAATTTACCATATTGCTTACATCCAGCGCTAATCCCGATTAAAACTCGGAGATGTTTATCTGATACTGGGATTCAGCCACTCGGCTAAAGCTACAAAATCAGTCGGCGAGATCGCGTCCGCCCGTCGATCTAAATCTACGGGGCTATTTGCCAGATCAATATCTGTCAACACTGATGACAAGCTGTTGCTAAGTTTCTTGCGCCGCTGAGAAAAAGCTAGCCGCGTTAGTTTCTCGGTGGCCGCAAGTGTATCCGTTGATATTTTCTCGGCCTTTGGCTTGATAGTCATAACTGCACTATCCACTTTAGGCACAGGCTGAAAACAATCGCGAGGTACCGTATACTCAAGCTGAACTGCTGACCTTAGCTGCGCATAAACAGTCAAGCTACCGTAGTCTTTGGTATTTGACTTAGCTGCAACTCTCTCAGCAAATTCTAGTTGAGTCATGAGCACCACAACTTGCAGTCGTGAGAGTTTCTCGATGGCCAGCTGAACAATTTGACTAGAAATGTGATACGGGATGTTTCCAACTAAAGCGCACGCACCGCCACTTGAATCCAGGAACTGATCCAAGTTACAGCGAAGTATATCTTCATTGTGAACCTGTAACTTACCGGGGCTCAAACTTTCCCAGAGCTCAACGAGACCTTGGAGGTGAGCTGCAAATCGCTCGTCTTTCTCAATTGCCGTAACAGTCATGCCGGCATCGACCATGGCGCGAGTTAGCACTCCTCCACCTGGCCCTATTTCAATCACTCTTTGGACGCCTAAGTCTGTCAAAAGGGCGACCATACGCTTTACCGGCCAATCAACCTTGAGAAAAACTTGGCTAAGTGATTTTTTTTGCTGCAAGGGATCAGGTTGCTTACGACGTCGCATTTAGCGCCTTTGCAAAATCATAACGAGAGTAAGCATCCCAGTCGTGGCTTAACCAAGCGGCACGATCGTCAGGCTTGCTCTGGTAAATGTGATATCCATACGCAGCAATCATCGCAGCGTTATCGGAACAGTAATCTAACTTGGGAAAGTACGCTGGAAGGCCCACGTGCTCAGACATTAACTGGCGAAATCTCTGATTAGCGGCTACGCCACCAGCGACCAAGACAGACTTGGCCTCTGGATACAGTTTCTCGGCCTCTTGAACCTTGCGTACTATTTGGCCCAAGGCTTCAGCCTGGAAGCTGGCACATAAGTCCGCTTTAGCTTGATCAGTCATCTGTCCCGATTGACGCAGATAGTTAGCCATGAATGTCTTTAGACCAGAATAGCTGAACTCAAGGCGTGACCGCTGACTGACCATGCGCGGCATCGCTACCGCGCCTTCACGCCCGTGGCTTGCAAGTGCCTCAATACGAGGCCCTCCTGGATAGCCCAGCTCCAAAAGCTTAGCCACCTTGTCAAAGCATTCACCACACGCATCATCGATAGAGCAGGCCAGTAATTTAAAGTGGACCGGACTACGCATGAGGTAAAGGTTGGTGTGCCCACCAGAGACCACTAAGGCCAAACACGGAAATTCCAACTCTTCCGTCCCTGAGACACCCAGCATGGCACCGTGGATATGCGCATGCACATGGTCCACCGGAATAAGTGGACGTTCGAGTGCAAGCGCGACACCTTTGGCGTAGGCCACCCCAACAAGTATCGCCCCTATCAAACCAGGCCCCTGAGTCACAGCAACTAGATCGATATCTGTAGGCCGGACTTTCGACGAATCGAGCAACTGCCTAAACATAGGAGCGATCACCTTAAGGTGCTCCCTTGCAGCCACTTCGGGGACCACTCCACCAAATTTTGCATGTACAGTCACTTGCGATGCAACTAGTGAACCTACAACCTCAACGCCATCGCGGACAAGGGCTAGGGCAGTTTCATCACAACTCGACTCAATTCCAAGAACTAACACTAACTCAAATCACCTTATCGGTTGCCGGTAACAACTTCGGCAAGTCGCTCTCGTGCTTTGGCTGCCTCGTCCGAGGTCGGGAACTCCTTTATAAGTTCCTCGTAGAACACGTTTGACGTTGCCGTATCGCCCAGGTGCCTAAAACAATCACCAAGCCTCAACTTGGCGATCGCTAAATACTTCGAGGAGGGCTTAGAATCAACAAAGTCGTTAAACTTTAAGGCAGCCTCTTTGATGTTGCCGAGCCGAAACTGGCTTTCTGCTATAAGGTACTGGATTTGCTCACTTTCATCGGAGTTTGACGGCTTAACGACGTGCGCACCGTCTTCGATGACCTGCTTGTAACGCTTTTCCTCAAATGCTCGTTGGAGCTCGCCGACCTCAGTGACTGTCTTGCGACTGTCTTTTTTTTTTCCACTCTTAACGCCGGCTTTCTTGAGCACGTCGATCAAGTCTTCCTGCGCCGATTCGACGGCTGCGACGCGATCTGACAACTTGCTCAGATTCTTAGCAACCGAATGCTCCTGAGCTGAAGGGTCGGCGCCGGGCAATTGTCCAGTCAAGACACCGACGCGCAAGGCATCAATCTCACCACGAATCATTTGAAGCTCTCGACTCATTCTTTCCAGCTCAGCCTGGGTCGAAGCAATCCGTTTAGTGGCTGAATCTCCAGTACTTTTTGCATCCTTACTAGTATCTGCAAGGAGACGCTCGAGGTTCAAAAGTCGCATCTGAACGCTATAGATGTCGTCCTTCATGACGCGTTTTTCACCAGGGGTGATACAGGCCGTTAGCGATGAAGCTAGAATAACAATACCTGCCACACGCAGGAGTACGCGAGACTCGTTCATGTTGCCTAGATCCTCTATTCCTATGTTAGCCAGATTAAAGCATACCCTGGCAAACCTGTCAGCTCTTCCCTGCTACCCGTTTGAGTCGGCGCTTCAGTCCGACGTTCAGGAAGAAGATCTGATTACATTCGGCCTTCCACCGCAAGTAAAAGGACTTTGGAGTCTTGCTTGTAACGTAACCTAATTGCAACCTTTCTTTCTCGCGCAGGAGTTCATCGACCACCTGCTGTCTATGTCGCAATCTGGTCAAAAGTGCATCCGCCGCATGAGCCGGTTTCTCTTGGTTTTCTAATAATTTTGGCGTATCTTCAGCCGTCGACGGTCTATCGTCCGCAGTAGGTGAAACAGTCACCTCTTGTTGCAGACCTGACATCTCGGATTCGATAGCGTTTTGGCTCTCATCGAGTTCGGACATGTTCCGTAACCATCCCATGGATCATGTGACTAACTTAGCCGCTTGGTTGAGGAGCATATCGGCAGCAAGGGCACCCAACTTCATAAATGCTGCGGCCTCCGACTGCAAATAATTGTAATTTAAGGGAAATTTTTGACCATGGAACACCTTATCCCACCCCCAGCAGGTAACTCCGAGCCGGAAAGTGACACTGAAGCCTCCGATCTCAGCCCTGATGAGAGTGGTGATTTTGCCGCGAATATTGACAGCAGCGAGGACGAAGTCGTTGAGCGCCCGCGTCCGGTAGTACCGCTAAAAGACGTGAGTCCAGAGGTAGCAGCCCTCGGAGTAAACAGCTTTGCCGATCTTCCCCTGCATCCACAGATTGCTGCTGCCATCGCCACCATGGGCTGGCACGTCCCCACGCCAGTGCAAAAGCTCTGCCTTCCATACACTCTCAGATCGCGTGATGTGGCAGGATTCGCTCAGACTGGGACTGGGAAGACCGCCGTATTCCTAATCACCATTCTCAACAAGCTTTTAAGCACTAAAGCCTCTGAGCCCAGAGTCCCGCGAGCAATCGTCATAGCTCCCACCCGCGAGCTAGCTATGCAGAGTGAGCAGGATGCTGAGCAACTGTTTGCCACGTCGGGCCTCAAGTCGTTAGCCGTATTCGGTGGAATCGATTACGAAAAGCAAGCGCGCGAGATCTCAGACGGCGTTGATGTCATCTTTGCAACACCGGGACGACTCAAGGACTTCATTCAAAAAAAGGTCGTCAAACTTGAAGACATCGCCTGCTTTGTATGTGATGAAGCCGATCGCATGTTTGACATGGGTTTCATCGAAGATGTTGAGTATTTCCTAGAACGAATTCCAACTTCAGCTCAAAGACTCTTGTTCTCAGCGACCACAAACGAGCAAGTCAAAGAGCTTGCCTTTGAGTACCTGGAAAATCCCGAGTACATCTCAGTCAATCCCGAAACGATCACACCGGAAAGAATTGAACAAAACGCCATCCATTGCCACGCAACTGAGAAGCTGCGCGTGCTTCTAGGTTTGTTGGCAGATCACAAACCAGATTGCGCCATCATTTTCACCAACACTAAACTCACAGCTGAATGGCTTTATTACAAGCTGCAGCACAATGGTGTTGATGCCGACTTAATAAGTGGCGATTTGCCACAGAAAAAACGCATCAACCTTATTCACAAGATCAAAGATGGTAAGATCAAAGCGCTGGTTGCGACCGATGTGGCTAGTCGTGGTTTGCATATTTCTAGGATCACTCACGTCTACAACTTCGATCTACCTGATGACGCTGCCAACTATGTACACCGCATTGGCAGAACCGCAAGGGCTGGAGCTAAAGGTGTCGCCTACTCCTTAGTTTGTGACGATTACGGACAAAATCTGACCGCAATTAATAGCCTCTTGGGGCCCCTTGCTCTGCATTCAAAATGGCCGGAAAGTCGTTACCTAGAAATTGTGGACCAAGCTGGGAATCCATTCGAAGATCGCTATCAAGCCCACCGGGAACGTAAAGGCGAAAGAAAAGAGCGCGATCAGCGTGCTGGTGGCTTCCGTGATGGTAGGCCTCAACATAAACCGAAGGGCAACAAGTTTGAGGGCCAGCCTCTACGTAACGGTTCTGCAGCGAATAGTTCGGCACAGCCACACGCCAACGGTAAGCGCAGACGCCGCAGAGGCCGGGGCCGCGATGGTGAGGGAACTCATCTAGGCGCAAATCATGCAGCAGCAGGCTCGATGCACGGCTCCCGTCATGGACAGCGAACTGGATTTGGTCAAGAGCTTTCGCCTGTAAGCGACGCTTCGCCGAAGACCATGTTCGGTATGATCATGAAGCTTCTTAAGACACTTTTTGGAATCGGCAAGCGCTGAAAAAAGTTTGCAGGGCTTTGCCGAGTCCGGCAGGCCCTATGACTTAACACGCTAATGCAGCATGCTTCGAAATGTTAGGCCGATGGTTCGCGAGGTCAAGTCATCATCGCGGACCAAGGCTGCCTTACTCAACAGCTGAGCGCGTCGCATACTTCCCATGATCCCAACCTGAACTCCACTTAGGTCGAATAAGGTCACAAACGCACCTGGTTCGACAAATTTATAACTTGGTTTTTCAAGCGTATACTTGTCAGTTCCGTAAGGATTATTGCGCAAATAGATCACACCTACGCCGGCGTTAACATTAATGACAACCCGGAACGACTGATAAGAGAACAAGCTTTGAGCCAAGGTTACGCCACCGGAGTAAGTTGAATACTTAAGTACCGATTGATCCAACGTAGGGGCTCGGGATGGAGTGAGCATTCCATCAATGTTAATACCGACGAAAGTCTCAGTATGGAAACGGTAGTTCCACTGGGCGGCAAGAAGGACGTTTTGCGACGATGAAGTGATCTGTCGCCCGAATAAATTAGTGGCCTTAATGTCGAAGCTATTTTCATGGCGGTCGAATGTTATGGGCTCACGCTGTTGACGTCTTCGCTCTGCAGCCTGCTCATCGTTTTCCTTGACTACGCCCGAACTAGTTACATCTGCTTGAGGCTCCTCGGCCAGAGCCAACCCTGACCAAGCGAAGCTTGAAGCACCTAGGCTGATGAGAGCTCTCAATAGCATTTTTACATGTCGCGCCAAAGCTAGCCTCCGTTTACTCAGGTACTTACCTCGTCAAGTCTACATCATAACAGAATCATAACAGAGGTTTAAGCGCTTGGCACGATGACCTCCTGACTAAGGGAAGCCAGTCGAGGGGGGCAACCACGCTGCATCTTTAAAACGCCGATTGGAATCGAGCACCATCGAGAGGCAGAACTGGCCCGCAAGGTCAGCCCTGCCAACATGCCAAGTTTGGAAACAGCCTCGGAGGAAGTCGCCGCATGGATTGTCGCCATTACCCCCTGGTGCCCCGAAAGCAAAGCCTCGCATAAGACAGCGGCTTCGGCCCCCCTTACCTCCCCAACAACCAAGCGGTCTGGCCGCAAACGTAGAGCCTCCCGAAGCAGCCGATCAAGTCCGAAAGCTCCGACCTGCTCAAGATTTGCCTGGCGCTCGATCAAGCGAGCTGAAAAGGGCGTAGGTAAAGGTAGCTCTGGCAATGATTCCACTAAGATCACACGTTCGGAACCAGCATACGTCCGGAGCAAAGTTGATAATACGGAGGTTTTGCCTGAGCCAGTAGGACCACAGATGAGTATATTGGCCCGCTTGATCATGGACTCCTCAAGCTTGCTCAACGTGTCCGAATCGACTTCGAACCGGCTTAAATCAAGCTGGTCAAATCGATGTCGCCTAATGCTGAAAAGTGGACCGTCAGGTGCCAAAGGTGGCATCACACAATGCCAACGATAATTCTGACCGTCAAAGCTACCTCCAGCAGCACCGACTAAAGGATCCAACCGCACCCCAAGTCGACGAGCCCAATGTTGGCTCCATAAAGTGAGGTCTTTGATCGATTCAAAGGGTGCGGGAATGGCCTTAAGGGTGTCTCCTTGCACCGCGCAGGCAGACGCCACCCCATTCACAAGTACCTCGTCCACATCCGAGTCTTCAAAAAATTGCATTATTTCACGAGTTAATTGCTCAAATTGCCTTGCTTCCATGCGCCCAAACCTCCATCTACAGTGGGGACAACTGATAACCTGGGCCCTAAGACCTTGCCAGGGACTTGGAAACCTTTGACTCAGATGTCACTCGTCGAAGAATTTGGCCAAAACTCTGGCGTATTTTACAATTGGGAATCCGTGGTATTACGCTACCGTCCCGAGTCACCACTAAGGAGCCTGTGCATGCATGCTTATCGCAGCCATACCTGCGGCCAACTAAGAGCTCAAGATGTCGGCCAAACCGTCCGTCTGTCTGGATGGATTTTTCGCAAACGCGACCACGGTCAGTTACTGTTTATTGACCTGCGCGATCATTACGGTCTCACTCAAGTAGTAATCCAACCAAGTCGTAGTTTTTTTGAAGCTGCGACTCACCAACGCATTGAGAGCGTCATCACGATCACCGGGCGAGTGATTCGTCGCGACGACAACACTATCAACCCCAATATGCCTACTGGTGAAATCGAAGTCGTCGTAGATGAATACACTGTGCATTCCAATGCTGAGGTGTTGCCATTTGTTTTGGACACTGATGAGGAAGTGACAGAAGAGCATCGCCTTAAATATCGCTTTCTGGACCTCAGACGCGAAAAGATGCAACGCAACATCATCTTGCGTTCAAAGGTGATATCCAGCATCAGACGACGCATGATCGATCTTGGATTTAATGAATTTCAAACCCCAATCTTAACTAGCAGCTCCCCTGAGGGTGCACGAGACTTTCTAGTACCAAGTCGTCTACATCCCGGGAAATTCTACGCACTTCCGCAGGCTCCTCAGCAGTTTAAACAGCTCCTTATGGTAAGTGGATTCGATCGCTACTTCCAAATTGCGCCTTGTTTTCGCGATGAAGATGCGCGTGCTGATAGATCTCCCGGCGAATTCTACCAGCTAGATATGGAAATGAGTTTTGCCACCCAGGACGATGTTTTTGCGGTCGTAGAGCAGTTACTGACTGGGGTCTTTGGCGAATTCTCGACGAAAAGACACACGCCTGCACCGTTCCCACGCATCAGCTTTGACACAGCAATGCTTAAGTATGGATCGGACAAGCCTGACTTACGCAATCCACTCGAAATATGCGATGTCAGCTCATTTTTCGCGGAAACTGATTTTAAAGCATTCAAAACAGCAGTTGCAGGCGGAGATGTCGTTAGAGCCATTGCGGTCCCGCAAATTGCAACTAAACCGCGAAGCTTTTACGACAAGCTAGTCGACCATGCAACTTCCATTGGAGCGAAAGGCCTGGCATATCTAGTTTGGACGGACGAGGGCGTCAAAGGACCGATCGGTAAATTCATCAAACCGGAACAAATGGCGACTTTGCAAAAACTTTGTCAGGTAAAGTCCGGTGACGCTGTATTCTTCATTTGCGATAAGGAACTCGTGGCTGCCAAGTTAGCCGGCCTATTGCGCACTAAGTTGGGTGAAGACTTAGATTTACTCGAAAAAGATGTTTACCGATTCTGCTGGATTGTCGATTTCCCGATGTATGAACGCAATGATGAAGGTCAGATTGAGTTTTCTCATAATCCCTTCTCGATGCCACAAGGGGGAATGCACGCTCTCGATCATCAAGATCCCCTGACAATCAAGGCATTCCAATATGACTCGGTATGTAACGGGGTGGAGTTATCCAGCGGAGCCGTTCGAAATCACCTTCCCGAAATTATGTACAAGGCCTTTGCAATAGCCGGCCACCCTCCCGAGGCTGTGGACCAAAGGTTTGGTGGAATGATTCGAGCGTTCAAGTTCGGCGCACCACCTCACGCCGGCATCGCACCCGGGATTGATCGTATCGTAATGCTTTTGGCAGAAGAGTCTAGCATTCGAGAGATCATCGCATTTCCGCTGAATCAGAAAGGCCAGGACTTGCTAATGAATGCACCTGCAGAAGTGTTAGATAAGCAACTTCGCGATGTGCATATTAAGATTGATCCTGCAGTATTAGCTGCAAAGAAATCGTAAGATTTTCAGAGCAAAAGCATTAGAGCCTCGTCGGCAACTCCGACGAGGCTCTATTTTTTTAAACGTCAGTATCTGATTCAGAAGCAGACTCTAGCGAAGAGGACTCTGGCGCCTCAGTGACCGCTTTACACGACGGGCAGATGTAGCGAGTGCCATCTTTTTTCGTGGTTCTTTCAGTTAAAATTGGGAAGCTACAAGCTGGGCAAGGTTTGGGTATAGGCTTATCCCAGACTGCATACTGGCACCCAGGATAATTGGTGCAACCCCAGAAGTTCTTTCCTACCTTAGTACGTCGGGGCACAAGTCCGCCGGAGCACCCCGACTCAGGGCACTTGACGTCAGATTGAGGACTTTTCACGGTAGGACACTGAGGATAGTCCTGGCAGGCGATGTAGTCACCATATCTGCCGCTGCGCAGTATCATGTCCTTACCGCACTTGGGACATTTATCACCTGTATATTTCGGTTGGTTGACAATGATTTTGCCGTCAGCATCCCGAACGAATTCCCGCGTTGCCCGACATTTAGGATAGTTTGAGCAGCCGAGAAACTCTCCGCGCGAGGACCATTTGATATGGAAGAAACTGCCACATCGATCGCAAACGATATCGGTCGGCTCTGATGAAGCTTTGACATTGACCATGGAACCTTCCGCTTCTTTAACTTTGGAAGCGAAAGGAGAGTAAAAGTCTTTTAGAAGCTGACGCCATTGCGCGGTGCCCTCTTCAACCCTATCTAAGCTCTCCTCCATGCCAGCAGTAAATAGAACGCTCAAGACGTCGGGGAAGGCCTGCACTAAGAGCTCATTAACCTTTTCACCTAGTACTGTGGGCTCATACCGGTTCTCAGTTTTTTTGATGTAGCCTCGATCTACGATGGTTGACAAGATCGTGGCATAGGTTGAAGGACGGCCTATACCTTTTTCATCGAGCTCTTTCACCAGAGACGATTCGTTAAAGCGTGGGGGTGGTTGAGTAAAATGCTGCTGAAGGTCGACATTATTTAATTTAACTTTGTCGCCCTCCTTCAGTGGAGGCAAGATGCCTTCACTGACTTGCTCTGGATCCTCTTCTTCGTCTGCACGTCTACGCTCTTCGTCATGGCCCTCTTCGTAGACTTCCAAGAATCCCTTAAATACTAGCCTAGATCCAGTAGCCCGCAGAACCACTTTGCCGCTATCAGCAGCGAAGTCGACGGATAGTTGATCGTAAACGGCGGGTTTCATTTGACATGCAACAAATCTATTCCAAATCAAACGGTAGAGCGAAAGCTGCTCTTTGCTTAAAACATCAGCAACGCGATCTGGTGGGTAGTCGAGAGTGGTGGGGCGGATAGCTTCGTGAGCGTCCTGCGCAGACTTCTTTGACTTATAGACGACGGGCTTTTCCGGCAGGTTTTCCGCACCAAACTTAGTCTCGATAAAACCTCGAACTGCGGTCAATGCATCATCGGCGATACGCGTTGAGTCGGTACGCATGTAAGTGATGAGACCTAGGGGCCCCTCGCCCTCAATATCTACACCCTCATAAAGGCTCTGAGCCACCGACATTGTTCGTTTAACATTAAAGCCAAGCTTACGAAACGCTTCCTGCTGCAGCTTTGAAGTCGTAAACGGAGGTACCGGATTTTTCTTTCGCTCCCTTTGCTGCACCGATTTGACTTCGATGGTACCTGCTGAAATTCTCTTTTTAATAGCGGCTGCAAGGTCGCCATTATCAATTTTTAAATCCTTGCCCAGTTTGCGGTCATCTACCGACACCAATCGCGAAATGATTGTGGGTGGAACTTTGGCGTCCAATGCCGCATCGATCGTCCAATATTCATCCGGTTTGAAACGCTTGATCTCACCTTCTCTTTCACAGATCAGCCTAACAGCTACGCTTTGCACTCGACCTGCTGATAGGCCTCGCTTAACTTTTTTCCACAGAAGAGGGCTGATCTGGTAACCCACTAAACGGTCAAGGATCCGTCGTGCCTGCTGAGATTCGTATTTGTTGGGATCGAGGTCACCAGGATGACCTATTGCTTCTTGCACACCTTTTTTGGTGATCTCCTGGATAAGCACTCTCTGAACCTGACTGGCAGGCTTGCCGATTTCGCTGGCAATATGCCAAGCGATAGCCTCACCTTCGCGATCGGGGTCGGGAGCCAGATAGACATGTTCGGCGTCATCGGCTGCCGCTTTGATTTCACGCAGCACCTTTTCCTTGCCAGGAATGGTGACGTATTGAGGCTCAAAATCTTTATCAATATCAACACCTAAAGATCTGTCGGGAAGATCCTTCACATGGCCCTTCGACGCCAGAACTTCATAGTCCTTGCCTAAGTATTTTTTGAGAGCTTTAACTTTCGTCGGAGACTCGACGACCACCAAATATTTAGCCATGATCGCTTACTTACTCCGATCTTGTAGCTGACGCATTTTTAACTCAGTTATATCGATCCCGAGGCCAGCGCCTCAGTAGTGACTCTAAACTCAACCCAGCCAAACTGGGTACTGACACCCCTAAAACATCTGCCAGGAACCCGTCAATCTCCTGGCGGTCCCAATCGCGAGAATCCATGACTCTGAGTCCCTCGAGCAGTCTTTCGGCCACATCAGATTGCAACCAGGCCCGCTGCCTACACGTGGTCACTGCTCTCAGCAACTGGGGATGGACCGACACCTGTTCGAGCATATGTTCAACCCGCGGGGAAGATGGTGCATCGTGAAGCATAGCTAATGAATCTAACAGGTTACCAGAAAGCGACGCTTTGTCCATCCAGTCTAAAGCTTGGCAAATACCCGCCTCTGAAAATCCTTGCCCGATCAGCTGGGCTCGGATTTGCCGGTCATCATCTGGTTGTATACCTTGCCTATGGACCAATTCGGCAATAATGCGAACTGCTTGCCACCATTCCTGTTTTGTTCCTTCACTCGCCGTCATTCACCACCCATCTATGTCCCGGCAACACAACCCCTATTCCCGGCATAGCAGTATCGGATATTTGATGCAAGTCACCCTAGGTTGGATCTTCCCGACTAAAGGTCTCCATCCAGCTGGCGCAACAGGTCCTGGCCGTCAGCAAATGTTGGTGCCCCTTCGCCCATTAGCGCGTGACTGCCAACTGCTCGGATATCGTCGGCCGGATGCTGAAGGACATAAACGTCCGCTCCCTGGTCCAATGCCCGCCGGGCAGTCACCAGCGCACCAGAACGCTGAGCGGCCTGCATAACTAGTGTGATCCGAGAGAGGCCCGCAATGATACGATTGCGAGCCGTAAAATCAGCTGGTCGACAAGGAGCCTGCCACAACCTTTCAGTCAGCATAATCCCCGATCGCCCTCGCAACTTGGCAAAAATCGCATAATTGGATCGCGGGTAGAGAGATTGCAAGCCACCGGCAAAGACGCAGATCGCTGGTGCCGGCTTAATCCCACCAGCTAAAACGCCAAAGTGAGCCGCTATATCGCATCCAAACGCTCCACCACTCACTACGACGACACCCCGCTCAGCAAGCATAGTACCAACGGTCTGACTTTGTTGTATTGCAAAAGGAGAAGCTTTCCGAGAGCCAACAACACTCACTGCGAAACGGTCAAAAAGAGAAGGGTCACCAGTGAACGTCAATCCTAAGGGGGCGTCTGTCATATGCCGCAAAATTTGTGGATAGGATTCATCGCTATAGACCACATAATGAGCACCGGACATCCGAATTGCAGCCAAATGCGTATAAATTGCCGCTGCAAGTTGACGCCCATCATCTCGCATCTTCTTTTGAAACTTTGGCCACCAGGAATTCACATAGTCTGACGTCAAAGTTAAATACGAGATGAACTCAAGCCAGTCTCTCTCACGCGCCGCCTCAACATCAAATGGTGGTAGGTGCACAAAATTGTCATTGCTCACCGGAGGAATCCAACGGTACATCAATTGAGATGCAACATGAGTCACAATTGTCAACGCCCGACTGTTCATTTGCCCCCCCTGCAAAACAATCTCCAATGGGGCTGGCAAAAACTCTAGAGACATCATCTTGATCAAGAGAAGTGATCAAAAGTACTGAAATTTTGTCAGAGCTTCACGGCTTGTATGTCATGTCACCGATACGCAATTCGGAGGTATTATTAGTGATATAACCAACGGCAGCCACATCGGTCACATCGACAATTCTCATGATTCCGATTTGTTGATAATCAACTAGGCTTGACAGCTCACTAAGCTCACCAATCAAATAACCAGGCGTCGAGTAAATCGCGAAAGTGGAGCCGACGGAAACTCCACCGTCTCGGCCTTTATCAATAAAAGCGTAATTCCCCTTACCACCATTCTCTTGATCTTGATTTTCCCAGCCAATAATTGATGCTTCTACCTTTTGAGAGGATTGAGCACCATCATCATGGGGTATGACACGTTCGATGTTGATGTAAGGGACCAGCAAATCATCTGGTGCAACCCCAAGTCTACTCGACTGAATAATGCCCCTAAATCGGCTCTCGCCGAGATCGCGATCAAGGCGCACTGTGGCTACGTACTCATACTTATAACCAACTTTGTCATCGGTGCGGCTGCTCACTACCTTCCCGACGTCTCGTAAAATTGTATATTTGGTCCCCGCTTGTAGTCCTTTCTCTGACTCGACAATAAGTTCTTCACCCTGAGCGGCTGAAAACTGACCGAGTCTACCTGCCACTACATAGCCACTAGGATCAACTTCATCCCCGTAAATAAAACCGGGAATATTTGTAATCATAGATGTTCCCTCAAATATCCTACCACCCATCATGGGTAGCTCGGGAAGATCCCCAACCCCGTCGACCCCGATCACTTCTGCAAACATTCTTTGGAAAGCTTTGACCACTGGCGTTACTAATTTTTCTGCTGATGGGTCAGTTGTTTCTCCCGTTTTTTTGCGATGAATTATCGACTTTGCAGCACGACTAACGGGTTCAGAAATCAACTGTGTCTCTTGCAAATCTTGTTTATCAATAGGTACGACATCGTCCTCTGAAACAACTTGCAAATATGGAGGCACCTCATCATCCCCAGGGTAAAACCGCAGCCGCATTAGGGGGAAAATGAAGTGTGGATTTTTGATTTCAGGGTTTAAAGACCAAAGTTTAGGCCAGTAGCCAGGTTCGTCGAGTAGTTGGTCACAAATGTCGATGAGGGTATCACCTTCCTCGATAGTATACTCCTCCGGAGCCTCACCTTCGGCTAAACCTCGAATAGTGCCAGGAACTGGTGGTGCTCCGGCAAAATCGTTTCCTAGTGGTGGCGAACTAAAATTACCCAATGGAATGTCATCGTCACTATTTGTGATCTCGGGCACTTCCAGTAATGGGTTTATTTCTGGAACACTTGTCGGTGCATTAGTAGCATTTTTGGGAGCAGATACGGCTGGAATTAAAATTTGCGGCGATGGTCTTAGAGTATCTTCGACTTCTGAGCTTGTGGTCTCATCTTGGTTATCTTTGGGTGTTGCCTTTTGCAGAGCGTCCTCAGCAAAAGTAACCTCGGTTATCAAAGTCAGTAACGATATTGATATGAGCAAATTGAAAAATATGCGCTTGGCCATAATGGGGCGCCTTTCTCTCAAAGCTTTTTACTTAGATTCTCTAACTCCATCCGGGCCATCTCTGCAGCATCAGCCAAAGGGTATTTTTGTATAACCGACTTAAATGTAGCTAAGGCTGACTCTCTAAGACCCAGCTGCCATTCTACCCGTCCAAGATCTAGCTTTGCTCTTGGTGTCCAAGGACTGTCTCCATGCTTTTTTATGAAATCCTCTAGCTGCTGCTTAGAAGTATTGAACTCCTTAAGGTTGGCCCAACTCTTTGCAATCCAATAGAGATGCATAGCTCCATCGATTTGATCACCAAACTTCTTACCAATTGCAGAATATTCGACTATGGCTCGGCCGTAACGTCCTGAGCGGAAACTGTCGTGAGCAGCAGCAACAGCAAGTTCATATTCTTCGCGATCGTTAGATTGGTTTGGTGTTGACTTCTTGTCACTTTCTTCCGATTTTTTTACCTCCAGTATCACCGCCGGCATTTTCGGAATTGCCTGTTCCTCAACATTCACCTTTGGTTGCGGAAGTGAAGTGGCTGAAACCCCAGAAACACTCTTAGCGCTCTTGGAACGCTCTGGATATTTGAGTTCCTCCGGAACTAAGCCTAATGTCATGCCCCGCTCCAGAATTACTATTCTCTCTTTTTGGCGATAAACTTCTTCTTCAAGTTCATCTACACGAGCCCACAATTTTGCTACCTTTAAGTCTCTCTCGTCCTTTAATGCACCATCATGCTCTGTATGCTCGGATGATTCCTGCTTTGCTTCCACTTTGACCGTCTTTGTTGGTTCAACAACGACCACTTCTTTTCTCGTCAACTTTTCCCAAGTTGAACACCCCAAGGTCATCAAACAAGTTATTACGATTAAAAAAATTCGTTGCATCATATCGCATCCTTCAGCGCTAGCTGCTGTGTGAATTGCTTAATTGCTATTTTTGAACTTTCGCTCTGATTTCGGAACTGAAGACCTAATCTATAAGACCGAGTATACAAAGAAATCGTTCCATCAGCCTTTGGTTGAGCCACATGTTCCTTTATTTTTTTGATCCAACGAACCTCTGCCTCCACAGGCAGAGGAATCTGCATTGGCAAATGGAGAAGTGCTCGACCGTCTACCACTCCGCGAAAGAATACAGAGCAAATTGAGGGAAATCTGGTCACTACGCAAATACCACCCACACTTATGTCAGCAATTGTGACCATTGCTCCAGACTCCTTTTGATGCGCATACATCGGAGGAGCGAGGACATCATTAACTTTTGGCTCCCAAAGACTAAAGCTCAAAAAAGACATCAAATGATCACGACAGACGTATCTGTCTGAACTGCGACGCTCGAGACTTACTAAAGTCTTGGGGAAACCGACACGGACCCATGATTCACCGATATCCAAAACTGGAGAGGTAAACATGATCTTTGTTGCCATTGTGGCAAATTCAACCTGAATGCCCCGGCCCTTTTCAATCATTGCCATCCCGGCCTTAGATATCCCGCTGAAGCTCACAAATGGCTGATTGGAAGTCGGACCTTTGGTTTCGTGCGCTCGAGCCTTAATCGCAATCGCTGAATTTGCTCCCACCACTCTCAATACGACCGGTATTTTTGCCTCACAAACCCTCAGAACGATACGCTGAATGCGTTCGGCGGATGAAATTTTCAGGCGATTTTCGCTCATCAATCGAAGTGTCCAAAGGATTTAAGCGATCCATTGATCCATCAACAACCAAGGCACCGAGATAGAACCAGAGGGCATATACAAAGGCGGAGTCTCGAAGATTATTTTGCATGAGCGCGGTGAGAAGGGTGGCCACTAAAAGATATCTAATTCCTCTAGAATTGCTGAGAGGCAATCTATGCAAGCCAACAAGCACACTCACAATCCAAATTAAAAGGCCGGTGAAACCAACTAACCCTGTATCGGCAAGATACTGTAGGAAAAGATTATGAGCTTCATATACTGTATCATGTTTTCCGATACTTACGAAGTAAGCATGCATAGCATCTTGTAAACCAGATCGTGTTACCCCAGAAATTGGATGATCCAGAAACATACGCCAATGCAACTTCCAAAAGACAAAGCGCGGAAATCGCTCTTCAATTGACTGATTCTGTGAAAAAATCTCAGTAAATCGCGATAATGCTGACCCCTCCAACCACAAGATCGCGAAAGCACCAACAATAATTGGAATGATTTGTTTTCTAAGTTGCCAAATTCTCCTACGCTCGCAAATAAGTAGCGTAGCCATGACTACCAAAAGCACATATCGAGAGCCGGATATTAAGAGCATAAACGATGACAAGAGAAAACAACCTAGCCACCATTTCTCGTTGTACCCAAAAGAACCTTGCCGCCCCCAGGACATTGCCAAAGACGCAAGACACACAAGCATCAGATTATAGGCAAAGGTCAGAGGGTGCCCCATTAGCCCAGATACTCGATATACACCGTATGCATAGCGATGAGGTCCTAGCTTGGCGTTAATACCATGCACCACATCAATACCTGTCCAATGCTGCAAAGCGACATAGATCAAAAGGGCGAAAAGCCACCAAAACATAATTCGCCCAGCGTTTCTAAGCCTCCACCCGTAGAAGCTCGCAGCGAGAATTCCAGTAGCCAAAGTACACCACAACAACCCATACTTGATGGCCGTATGTACCCAGGCGCCTAATGAGGGGCCCAAAGGTTTAGTCCAGGGCGAAAGTACAATTCCAGTCAGTGCCGCAATCAAGTGTCCTAATACCAAAGCCAGACAACCCAAGGTCATCGGCCTTAGCGAAGCTGAGGCTTGCCAGGTGGGATCCCCTGAAACAACTTCCGGACAGTTTGGCTGTTTTCTTGCGATCAGAGCTAAGCGACGCCACAACCCTGATACAAACAGACAGATTAAGAGGATGAATGCGAACGTGTAACCCGCAAAAATCGGCAGGGTGGTCGCAAGGAGTGCTAGAGAAAGCACTAGTATGAGAGCTTTACCAGTTCGATCCATGTCGCGACACCTCAGCGAAAATCCTGATTATAATGCGATTATGGTATGCGATTATTCTCTGGAACCGCAAACTCAATTGATAGATATTAATTTAAAAATGAGGTTCATAGTGCGGCTGATTCAGTTTTGCTTGATGTTAATACTTATCATTCCAAATGACTGTTTCGCTGAAGGTAGTCTTCAATCTGAGCCGTCCCCCCTACACAAGTCTTACGTCCGCCTTGAATTTACTCGGAACTATCCTGAATCATGGACTCAGCTTAGCCTAAGACCTGGAAGTATTCAGAGCAATATAAGCTACATCCATGTAGTCAATTCGGAATGGCTAATGGCTTTAGGCGTCGGACTGAGGACTCTGGATCGAGCAAGCCTACCAGACCGCCAAGCGCCAAGTCGAACGCTAGCCATATTTGCTTTGAATCATGAATCTGGAAGAGTTTTTCGCATCTCTCATCCTTTTTACGGCTCGCTGGGAATGAAGATTTCTTACCTTTTACCATCCAAGAGCGGCAAGCTTCCTCCGCTTCGAGATCCCATTTATCCCGCCGAAATCGGGGCCGGAATTTTTGCGCAATTAATACGAATGGTGGGTGAAAGAACGATGCTAAATCTTCGGATTGATCGTTGGCGGGGCGTCAACAGCACAAGACTTGCTGGTCTAGAAATCGCCTTGGGTGTTGCAATACCAACAAACTAAAGAATCTGTTGGTATTGCTCAATTTCTGAACTTGTGCAACGCGCCATACGAAGCTGAGTTTTCCATCCAAAGCGCTGAGTAGGCCATAATTTGCTTATTCCAAACTCACGGATATAGTGGTCAGTAGCATCAGAGTCTTCAAAAAATCGACCACTAGAAAAAATATTTGCAGATGAATGTACAAAGATTTTGTCCACTCTAGCAGGCGCCTCTTCACCGATTGTAGCCATGAAAATGTCATTGATAGGAGTAGCTGTAAAACAACGCGCCGCGACCTGACAAAATCCCGCTGACGAATCCCTCAACTGTAGCGTCTTTACAAACTCTGCGAACCGTTTATTTGTTTCATCTCCTGGTAGATAGCCACCAACTACTAACCTTTTAGGACAGATTTGCTCCTTCCTCATTTTTGCGAGGATGCGTTCTTGGACAAACGTATACCAAACGTATCCACCGGCGTTAGCGGGTGGCATCTGTACGTTAAATACAACGACTGGCTGACTCTCGAAATCTAGGGTGGCTGTCATTAAAAAACCACCACCTCCCATCGTCCATGTCTCACCACGTCCGTCAGTTTTGAGAGTAAATTTCAGAGGAGGTCGAGCTGCGATCACCATGGACTCTGCCTCCTGGGTGTCGCCGTACTCGCTAATGTTTTGCTGACGCCATTCGTATTCAGATAACGAGCCGGCCCCTAGAATACGACTATCAGACTCTGCAACACTACCTATGCGCTCCATGCTCTCCTGAAAAAGGATGATATCAGGTTGAGCGTTTCGTAAATCTCGATCAACCATCTCTAGGCGGTCTCGTCGAAGAACCCAGTCACCTTTCCAGGGTCTTTTAACCAAGCGACTACTTGTTCTTTGATTAAATAATGACGAATTTAATACGGTAAGAGGCCTACCATCGAAATTCGCAGGTCGACTAAAAAGGTCGTTTACACAGCCCCAAGTAAACAATAGCGAGACAGCGGTAACGCCACTCAGAATTAATTGCAATCGCCAAAGCCTCACGTTAGCAACCTATATATCGCGAAATCACGAGACGCTGAATTTCACTTGTCCCCTCGCCAATACGCAAAAGAGCTGCATCTCGATAAAAACGCTCGATCGGATACTCTTTCATTAATCCGTAACCGCCAAAAGTCTGCTGGCCCTCTCGAGCACAATATTCTGCCACTTCTGAGCAGTAGAGCTTTGCCATGGCAGCAAGTTTTTGGAACGGCTTATGGTTTTGTTTTAACCAAGCAGCCTTGTAGAGCATGCTTTCTGCCGCCTCAATGCGCGTCGCCATCTCAGCCAATTTAAAGCCGACTGCCTGATGCTCAGCAATTGGTTTGCCAAAGGTGCGGCGCTCCTTCGCATACTTGAGCGTCATCGCGAGAGCACCTTTTGCTAAACCCAAGCCCATTGCTGCGATGGACAAACGACCGTTATCCAAGGTCTCCATCATCATCTTGAATCCTTGGCCGCGAGACCCAAGCATATTTTTGGCCGGTACCCTGACGTTATCGAAATAAAGTTCGCCAGTATTGGATGCGCGCCACATCATTTTTCCATGCATAGCCCGCGCTGTCAGTCCGGGTGTTCCTGCCGGCACAATAAAACATGAAAGTTCGGGCCGTCCATTTGCCAAGCGGCCTGTCACTGCTTGAACCGTGATGCCCTTTGTCAGCACGCTGGCGCTATTGGTGATCCAAAGCTTGCTGCCGTTTATGACCCACTCTTGTTTCGCCTCATCGAATACTGCCGTGGTCTTACTTGCCTGAGCATCGCTACCTGCCTCTGGCTCAGTTAGTCCAAACGCCCACAACCCTTCTCCCGTACAAAGGCTTGGAAGATACTTGCGCTTCTGTTCCTCGTTTCCATAGTAATATAGGGGAGCTGCTCCGAGGCTGTTATGGGCAGCGATAGTTGCCGCCTGAGAACCATCCACCCTAGCCAACTCTTCGACGGCAACCACATAAGAAATATAGTCCATGCCTTGCCCACCATACTCTGCGGGCACCACGGTACCAAATAAACCCAGAGCACCCATTTGCCGGGTGAGCTCGATTGAAAACTCCTCTTTTTCGTCTAGTTCTCTCGCTTTAGGTGCAATTTCGTTTTCAGCAAACTGACGCACGGAATGACGCATTAAACTAAGCTCTTCATTATCTTCGAACTCGTAACTCATTTCAGACACTCCGACTAAGATGTAAATTCATTTCAATTATAATTTGTTGTATCACTCTTCTAACGGCAAATCGCGAATTCGTCCCTCGCGACCAGTAGCACCCAACAAGATCCCCAGATAAGACTTGTAACGCCATTTACTGAGGCTTCCTTCCTCTACCGCAGCGCGAATGGCACATTCTGGTTCATCAAGGTGCCGACATTCACGGTATTTGCATTGACCCAAAAATGGCCGAAACTCAACAAAGCAGTGGCTAAGCTCAATCGGACCTTTCTCTTCGAAGGTGAAACTTCGAATGCCAGGTGTATCGATTACGTAGCCACCCCTTCCTAACTTGATAAAGCTTGCGAAAGAGGTCGTATGACGCCCCTTATAAAAAATATTATCGTCTTCCTCAACTGCTTGCTCGATCTCTGGTCTATAAAGATTAACTAGAGACGATTTGCCCACACCTGAGTGACCCGAAAGCAAGGTAATCTTACCTTTTAGAAGATCTCCAATCTCGATAATGGCTGCATCTTTACTTGCTTTGCTTGAGTTTGCCTGTATCGAAAACACGGGATAACCGATGTTTTTATATAGCTTTACCATTGCCTCGGCTTCTGCAATCTCCTCTTCAGAACCCTCCTCTCGAAGCAAATCTGCTTTGTTGAGGACAATGATAGGTGCGATACCTTCGCACTCAGCAAGGACTAGATAGCGATCAATTAATCCCCATTTCACTTTGGGGCTTAAATAGCTTGCCACGATCAGTAATTGGTCCATGTTTGTAGCAAGTACGTGCTCTAAACCTGGAGTGTGAGGATCCAAACGCGCAATCTTCGCCTGACGAGGCGCCAAATGCTGTATGACACATTTGGGTAAATCTGCCTTAGTCTTAACCACATGCTCGCGATCTGGAGTGCATAGCACATAGTCGCCGACTGCGACAAAATTGCGTTCAGATCTTTCTGAGACCAGATATTTACGCGCTACCTCTGCAAGCCAAACATCTTTGGTATCAATTTCCCCCTGCTCTGGTTCCGTTGATACAAACGCGTAGCGCTTATGCACCTCGACAACTCTGGCTGCGAATGCCCCACTGTCACCACCTAGTGACCAGTCTGTAGCCGACTTTTCGAAAGTCTCTCCAGGTTCTATAGCATGAGTCTTTTTTCTCGATTTTTTTCTTATTTTTCCGATCTTCTCTAAACGATCGGTGTCTTTCATATGCCATTTGGCCATGTTCTACTCTTAATGTTTCTTAGGCGCGACTACGGTCATGCGATGAATACTTTCACGAATGTCTGAACTAAGCATAAGCACTGCATTGTTTGCCAAGCTTGCAACCCTTGAACTTGCACGCAGTATGCCGGTGTCGACTTGTTCGAGATAACCCAGCTCAATCAACTGATCGACTAGGTTAAGCAGCATTTTCTTGTCGTAATATTCTGCATCGACAAGGCCACTTAAAATCGCTATCCGCTGCGCCATTAAGGTGACTTGCTCAGCATAGTCTTCCGTTCTTATCGGTATACCCGCTTCAGCACGTTTAGCCAAAATTGAGAAGGCAATCGCATACCTTTCCAGCTGCTGACCTAAACATCTACCAAGAACTAGTAGCGTCGTTAGATCTCTACTTGTGACCACGGGCCTCGAAAGCTCGTCTGGACCAGAACGCACGAGCAAGCCTTCATCCACCATGGTGCCGACTATCGCGGTTACAGTACGCCCCATGGCCTCATCTGACCATCGTAGGAAAAATTCCTGCTTTAATAGTGGGTAAAATTGCTCAACTGCGCTGACTAACGTGGCTTCCTTCATCCGATCATTGTATTCAAAGAATGCTGCGATTAGTGACGGAATCGCTAGTAAATGCAAAATATTGTTTCTGTAATAGTTAAGGAGCACAGAGTCTTGCTCCTCGACAAAAATGACGTCCCCGCCTGGATGCTGGAATCGCTGAACTTTAGCCACGTTCATAGCCTCAGCCAGCTGATCACGCGAACTTCCCTCAGGGAGTACGATATCGCGACTGTAGGGAGCAGCTCTCATCGACGAGGTAAACTTCTCCATCATGTAGAGGAGTTCCTCTTCCGCCATTGCCTTAGTTGGCGTCGAAAGCAATATCAGCGCTAGGAGCGCGACCGGGCTGACAATAGCTGCACCATTGATTGCAGTTAATACTTCGTTTGCCAAACTTTCGACTACGGGTGACATCCAGGAGGGTTTTGCCCCGCTAGCAATACTCTCACTGTCCCAACCAGGATGTTTCTTGTTTAAATAATCACTTAGGTAAATCGGTTCAGCGATACTTATATAGGCCTTGCCAAAATTGGTCTTGAGAACACGCCTCGCTTTGATTAACTGGCCGGCAGACTCTGTTCTCTTTTTCGCCCCGCGTAGCTCATGCTGATAGGTACGAACCTCTATTACTTTGTCATATCCAACATAAATCGGCACTATGGCGATCGGACGCTCTGAGCTCCTCAGATAACTATGAACCACCATTGACAGCATGCCAGTCTTGGCCGGCAGCAATCGACCGGTACGGCTTCTACCACCCTCAGTGTAAAATTTTAGAGAGTAACCGCGGGTCAGCAAATAATGGACGTACTCATTAAAGACCACTGTATAGAGTCGATTTCCGTTGAAAGTACGTCGGATATAAAAAGCTCCAGCTCGGCGGAGAAATCCTCCAACGGGCCAAAAATTCAAGTTTATCCCTGCGGCTGTGTGAGGGGGCGTAAGTCCTAGCTGATAAATCGAGTAGACTAAAAGCAAGTAATCTAAGTGACTTCTGTGAGCTGGGAGATAGACAATTTCGTGAGTCTGGTCGATTGTCCGCAAACGCTCCGCATGCTTGATCACAACACCGTTGAAGAGCCGATTCCACAGCCATGAGAAAAACAAATCTGACAGCCTGACGATGGCATAACTTTGCTCGCAGGCAATTTCCATAATGTAACGTCTGGCAATTGCCTGAACCTTTAGGGCTGGGACTTTCCTTTTTTTTGCCTCATCCTCTATGACATCGCGGATTGCTTTACTCTGCAGCAAGATTGCTGCGACACTGTCACGACTCGGTAGGCTTGGGCCCAAAACCGTATTTCTCTGACGTCTAAAATGAACTCGCAAAACTCGGCGAAGTTTTTTAGCCGTGTCTTCCACCCCAGCTTTCTCATCAACTAAATTTCGCAGGGAGATCGGGGCCCCAAAATTAACAAAATTGCTCCGACCTTGAGCAAAAACTATGAAAAGCTTTTGCAGGATTCCTGCGTGCTCTGCATCAAAGAAGAGAAGACGCATGATTGAGCGTTCTTCACGACCGGGATTACGTCCCCAAAAAACACCAACTGGAACTAGTTGGACCTCTAAATTTGGATTCTTCTCTGCCATCTCGATTAATTTAGATAGCGGTGATGGCGGCTCTTTTCCACTCTCTCTATCGACCTGCAGTAAACCAACCTTGTGTAGATAAATATAAAATGCGGAACCCGCCTTATCTACGGACACTTTGTTTGCTTCCGGCATTGGCAAACCGTGACGCTCACACAATTCCTGCAAAACCAAAAGATCCGAAAGTGACCGAGACGGAAGTACGTAACATACAGGAACACCAGGTTTGAGGCCGAGTTCACTTGCTGGGGACGCAGGCGCTACCTTTGTCTTAACCCATAGACTTTGGATTTTACGTAACCACCTTAGAGGAAGACTTGAAAGAGTTGGCTGATTTCCCACAATCATTAATCCAGTTCAATATTGTCGATGAGACGGGTTTTTCCTAATTTTGCCGCAAGCAAAAGCACCGCTTCCTCGGTTAAATCAGTTTCAAAAGCATTCAAATCGCGACGTCTCCTAATCTCAATGTATTCAAGCAGGAGTTCTGGATGAGCCGTGATCTGAGAATGGCAAGCAGCAAGCAGTTTACTTGTTGACCGCTCACCTTGACGATAAAGTTGGCGTGCTGCATCCAGACCCTGAAAAATCGCAGCCGCAATGGGTCTTTCCGAACCAGACAAATATCGATTTCGGCTACTCATTGCTAGCCCGTCGGATTCTCTGACAGTCTCACACCCAATTACTTTAACTGGGAGATTGAGATCCGTAACCATTTGAGAGATGAGTCGCCACTGTTGGTAGTCTTTTTTACCGAAGAAAACTATGTCGGGCTGAACTAGATTAAACAATTTCAAGACTACAGTGAGCACACCCTCAAAGTGATGTGGACGCGATATACCCTCTAATTGCAGAGCCATACCCTTACCATGCACAAAGGTTTGAAAACCCTCTGGATACATCGTGGTATCATTTGGCAGAAATACTGCGTCAACAGCTTCGCTTGCAAGCAGCTCCAAATCGGCACTGATCGTCCTGGGATATTTGGACAAGTCCTCGCTTGGTGCGAATTGAGTCGGATTGACAAAGATACTAACAATGACGCGGTCAGCAGCGGACTTTGCTGCCCGTACTAAACTGAGATGCCCCTCGTGCAAAGCACCCATTGTTGGAACAAAGGCCAATCGGTGCCCTTCAGCTGCCCAGGTGTCCCGACGGGCTTTTAAGTCTGCGATGGAAATTAGGGTGGAAGGTAACATCTCTCACACTCTCATAAGAGTCATTGAATGTAATGCCTGTTGCTTAAAACAATCATGTATCAGTACAGCAGACACCAGATTATGACAATCAGCTTGCGGCCTTTTGCGCCCTCATACCAGGCTGGAACATGGCGATTGCCGCCAAAAGCTAAAACCCAACGGCCCGAACATGATTTGAGCCGTTGGGATTCAGAGGGTAGTAAGTTAGGAGATCTTAAATCGCCCTCATGGCAATTTGGCCCATCATAGGCCCGCACAATTCCTTGGATACCAAAGTATCCATTCCATCCCCGTAGAAGCTCAGGTCAACTTGACCCTCAAGCTTCGTCCCACTATTCCCTGCGAGGTTTGCACCTTCAAACTTATCTTCGGAGCTTCCAGGGGAAACTTTAGCTAGGCCATCACTAATACAAAAAGGCGCCGCAATTGCGGCGCCCGATGTTAAAATTTATACTGTAATTACATAGACTTGGATTGCGGAACCTGGTTTTGAAAGCTAAGGCGTCGAACGCGCCCTTTATTGCCCAAAGTACCAAGAGCTTTGCCGTTGAAACTTATTTGAACGGCTGCTGCATCATAGATCAGCATGTCTGCTTTCTTATTGAACCCAAACTTATAGGTGTCAGGCTGTAATTCCCTGGTAACTGATGGTCCTTGATCCACGTCAAGTTTGATTCGAACCGGCTCTGTTACAGCAATCACCAGCTGCTGCTGCCCCTCAGTGGTGGCCACCACTGTTTGCTTAGTCTCTTTTTCGACCGCTTTAATGTTTGTAGTAACCGTTGCATCCTGAGTCGACTTGGCGGTGGCGGGCTTTGCGACTAAAGCCGCGTCCGAGCTTGAGGAGGACGTATTTTTCACTCCGGCTCCAGGAGCAATTTGTTCCTCTTTGACACCAGAAGTAAATTTACCTTTGGTTTCAGTTGGTTTTGGAGCTTCTAGTGCCCCTAAGGTAGAGGAACTTGCAACTACGCTTGGTCCAACTTCTGGTGCTGCGGAGCCTTCGTTGACATTTTGATTGGTATCGACAGGCCTCAAATCGAGCGGCTTGGCCTTCACAATGGTTGCCGCATGGCGGCTACTGAAATTCCGCCATGCGTTCTGAACCAGCGAGCGACTGACGCTAAGATAGCCAACGATTACGATGGCAAGAATTGGTAATGCAATCTTAACAATTTCGCCACGGCGGGCCAGGCTGGTTAATTGCGCGGCAATTGGCTGAAATCGATCGGAAAAATCTTTGGTGGGCTTATTCTTGATCTGCACCTTCAGCACCGAGGGAACTGAAGTGGACTCCCAGACATCCGCAAATTCGGCAAGCCATGGCTCCGGATCTTCACCGAAGTTTTTAGCTATGTTTTGCACGAAGCCTCGACCAAAAACCCTTCCAGGCAATCGCTCCATAGCACCGGCTTCCAAGGCTTCAATGAAGACTTGGCTGATTCGCGTAATTTCGGCCAATGCAGCAACACTAACGCCATGTTGAGACCGCAACTGTTGAAGCTTCACCCCAAAGGATCGCCGGCGGGACGCAAGGTCCGCCTGCGTGGTCTCAGTCACTTGGGAATCATCGTCGTGATCTACTCGCATGGCCCGTCCTTCCGTTGAAGCCCCACAAGGATCCGGGGGCCGTCAATTTCCGCTGGCTCCGCACATCTGTTAACATAGATGCAAGCGACTACTCGCCTCCTTGACCTCTCTGCCCAACTGATCACGAGGTTTCCTCATGTCTGGCCAGCAACGTTTCGGACCGAGCCTTGAGTTCCAATTCAAAGTCGCCATAATAGGCACTATTGTCAGTCTAATCTCCGCACTGTCAGGGTGTCAAACCGACGGGACCAGTAAGGAGGTTGAGAACACCGTCCTCGAATCCCAAAGACAGATCATCCGAGAGGCTTTGGATTCAGGTAAACCCGAGGCGGCGCTCAGCAGTCTGCGTTATCTGATACGACAGTATCCACAAGATCCCGTCATGCATAATTTGATGGGATTGACTCAACTTTCACTTCGCAACAATCAGCGCGCTGTCAAAGAGTTTCAGATAGCCTACAAGCTCGATAAACAAGTTGCCACTGGGTTGAATCTAAGTTCGGCTCTTATCAGTGCCGGAGAGCTGAGCCGAGCCATCAAACTTCTAAACCAGCTGCTTACCGATGCAGAGCAACAAAACTATGCCTACAAGGAGCGACTGTTTCACAATTTAGGATATGCCTACTCCAAGGATCGCATGCCTAATCAAGCAGAGACCTGGTACAAACGAGCCTTAGAGGAGAACCCGACCTTCTTCCTATCTCATTTGGAGCTAGCTCATATTTACGAAGTATCTAACCGGCATCAACTTGCGATTCAGGCTTATCAAAAGGCAATCGATTTCTGCACCGTATGCTTTGAGCCCGTCCAATCTTTAAGTAGCCTGTATGTTCGTAGTGGGCGAAGTTCCGAAGCTAGAAAACTACTTGCGAAATACGGCAAAGTCGAAGGCATCACGCAAGATGACAAGACCAAGGCTAAAAGCCTCTATTCTCAACTTTCCTCAGCGGAGGACGTGCGAGTAGGTAAAGGCGGTTAATACCTTGGGACTTGGCAAACACGGGGGCCTGCGTTAACTTTTACAGATTGGCCTGCGTAACTTTAGAAATCGCCGAAATAGTCCGGGAGCAACCAGTTGCACACAAAAGCTAACACTCGCTGGCTTCGCCCTCTGATGCAGTCCATTTTGTTTTTTGGAATGGTAAATGGTCAGAGCCTAGAAGCCGCACCTGATGCCCCGCCAACGATTAAGCTAGATAACCGGTATCAACCACTGGAAACTCTGGCTCGAGGGATGTTTTACCTTGAGACCATGTACGTCGATGAGGACAAAGTTAAGCTCGGTGAAATGAGTACTAATGCTTTGCGCGGTATCATAGAAAAACTTGACCCTCACACAGTGCTGCTTCCAAAGAAAGCTTTCGAACAACTGACCAGCGACACTCAAGGCAAATTTGGTGGTGTCGGCATTATTGTTTCCCAGGAAAATCAAAAGCTGATTGTGGTTTCGCCGATTGAGGATACTCCTGCATTCACTGCCGGGGTCAAAGCTGGTGATGAGATTATTGCCGTAGATGGCAAAGATCTTGCTAAACTCAAAAACACTGACGCGGTCGAATTTATGCGCGGGGAGCCAGGCTCAGTCCTTCGCCTGACGATAAGAAGAGAGGGTGTCAAGGATCCTCTTAACTTCGAGCTCACCCGAGAGATTATCAAGGTTAAATCTGTCCGTGGGGAAGTCTTGGCTGATGGAATTCATTATGCCCGGATTGCAAGTTTCCAAGAAAACACGGGTGAGGAACTCACAAATTTCTTAGCGAGTCATAAAAAATCCCTGCGTGGGCTGGTTTTAGACCTTCGTGACAATCCAGGAGGTTTGCTCGATCAAGCGGTCCGAGTGTGCGACTTATTTATTGACAGTGGTGTGATTGTCTCAACAGTTGGCCGCGATCGTTCCAGAGTTGAGCGAGAGTTTGCCTCTAAGAGAGGTGCACACATTGGTTTTCCTCTGGTTGTCTTAGTTAACGGAGGGTCTGCGAGTGCTTCAGAGATCGTCGCTGGCGCCCTTCAAGACCACGAGCGCGCAGTTATCATGGGGACAACAACTTTTGGTAAAGGGTCTGTGCAAACTTTAGTCTCGCTGCCAGATGGGTCGGGACTGAAGTTCACAGTCGCGAGATATTACACTCCCAAAGATCGCTCAATTCAGGCTAAGGGGATTACTCCAGATATCATAGTTCCCATGCGGTCCAAGAAAGATAAGGCTCTAGCGTCAAATAGTGACCCCAATAGTGCTAAACAAAGGCGCGAAGGTGACGAAGACGCTCGCAAGGAGTCAGACCTAGAGGGGCACATAACTAGTAACGACTTAAGTGACTTAGCCAAAGAATCAAATATCGCCACCCACGTGAACAAATGGCCTGAGCCGCTACGCTCAGATCATCAGTTAGTCACCGCTTTCACCTATCTCAAAAGTTGGACGCGATTCGAGCAGCAGCGCTCGGCGGCACGACCCGATGAGAAGCTTCCGCCTAAAGTGATTTTGGACGGATCTGATCAGACCTCCCCAGGCGAAGGCCAGAACAAGTGAGCCGGCTGAAGCTGATTTAGCGACTGTGGAAGGTTTCGTAGGATCGAAATGCCACAGTCCAATGTTCATTCACCTGTCCAGTCAACACATTACGTCGACGTGACTGGCAAAAAATCAGATAGTTCTGAAATGCTCGCTCATTGTCGAAGCACTTAATGATATTTTTGCAATGACTACATACCATCATCGGATTGTAACGAACATGTTCCTGAATGGTTGCGATGCAACACTCAGGGATATTGTTGGCGATGGTCAGTGTAGACGAGACCACTTGGTCCTCATCTGTACCGAGCTTTTGCGGTGTAGCGATTGCCCGTAGGCTATCGTCGACCATCGCGACTCCCTAGGAAAGATTTTACTTGAAATCTATAATTTTAATTGTAGAGCCTATTTGGCGGCTTTGCAAGTAACAGTAAACTAGCGCGCCACCCTAGACATCAATAATTTTGTCAGCCGATCTAGCAACATACTAGCCACCTCCGACAACGTAGGGGCTTTAGGCACGCACCCCGACAAAGTCGTAACCCCTCGATTTTTAATTCCACAAGGGATGATTTTGTCAAAGAGATCAAGGTCATTTGATACATTCAACGCTAGCCCATGAAGGCTGGTGCGATCCTTGATTCGAATGCCGATTGCACAAATCTTCTGACTGCCTACCCATACACCCGGGTTGATCGGATCAGTGGTAGCGCTGACGCCACAAAGGGCTAGGGTATCGATGACTGCTGTTTCAAGAAGGGCAACCCAAGTTCTTGGGGTGAGCTTGAAGTCAACTAGTTTTATGATCGGATAAACAACCAGCTGCCCTGGCATATGAGCAGTAACCTCACCCCCTCTATCTGTTTGGACAACTTCGACTCCTAGTTTTTTAAACTCGGGCACTGGGAGCTTTAGAAATCCAGAGTCCGCATGTTTACCCAGTGTCAGAACCGGCGGGTGCTGAACCACGATAATGGTTGGGGCGACAAGACCTCTTACCACCTCATGGTGGCTCAGTTCCTGGAGTTTCAAAGCAGAGAGATAATCAAGCACTCCCACATCTAGGATACGAAAGCGGCTCAAGTGCTCGTCTGACATAGAAACTCCAGTGCCTCAAGTCGATCTAATGCCATTACCGGTGACTCACCCCAGGCATAGACCCCGTGACCACGGAGAACAATTACTCCAGGACGCAAATTAGTCATGGCCTCTAACTCTCTCTGCATATGAGCGAGTGTTAATTTGGTCGGATTTGCAATGAGCGGAATACTTAGGGACTCTTCATGTGACAAGGCACCTAGGGCCTTTTGTATCTCTGCCCCTCTGAATAAAAACTCTGCATCGACAGCGCTTCTCGCCACAGTATATGGGGGATGAGCGTGTACGACGACTCTCGCATCTGGACTCAGGCGATAAATCGCAAGATGGACCGCAGCCTCCAACGAAGCCCTTGGCGATTCGGGGGTTACAGGGTCACCTGTCTCTAATGATACGGGAACGAAGTCCCTGACACTAAGCTGAGCCTTGCTTATGCTGGTACGACTGACCCACGAGAGGCTTCTCTTCCCACGCAAAGAAAAATTGCCCGCAGTGCCTGGACACCAGCCTCGCTCGTAGCACTCCCGCCCTGCTGCCGCCAGCTCTTGCAACAAGACCACTTCAAGCGGAGTTGGATACGGAAAGGGGTTTATGTGCTCGCTCACCGTAAGATCACGTCCCCGCACTGAAAAGACTAGGATCACCCGCACCTAATCGCACAATTTCAGGCTGACCCGACGTCAGATCGATAATTGTGGATTCTAGCCCCGGTAATTCCGCTCCCAGGTCCAGAACGAGGTCAATCGCATGTCCATAAGATTCGAACACTTCATATCCAAAGCGCGGAGCCTGAGGATCCATGCTGTTTGCAGACTTGAGCTTGATCGGAGGAATAGAAGTCGTCGCGATTGGTTGACCGAAGCGCTCCACGATAGTCCGCAGCAGATTGCTTGTAGGTATCCTAATGCCAACGACTCGACGTTTGTCTTTTAACTGTCTGGGAAGCTGTTTGGTGGCGTTTAAAAGCACCGTAAATGGACCCGGCCACGCTTTGCGGAGCAGGCGGTAAGCAGCATTATCGATAACAGCATACTCAGCCGCCATAGAAATAGAGCTACAGAGTAGGCTAAACGGTAGATCCCTGGGATGAGTGGGCTTGAGCATATAGATCCTGTCCAGAGCCTTCGCACTCGCAGCATCACAGCCAAATGCCCAATTGAGGTCATTCGGATAAGCTAGCACACCGGAATCGGCCAATATACGCACCGCCCTGCTGATATCTCGCTCAGCTGGTGGGTCGTCATAGGTGTATAGGTGCATACCCATCGATCACAACTTTTGGCTTCTAATTAGGCTAAAAAACTCGTTTCTCGTCTCAAGATTCTGGAAGGATCCTCGCATCGAGCTCGTTAGAGTGAACGAGTTCTGTTTAGTGACCCCTCTCATCATCATACACAAATGGTAAGCTTCCACCACCACACCAACACCTAATGGTTTAAGGTACTGCTCAATAGCCTCCGAAATCTGGTGAGTGAGGCGTTCTTGCACCTGAAGGCGTCGAGAAAAAATGTCAACAACGCGTGGCAATTTGGACAGCCCAACAACCTTGTCCCTTGGAATATAACCCACGTGGCAGCGACCATAGAAGGGCAGCATATGATGCTCACACATGCTGTAGATTTCTATGTCCCGGACAACAACCATGTCTTGATAATCGACGTCAAAAAGAGCGCCGGTAAGTACACTTTCAACATCCTCTTTATAACCAGAAGTCAAGAACTGCAGTGAGTCCATAACTCTGCCGGGGGTCTTGAGCAACCCATCCCGCTCCGGGTCCTCTCCCAGCGAAGTTAGGAGCTCCTTCAGTTTTTCACAGTGGTACTGGTAGCTAGCCTGTTCCATAATGACGCCCTATCTGGATCATGGAGGACCTTTTATAGGTGTCCCAGCCATCGATGGCAAGTTTCAATAACCACAGACAGCTGCAGAGGAATTTAAATGCGCCTTGTGATTCAACGAGTCAGCCAAGCGAGCGTTGAGGTTAACTCTGAGATAGTTGGTCGTATTGGGCGCGGGTGGCTAGTACTGATTGGTGTTCAGTCAAGTGATGGTACGGCTGCCGTCAGCTACCTGGTAGACAAGCTAATTAACCTTCGTGCGTTCAATGACCCAGACGGCAAAATGAACTTAAGTGTCCGGGATATTGAGGGCGAGATCCTGCTTGTCAGTCAATTCACACTTTACGCTGATTGTCGCAAAGGACGCCGTCCCAGTTTTACACAGGCTGCCCCACCAGACCTGGCTAATAAAATCTATACGGATTTTGTCACGGCGACAAAACAGGCCGGTCTAAAGGTAGAGACAGGTCAATTCGGCGCAGATATGAAGGTGGACCTACTCAACGATGGTCCAGTAACCTTCATACTCGACTACCCAACCCCAGAGGGTTAACCCTTCTGGCTGGCTAGATCGCTATCAATGTTTGCATCCTCTTCAATGCCAATCTTTTGATAGAACAGCTCATCTATAGTCTTTTTAATCAGAATCCAGAGTAGTTCTCGATCGTTACAGCGCGCGAACACACCTATTGGAATCTGAAAGCCACCTTTGTCCTTGCGCCCGCCGCCATAGTACTTACCCGCTTCATCGGCGCCAAAAACATCTTTTAACCATTTGTCAGGGTCGAGTGTATGGGACTTAGTACGGAGAGAGCCGTCGATAAATTGATTACCTACAACCCCATAAACCACCACCGTATCAATGCCTTCGCGATGCAACAGATAATCGGCACATTGGCCTATGCCATCACGGTCCTCATCCCTAACGAAACCCACCCCGGAAAACATAAATGTGCCCCGGATGTCTTTACGCTGCAGAGCAATCTGCGTCAGGTCCATGGTCTTGGCTGGGATCGACTGATGGGAAATCAGAGATAACAGGTCTTTGTCGACAAACTGGGCAAAGTACTCACTTGCCTTGTAATCAATGGGCTGAGCGTTTACAAAATTGTCGGTATCGCTGCGAATCCCGTGCATCAGTGCCGTAGCAATGCGACTCTCTTCAACCGAGTTGCCGCGGAAATTAATCGGTCCCTCAATCAAATATTCGCCGTAGATCCCTGAAGTTGATCCAGAAGACTCACGAATGTCTACAAATTCTCCTTCAACTGTACCCAAAGCCTTGTGGTGATCCACAAACACAAGCAACTTGCAATCGGGTGGTAATTTGATCGGAAGGTCGGGGTTTTGCGAGTCGTTTACCGCGAAATAGTCAAATCCAGACACGTCGAAATTGTTTTCGTATTCCACCATGTCTAGGTCAAGTTTTTTAACTAAAGCCCTGTTTTCATGGTGGGAGATTGCTTCAAAATGGATGATGGTCGTGTTTATATCGTAGTGCCGCGCTAACCACTGCAAACAGAGCGAGGTACCGATGTTATCGGGATCTGGATACCCTTTGATGCATATAAGTAACTTTTTGCCTCTAGCCTTTGCCAAGGCATGATGCAATCTGTAGGAGGGTGTGTTTTGAAGATCAAACTCCTCCACCCCTTCGTTCGCAGCAGCAACCGGTGGCTGCTTAGATGGAGTTGGCTGACTAGCTTGAGGTGGCCTCGTGACGCCGCGCACTGGTGTACTTTGCGGAGGGTTGGTGCGTACCGCCGGTGACGATGCGGTAGCCTTGACCGAGGCTTTCACCGTCGGACTCATTGGCTTAGATTTATCGTCGTTTTTGGACTTCAATTCTTTGTCACCCCGTAAAGGAATTGCATGCCCCGACTCCCTCAAGGGGTGTCGGTCGATTTGCCGCCGTACCTTAATTTTACCATATGTAGGTCGAGTGGCCATTTATTGGCAGCCTCTCAAACATTGACTTAATGTGCCCAAGTTACGGAAAGATGCTCAAAATCGCCCGTATTAAAAGACCGATCGCACCTACAAATACTGTCGCTGTGCCAAGTTGAAGCCCAGTACGCACCCAAGTTTGCCCCTGAGCTCCCCAAAGTGCTTCGACAAGCCAGAAATTACCAATAATTATCAGAATTATAAAGCCAACGGCCGAGATTCTTGATGGTATCGACCGCAACCACATCCGCTGGTCGGCCTCACCCGTTAGCCCGCTATCACCGTGCTCAAGTACTTGTGTCGCCACTGCGCCACTTGAGTTGCACTTATTGTGATCCATTTTCCCTGCCCGAGATCGGGTGTATCGATAAAGAATTGCTCTGGTGGCTTTTCTTCAGCCATGAGCTGCCATAGCCGCATACTTCCCTGGTGACCTATCACGCCTATGTCCGATTCGTCATCCTGATAAGAGAGGATATCTAGAGCTAAACTGGAGACCCTATCAACCATGTCTCGAAAGGACTCGCCCTCGGGAAAGTAGAGTCTCAGAGGATCTGAAAGAGCGAGTTCATACTGCCTTTGAAACTCATCTGGCAGCTCTTCCCAAGTCAGATTCTCGTATATCCCAAAGTTAATCTCTCTTAGCTTGTCCGAAATGCGGAGCACTGGCACCTGGGTGCCTGCAGTCAATATCTCAAAGGTCTCGACTGCACGCCGACGATCAGAGACGTACCAAATACGTGGCAATTTACGCTGTTGCTGATTCAAGTTACCTCGGCGCGCTAATACCTGCTCACGCCCCTCTGGAGACAGTGGAGGATCAGTCCAACCGCAGAAACGGTCGGAGGCTCCCCTCGTGGACCGACCGCTCATCATGAGGAAACAGTGTCGACTGGTTGCGTATTTCACTAACTGATCCTCCCATTTATGCGGCGATTGACTACAATGCGCTTTTACCGGAAAATTTCAATAACTTTGCGAAACAATGAGGATTTATCATGCGAATGCACCTAGCCATACTGGCTCTATTAAGCTGTTTGACAGGGCTCTCTAATCTTGCTTACTGCGCTGCCATTAATGTAGGGGAAAAACCGGAACTGGTGAACTTTAATGGCGAAGCTGGAGCAACCGTAGACGGAAAGCCTTGGTCCACTGAGGCCCTAAAAGATCGACTTTGGTTAATGTTCTACATCGCCCCTAGTCGTCGCGACGACAACGAGGCGCTCAAAGAGGCATTAAAGGCTGAACAGTTTCCCGAAGACAAGCTTAGCACCGTCGCTATCATCAATATGGCTTCGACTTGGGTGCCGAAATTCATCCTTGAGGCTGCGCTGAAAAAAAATCAGGAACGCTTTCCACGAGTTACTTATGTGAAAGACTTCCAGAAAACCCTAATCAACAAGTGGCAACTCAAAGATGATAGCTTTGAAGTCCTATTGTTCGATCGCGCTGGCAAACTGCTTTTGTACCGCGGAGGCGATTTCAACAATGATCAAATCAAAGAAATCATCGATCTGATCAAGCGAAATATCTAAACCATGAGCCTATTTGCCGGTGATAAGCGACTTTGTGCCACCGGCAAATTGTCCTAGCAACCGAAATAGCGTAGTCGATAGCTCTAGCATTGCCACCATCACCACGCCCAGTAAGGTCCAAAGCCCAAAAACCGGCATTAACGCCATGCCAATAATCGTGAGCTTAGGATCGCGACCAGTAATATCATTACGACGCCACTTGGCGAAACCGCTCTCGCGTTCGATGCGCCTTTCTTGATCTCGAGACTTTTCCCGTTTAGATTTCAAATCATCATTGGTAACAATTACTTGCGACAAGTGCGCCTCCTTAGGCTTACGTCAGCCCTCGTTTAAATACTATCTGCTACCATGATTTTGACAAGCCGATAGATTTAAACTTTAGTTCATCCTTTCAATCCGCAACAAACCGTTCTTATCAATGACCAGCCGATAATATTCCAGGCCCTGATGTGACCGCTCACCCTTTTCGGTCAAACGCCAATAGCTAAGGATCATATCTAAGTAATAGACTTTGGGAAACCGAACGGCCTCGACATCCCCATCCTCCGTCACTAGATCCACCATACGCCTTGGTTCGCCTAGCTTTGACAAACACGCATCGATATTCAACCGCGAGATATCGTGAACTGCCCGAAGGGGGTAGCGGTTGAGAATCATCAATTTGCCGCTGAGTTTGATAGATTTAGAATAGTGCAAGATGCGCGTGATGCCACCAGCTCCATAAACCTCCGATTCCGGGGTATTATCGCGAAGCTCGACGATTCTTGGAGGTAGATCCTCGGGCTTGATGAAGCGTGCAAATTCTTTAACGTCGCCGACTGGCGTCGGTTTACCGAAACGATTCTTGTAGTAAATCCGTTCACTGTGATCTGGTATGCGTCGAAAAACACCTCCGCCAAAGTAACTCCGTCCAACCTCTTTGATACGGTCCTTGATCACATATGCAAGTATACCGGCAGAGAGAAAAACCAGACCAGAAAGACCAAGGCCATCTGCCAAGTCCTTCTCCTGAGCGATTCGAAGTATGATCATGAATTGAGCTACCAAAGCCCATGTGGCAGCTAACCCTGCGGCAATCATCGCTCCTAGTTGTCTTTGTACGGCAAATAAAGGGACTGTACGTATTTCTAGAAACAACACCTCCCAAATATGCCTCTTCAGTTCACCCCTTCGATGAATGAATCGCTCTTTCTCCGCATTAGTACTCGTGGGACTTGGCATCATAAAACCAAGAGTACGAGCTCTGCCGTCATGAGCCGCGAGTACACTCATGATAGCTTCTTTAAGCTCGTTAATCGCAACTGACGTAAATTTATTCTCAAGCCTTTGACAGAATTGCAGTAGATAGGAAGCACCATCACGAAGACGGTAATAACAGTACTCCTGAACGATCCGCATCTCTTCGACAAGGGTGCGCAGACTTGCATCAGATTGCGCCTGGGCCAAGTCACTCAAACTGGAAAACTCACCTAATGTCCTGTCGGCCCTATCAACCATACGCCTTATCTTAAGACAAACACTTTCAACCTCTTCAGTAGCGACTGTTTCACTTTGGCTTACGAGCTTCTTGACTCGCTTGCGATTACGATCGATTCCTCTGAAATAAGTTCCAATGTAAGCGCAAGCGAAAAGCCGAACCTCATCGATCGCATTTTGGATGGGCTCTAACTGACGTCCAGAATCAGCCGCTTCTAAATAATCACGAAGAAATACTAAGGGCGATGCTTCGTCAGTTTTTCCGCCTACCATGGTCTTAAAACCCATTTTAGGCTCGCGAAATCTAAGCATCGGTCGCACGTCTGCGTAGAATTTTTCTTTAGGATACGTGTGTTCGTTTATCCCAAATTGTCGGGGATAAAATAAATACGTATCAACCTGATAGCCCACAGACTCTTGATTTTTATTTTGTCGCCAAGTCGGAATCGGCGAGGCAGCTTTCGAGGTTTCAACGCGCACGGTGCGCTTAGTTATTTCTGAATTTGAAGCCTGTCGTTTTTTTTTATTGGATACGAGGAGCAGATAGTCAAAAACAGTCTCTAACTGAGTGCGATCATGAAGCACCACAGAGGATTTAATAAACCGCTTAAGCGGCTTTCTCGAATTTGACTCTGAAGCCTCCGTCGTCCCCTTCATCTAGACTCCAAATTATTTAATGATTGAGAGTCCAAATGAGCCTTACCTTTAGTTGTGAGCATACGTCCACGAGGTCCACGCGCCAAAAAACCGCTATAAACCAAGTAGGGCTCGTAAACTTCCTCTAGAGTGGCTCGATCCTCGTTCAAGGTTGCTGCGAGTGCTTCAATGCCAACTGGTCCTCCTTGATACTGCTCGGCTACGACCGTTAGGATTTGCCTATCAATTCGTTCTAATCCAAACGAATCAATACCTTGACGCCTAAGCACTTTGTCTGCCAGCGAACTATCGACAAACTTCCGTTCAAACCCAAAAGCAAAATCCCAGACTCTCTTGAGCAAGCGATTGGCAATCCTTGGGGTACCTCTGGCCCGACTCGCAATCTCACGCGCTCCGTCGGGCGAAACTTCAATGCCAAGTATGGACGCACTGCGCCTCAGAATTGAGCACAGTGATTCAATATCATAAAACTCTAAACGCTCTTGAATACCAAACCTATCCAGTAGTGGCTTTGACAGCAAAGCTAACCTTGTCGTGGCACCTACAAGTGTGAATTCCGGAAGTGGAATCCGCATGGCACGAGCCGCGGGACCCTGTCCCACAATAATGTCTAGCTGGAAGTCCTCCATGGCGGAATAAAGGACCTCTTCAACCTTAATTGACAATCGATGGATTTCGTCCACGAAAAGAACACTTCCTGGAGTTAAACCAGTCAGGATCCCAGCCAAATCACCGGGGCGTTCGATAGCTGGCCCCCTAGTTTCAAAGAAAGGCGCATTTAGTTCGTTGGCGATGATACGAGCCATCGTGGTTTTACCGAGGCCAGGTGGTCCGTGCAGAATGACATGATCCAGACTAGCGGCTCGTTGAAGGGCAGATTTTACGTAAATCTTCAGGTTATCCTTGACCTGATTTTGACCAAGGTAGTCGTCGAAGGCCAGGGGACGGAGTTCAGGCCTGTTTACCTCCAAGGCCTCGTCATCTGCACCTACTTCTCCTCCAACGATGCGCTCCACTTTCACGCTTGCGCGTGTCACGGCAGCAGTTTCAGTTTGATCGCTAGAATGACTTTTTGAGTCCACCATCTAGAAGAGTTCCTCTCCCCGTCCCGCCGCTCCGGGACTGGCTGTAGCGAGTTCAGCTAGAGCTGATTTGAGTAGAGATGCTAGGTCATTAGCAGGCGGCTCTCGCTCAAGTCGTCTAACAACGGGCTGAATCTCTCTCTCTTTGTAGCCGAAGTTTTCAAGTGCTGATCGTAGATCTCGCCAAATTTCAGCAGGAACGCGACCGGAACGACTATCGAAAAGTGTGGCGGCTGCTTGACGTGATTTCGTCTTAGTTTGTGTTAAATTGAATGCAGCTAGTTTTGCCACTTTAGGTTTAAGCTCAAGAATTATCTTTTTGGACTGACGCGGTCCAATACCAGGCACCTCCTCAAGAACGGCAGCGTCATCCTCCTCAACAGCACGAATTAAATCGCTAGTTGATACTGTTGCCAAGATAGACATTGCTACCTTCGGCCCAACTCCACTCACGCTCAATAATTGACAAAAAAGTTGTCGCTCAGACAATTCCATAAAGCCAAACAAGCGTAAGCTGTCCTCTCTTACGTGCGTATAAATCCAAAGCACAGTCGGAGCCTCATCGATCAACTGCGCAGCAGTGCCATCAGTTACTTCCACACCATACCCAACGCCATTGACATCAATGATTACAGCGCCGGGCTGCTTAAATACGCATTTACCAGACAATCGCTCAATCATAAGCGCCTCTTGATATCTTGACGGAGATCTTCCAAAGATTTCTTAGCGGAGCTAGGGTCAGACTGCATCTGCCCCATCGCCACTTCGAGACGATTAACAATTTCCATCCGATCTTTTTCCCCCGCCTGAAGTGCTATCATCATGGAATTATAACTTCTGGCTAAATACTGTAGGTCATCGGATTCACGAAATTTGATATTACCGAAAGGTCCACCTAGCTCAACTCCCCGCATGTGACGCACTAGGCTAAAAATCGGGCCTGCTATCCGATGCGTTACATGCACGCCTAGCCATGCGATGATCGCTACGTTTGCGACTATGGCCGCAACGATTGCCCACAAAAATGGCGGTGGCAAAAATATGGGGAAACGAATGATTCTAAACAGCACCAAGGGATATAATAATAGTACTAGAGTTAAGCAGGTCGAGCCTACCCCCACGAGCACGGCCAGTCGGACGTAGCGCAGCTGAAAGTCACGATTGACCAGAAAAATTTGCTTCCGTGCCTTTTTATCCATAGTAACGATTATAGTGCCTATTTGAAGTGGCTGTCAGCCTCAATACCCATGAAAAAACAAAAGTCACCGCTTGCATACCAATCGCAAGCGATGACTTTCAGTCAGATACAGACAAATTATGCTTTCAATGCAGCTACTTTATCCAACCGTTCCCAAGGAAACTCATCGCGACCAAAGTGGCCGTATGATGCCGTTGGACGGTAAATTGGGCGCAGCAGATCGAATTGATTCACGATCTCATGCGGCTTCAATTTAAATACACCGCGGACTTTAGCCTCGAGCTCTTTCAACGTCAGTTTAGAAGTGCCATATGTTTCAACAAACACACTGACTGGCTCTGCTACACCAATAGCGTAAGCCAATTGCACAAGTGCCTTTTTCGCCAAGCCTGCGGCGACGAGGTTCTTAGCAATGTATCTACCCATGTAGGCAGCCGAGCGATCCACCTTCGATGGGTCTTTACCCGAGAAGGCGCCACCACCGTGCGCACCGTGACCACCGTAGGTGTCAACGATGATCTTCCGTCCAGTCAAACCGCAATCACCTTGGGGTCCGCCGATAACAAAACGTCCGGTTGGGTTGATGAGATAGCGAGTGTTTTTCAACAACTCAGCTGGAATTGTACGCTTGATAACCTCTTCAACCACATAGGATTCAAGTTCTTTTGGAGCCACTTCAGGCGAGTGCTGGGTGGAAATTACAACAGTATCAACGCGGGTAAGCTGCCCGCCTTTATACTCAACCGTGACCTGACTCTTGGCATCAGGGCGAAGAAAATCTACATGTTTCTTACGACGCAAGTCAGACAACTTACGCAGCAACTTATGTGAGTAGCTTATCGTCGCAGGCATGTACTCGGAAGTCTCGTCACAAGCATAGCCAAACATCATACCTTGGTCGCCTGCTCCTTGCTCCTTGTCACCTGTAGCAGTGACACCTTGGGAGATGTCAGGAGATTGCTGCTCGATCGCAGTCAACACTCCACAGCTATTAGCATCAAATCCGAGCTTGCCATCATTGTAACCAATCCAGTCAATGACTTCGCGAGCGACTTTTGCATAATCAACTACCGCTTTGGTAGTAACCTCACCCGCGATAACCACAAGCCCAGTTTTACACAAGGTTTCAACAGCAACTCGGGAGTGCTTATCCTGAGCCAAAAGTGCGTCAAGAATAGCATCGCTAATCTGGTCGCAAACTTTATCAGGATGGCCCTCGCTCACTGATTCGGACGTAAACAGATAGTCAGAATTTCCCTGGCTCATCAAAGTCCCCTCTTCATTACAAGTTCCACTGGTCCAGATTCATGACGTCGGACGCATCCCACGCCAAAAGCAATTCCACTGTCATCTATCAGCAGCACCAAATCTCCGGGGTCACCTTCCTTCACATTTTTTAAACAACGCTCAAACTGCTCCTGACCCAGGATTACTTTTTGTCCGTTACGCAGCCTGCTCACTATCGAGTGATCTGAACAGCTATAATCGGACAGATTCATTCTTATGTCAGAGATCGGCACCACTAAATCCGAGAATCTTGATAGGTCTAAGTCAATCGACTCAAGCGTCACACTGTCTTCAATCGCAATGCCAGCTGCCTGAGTACGCACCAACCGAGTCAGTGTAGCGCAGCTATCCACTGCATACGCCAAATCCCTGACAAGTGACCTAACATAAGTCCCCTTTGAACACGTGATCCTGAAGGTACCAGATCCCGGCTTGAAACGCAGCATCTCAAAATCTGTAACCGTAACTCGTCGTTTCAGCTCCTCAAGTGGAACCGAGTCCGCTGAATTTTTGGCGCTATCGCCTCGAGCGTAGTCGTAAAGTGGCTTGCCCTTATATTTCACCGCTGAAAATAGCGGGGGTACTTGCTCAATTTCACCTATAAACGATCTAATTGCTTGCTGAAGCGCTGACTCTGAAACGTGATCCCATGAAGACTCAGAAATGACCTTACCATCCTGATCTAAGGTGTCAGTCTCAATGCCAAAAGCGACATCAAACTCATAACTTTTTGGCATATCAAGCAAGAAATCTTGCAGACGCGTAGCGCGACCTAAGAGAATCGGTAATACACCAGCTGCTGCCGGGTCTAAAGTGCCTACGTGGCCTAATTTCACTTTGCCAATACGCCTAGTGAGCCAGCGAGAAACATCTTTTGACACCATACCAGCAGGCTTATTGACTGCAATTAGGCCATCAATTTGCATAGATATATGCACCCAAAGCTAATCTGGCTAAAGGTTAGCTCAGATTTGTGCCAGTAAACTTTCGATTTTGGATCCGCGCTCTATACTTTCATCGTAAAAGAACCGCAGATTTGGCACCCGCCGGATATCAAATGCATCAGCTAAAAGCCGACGTAGAAACCCAGTCGCACTCTTCAGACCCGCAGCTGCCGCCACCGCGACTTGCTCAGGTTTGTCACCGTAAAGGCGAAAGTACACTGTGGCCAACTGCAAATCGGCTGAAAGCTTCACTGCAGTGATAGTGACATCGGTTACTCGAGGATCACTAAGCTGGCCGCCGGTAAAGACGGCCGCTAAGACATCTCTCATTTCATCTGCTAATCTGGTTTGACGTAGACCCATAAAAATGACCCTTAACTGACTATAATGTGGCCGACGTTTCTTCGAGGATATATGCCTCGATGATGTCGCCCTCTTTGAGGTCGTTGTAGCCGTCAATACCAATACCGCACTCGTAACCCTGCACCACTTCCTTGACGTCATCCTTAAATCGGCGTAACGACCCGAGTTTACCGGAGTAAATAACGATATCATTACGGATCAAGCGGCAGAATGAAGTCCGCGTAATCTTACCTTCGAGAACAGCCGATCCACCAATGGTGCCAATTTTCGGCACACTAATTGGCTTACGAACCTCAGCGCGCCCAAGCACATGTTCACTCACAATTGGTGGCAACTTACCGACCATTAGTGCTTTTACAGCATCCACAATCTCGTAGATGATACTGAAATAACGAATCGGAACACCTGCTTGCTCCGCAAGTTCGTCTAAGCCACGAGCAGCTCTAACGCTGAAAGCAACAATGACCGCGCCTGAAGCTTGAGCCAGTGAAATATCTGACTCGTTCACACCGCCAACCGCACTGTGAACGATACGATTTCGCACCCTCTCAGTGTTTAACTTGAGAATAGAATCAACAATCGCCTCGACCGAACCCTGAGTATCGGCTTTGACAATAATCGGAACTTCCGGGACTTCCTCGTTCTTAACTTTTGCCAGAAGGTCGGCAAGACTAGCAGCACTGGATTTGGTGGCTTGAGCTCTTTTCGCTTGGTCAGTACGCAAAGCCGCAACTTCCCTTGCAGTTTTCTCATCCGCCACAATGTTGAACTGGTCACCCGCCATCGGCACACCGGAAAGGCCGATAATTTCAACTGGCTCTGATGGCCCAGCGGCACTGACATCGCGACTCCGGTGGTCATGCATCGCACGAACGCGTCCGTACTCGGTGCCGGCAACAATATAGTCACCAGGACGTAGTGTTCCACTTTGCACCATGACGGTAGCAACAGGACCGCGTCCTTTATCGAGGTGGGCCTCGATGACCACACCTTCAGCATGCCCTTTTGAGCTCGCCTTAAGATCTAAAACTTCTGCTTGCAGCAAGACTGCCTCAAGCAATTCGTCAATACCCTGACGCTGAAGCGCTGAGGTTTTAATGAACTGGGTCTCTCCACCCCACTCCTCAGCTTGCACTCCGTGCTCTGTCAGCTCAGTGTAGACCCGGTCTAAGTTGATGTTAGGCTTATCAATTTTGTTAACCGCAACGATCAATGGAACGTTGGCAGCTTTGGCATGATTGATCGCCTCGATCGTTTGCGGCATGACGCCATCGTCGGCAGCAACAACCAATACAACAATATCGGTTACCTTAGCTCCACGAGCCCTCATCGCCGAGAATGCTTCGTGACCAGGAGTATCGAGGAACGCGATCTTTTCGCCATTGTGCTCAACGGAATAAGCACCAATGTGCTGGGTGATACCACCGGCCTCACCACTTGCCACGTCTGCGGATCTGATGGCATCCAAAATGGAAGTTTTACCGTGGTCAACGTGACCCATGACAGTCACGATTGGAGACCGTGGCTCAAGGTCTGTTGCTTCAGCTTTTTTCAAGATGTCATCAACGGTCTGGACGTTGCTCTTAACCTCAAACTGATATTCGCTCGCAAGCAACGTTGCTGTATCGAAATCTAATGGTTGGTTAATTGTAGCCATAACGCCCTGGCCCATCAGTTTTTTGATGAGATCTGAGCTCTTAATTGCCAGTTGCTTCGCAAGATCACCAACTGAGATAGATTCACCCATCGTAACGACACGATATGAGGCTCTTGGCGTTGTGATTGCCGTCTTCTTCAAGTCCTTGCGGCGCTTTATGTCACGCTTATTACGCGGTGACATCGGTGTGTAAACCGTTCGACCTTGGTAATCTGCCTGTTGCATTTCTTCATCAGAGGTCAGAATCTCTGCTTGCTGAAGCAATATACGGGTGTTGATTGCACCCTGGTTGCGACGAGCCTTCGCCGCAGCCTTGCGACGCAACAACTCTTCGTCATCTGCAGCTTTTTTATCTTTGACGCCGTGTTGCGCCCGACGATTACCCCACTCGTCGCCCTCTGGCGGTGGTTGCGTCGTGCCAGGTGCTCCGCCCTGCTGAGCAGGTGCCGCGGCACTAGTAGGTGCGTCGGTACTGATGCGATTCGACAGTAGACCTAAACCAGTCACCCGCGTTCCACGGTGATCTTCCTTACGTCCGGTCTGACGACTGCGGTTCGCACTTTCAAGCTTCTCTACTTCTTCTGGAGTAGCTCGTCGCACGATGGTAGCGCCACCGACTTCCCGCCTGCGCTTTGAAACATCCGCCGATGAATCAGCTGGAGCTGAAGTAACTGCCGGGGCGGTAGTGACCGTCGGCGCAGGTTCAGGTGCGCTCGCTACTTGAACCGGCTCTTTCGCCGGTGTTTTTAATTCCTCTGGCGGCTTAACCGGAGTAACAGGCGAGACTACTTCTACCTTAGTTGGAGCCTCAGCCACCGGCTCAACCTTAACAGCCATCACCGGCTTAGCCGAAACAGGAGCAGGGGGCGGCATCACAGCCGCTGGAACGATTTCTTCTACTGGTTTCGGTGGCTCATGTTTCACAACTTCAGCGCTTGTGACTTCCGCAGCCACTGGCTTTGCCGGCTCCCGGACAACTTCAACTGGGGGCACAGGTGCCGTTGCTGCAGTCACCGGTGTGCTAACCACCTCTTCGGCTTCGACAGCCGCCAACTCAGTTGGCTCGGCCTCTTCCTTGGACGCTGCACGACGACGAATTACAACCCGCGGTTTGCCACTGGAATCACTTGCCGCTGCTACATTACCAGTTGCGCTTGCTCCAGCTGGTGCTGCGGAGCTACCTAATGAACTCCGCAACTCAGCTACCTGCTGATCTGTAAGCGTACTTTGATGGCTGATAATTTTGGCGCCCATGGCCTTGAGCTTAGCCATCAAGACCTTCGACTCAACATTCAACTCTTTGGCAAGCTCATGTACCCGCAGTTTTGACAT
>OMIY01000381.1 GCA_900299215.1 bacterium | reverse complement strand
GCTCGTGTCCGTTCGCGATTATTACTGTCAAGCCTGACTTCTAGACGTCCGCCTATTTGCAGCGTGTCAACTAGTCTCTGGGTCAGACCTTTACCCGACTCGCCTTCAGCTCCAAGAGACTTAACTGACTCCGCAGCCGATGTCGTATCAGATGTCCCAAAAATCTCCTGGTCACGATCGTCTGCTGCTAGAACCGGCTCCACCCAAACACTGGTCACTATTACAAACAGATATTTCCACATCTCAGACCTCAATAGCGTGTTTAGGTTGCTCAAACGAGCCCCTACATTCCAGTCTGCTAACATGGTAGCATAGCAGCAAAAGACACTGCTTCAGGATTTGGCGGCTTATGAAATTTCTATTGCAAATTATTATCCTAACTGGATTGACGGTGGTAGCTGTCACTAACTGTCGGCATGACAAAAAAAAGTCTACGACTGAGCCAAGTAGCCCAGGCCAGCAACCACCTTCCGATTGGGATGGATCTAGTGATTGGCAATCTTCGGTTTTTAAGGTGACAGACGAATGATCAAATTGAGCACAAAAAAAAATCTGGTCTTGGCATTATTTCTTCTAAACAACTGTGGCCAACCAGGCGGACAAAGTTTTGTCCGTTCCGACTTACGCTCAATACTTAAGATAACTGAGTTATCGTCGCCGTCAGAGTCTGTGCTTTGGAGTGGACAAGGTATGTCCTTGGTCACACCCAGGAAGGATGATGCCTTTAAAAACTGGGCCAAGGAAAGAAAGCTGACGTTAGTGACCTTGCCTGAGAGCAATGCTTTCGCTCAAAGTCTTGCAGCAGCAGACACGACTTTGGCCTATACACCATCAACCGAAGAACACGCTGGTTTTGCCTTAGTCGAGATTCAGAGCCAAGATCATGAGACAAAGCTCGCTCACGAGGCTCATGAGGGCAATCAGGGTTGCGGTATGCTGCAGCGTCTAAGGCTGCTTGATGTTAGCAAACAGTCGACAACCTTTATTGCACCGGTGTTTATCGAATCCGTCAAACGCAAGGCTGTGGCCGATCTCGTGGCCACAGATGCGGCAAGTGTTAAGACTGCACTTCAGAATTCGATTCATAACCTTGAAAATATCGGCACTCGCTTTCACACCACCACGAGCGGGCTGGGAGCGCCTGCACAAATCAAATCCATGTTTGAAGCCGCCGCTGCCGGGAAAATCAGCGGAATTACTGTACAGCTTAATCCTCATCAAGAGAGTCGACAAAGTTCCGTTATTGTAACTATTCCAGGTCGTGATGATCCCAAGGCCACAGGGCCGGCGGTCATAATCGGAGCACACCTCGACAGTATCAATAGCTCGGGAGAACAAACCCCTGCACCGGGCGCTGACGACGACGCTAGCGGAGTAGCGACCCTGATAGAAATCTTGCGTCGCATTGCTGATACCGGCTCGCAATTTCAACGTACGATTGAACTACATGCCTATGGAGCCGAAGAGGTCGGACTTATTGGCAGCTCTGAAATTGCTGAAAGATTCCAAACTACCGATCGTCAAGTTGTGGCGATGATGCAAATAGATATGAATGGCTGGGCTAGTGATCCTAATTCCGAAACAATCTATTTGGTCACAAATTCTACCAAGGCCGTGTTGAGGCGATCGCTTAAGACATTGATCAATTCTTACCTAGGTGGAAACGTCGTTGAGGGAACGTTAAAGGCCGGCCAATCTGATCACGTCTCTTGGCACAACGCTGGTTATAATGCCGTATTCCCGTTTGAAAATCCTATCGATTACAATTTAGCACTTCACAGTGTGCGAGACACCTCCGCAAATTTGAACAATCTCAACCTTTCTGCAAGATTTGTTGAGGGTGGCCTTGTTTTTCTTTCTCACATGGCTGGCTTAACCTCAGCTGAATCTGGCTATCAATCCGACCTTAAAACCTTTAGAAGTTCTCTTGTTAAAAACCTCTATGTAGCGGTCAAAGCCGGATCTAGCCCTGATCAGTACGATCTCTTTGTCGCCGGCGGGGCCGACGTCAAATCCCTTGAACTTTGCGAGTCACACGAGGCCGGTGGTATGACATGCCAAAAAGAGCTGCTAAGTGGAACATTTAGTGTAAATAAGGGCAGTCGAGCGCTCTTTACGGTAGCAACAGGCATAACTATCCGTAGCGGCATTCATCTAACTATATTCGGTTATAATGCAGCTGATCAGCTGGTTGCCCAGCGCTCGGTCAGACTAGATAAAAATTAATCTAACGGCTCTGGGACTCGAGCCATGCTTTGGTAAACATATTGGCATCAAGTGGCTCCAGCTTGACCTCTCGCAAGGCAACACTTGTCGAGTTGCCTTTATCGACTTCGTCAAATACGCGAATCTCTTTGGGCATATATACTTCAGCTGCTTTAGATTTACTGAACATCTTTTGCCAGCTTGGGTAATAGCTGGTTCGAAGCAACTTACCGGAGAGAGCAAACTCTTGGCGCTTCATGACATTCTTTTCTTCTTGGTCTATCCACAGTTCAACTATGGGGCTAGCCACGTCCATTCCGGGTTTGGCGTTAAGTTTCAGGTGATGCACCTTAAAACGGCCTAGGCTTTCGTCCGCTACAAAAGTCGCATCGTATTCCTCTGCCAATCGAGACTGATCGAAGTCATCACGCCGACTGTTAGTGCCAGCAATCGATGCTCTCTCAGTCTGGCGCTCCCATTTCCCTAGTGCGGGCTCGTAAAGAAAAAGGTTTTTTTCAAGGCGCAAGTATCCTTTACCAGCCTCTGCCTTTGGCTTAGTGAATAGGATCATTAACTTTTCATCCGCATCGCGACGATACACTCGAGCCTCAAATGCTTTGGTAGCGCCATCCTTAGTCTTTTGATCAATAAAGACGACGGAGGCATAATCACCCACATTACGCTGCCGTGTATCGACAAGTTTGACCAAATCACGAACCTCTTGGTCTGAAATGGCAAGTGCTATCGGAGTTGATAAGTTCCAGAGGGCAAGTCCTATCAAGCAATATCTAAATTTCATGTAGCACCCCTCTATTTTCCGCTCATCAAAGCTTCCACTGGGCGTAGACCCGCTGCCTTCAAGGCAGGATATAACGAAGCAAAGCCAGTCACAGCAGCAAAAAGTACGAGCGTGGAGATAAATTGCGACCAGTGAACCCCGAACTTTAGTGTATTGGTCATCAGGAAGAGACGAACACCCTCGCTAGTAACTGGAATTTTCATAGCATTGATTAGATAAATGCCAATAACTCCGAAACTTGCACCTATAGACGCAGCAAGAACACCAAGGAGACATGCTTCTGCCACAAACATCTCGACGATCATCTTTTTGGGCGCACCGATTGCCCTCATGGTGCCGATCTCTTTGGTTCTCTCCCGCACAGCCATCCACATGGAATTGACAATGCCTCCGACGATGATCATTGCCAGGATAGCAACGACGAAAAATGAAACCAGATCTAGCGCCCTCGTAACCCATAAAACGAACGACACCTCGTCACTCCAGATAGTGAGATCAAGGCGCTGTCCTAACCAATCCTCGCCCGAGACCTTATCAAACTTAAAGAAAAAGGGGCGAGGGTCGTGATCCATCACAGTGAAACCGGCCTTAGTCAGATCAGTCCGCAATCGTTCCATGACGGCTGTGGCTCTGTCTGGATCGGGCAAATACACCATCACCACGCCAGTACTGTTTTCTTGAATTCTGTAGAGATCAAGGACGGTCCGTCGTGGGACAAAGATATTCCAGTTACTCATGAAACCAATGTCAGCCGCGACAGCGACCACCGTTAAATCCACTGTGTTAGCCTTGGCACCCTCGACAACCATAGTGATATTGTCACCGATCGTGACTCCCAGCTTTTTAGCCTGGGCGGCGAATATGAGAACGCTGTTTGGCTTTTTCAAATCAGCAAAATTTCCAAGGACTTCGTTACGGCCACCATCCTTGTAGCTTGATTCAGGCGCGAGCTGGAGGGCCTTAAAGAAACGCCCTTCATCATCGTATTCAATACCGCTGACACCGACATTAAAAGACGATTGCGGACCAACTAATCGCCCCCACCCCCGATGCCTATCAATGATCGTTGTGGCTTCGGGAACCGATTTCCGAACGGCCTCTTTCACGCCAGCTCTATCGCTAATAAGCGGGTCAGACCCCTTCTTTCTTGCCTTGAAAAAACCGCCGATGTTGACGTGGCCAGCTGACAGCGTAGTCGCCGATTCGATCATTCGCTCTGCCACTGATCCTGATACCACGCGGAGGGTAAGAAATAGTGCTGCGACCAATCCGATGGCTAACCCAAGCAAAAGGGATCGACGGCGAGCCTGCAGTAGATTGCGAAAGGCGATCCTAAAAATGGTCACCATTACTCTTTCTCCTGAGTGGCGTCAGCTGGCTGTACTTTAGCAGCGTGTCGCGCGGCATAAATAGAGGCCAAGGTAGCAAACAAGGTAATCAAAAGTGGTACGGAAGTCACAACTTGCCAGTGAATTACCGGATAAAGACGCGGTCCGGAAAAGATAAAAGTCACCACGTCATTTGCCGCCGGAATCCCTTTGCGCCCTGCCATCAGAATGATGGCAGTAGCGGCCACCGCCCCGCTGAAAGCACCCAACATGCCAGTAATTCCGGTCTCTGCCAGAAATAAGGTTACGATGAAGGAACGCTGGGCCCCAATCGCCCTCATAGTGCCTATTTCTCTAGTTCTGTTTAAGGTGCCTACGATGATGGAATTGTTAATAATAACGAAAGCAACGAGAAAAATGACACTCAGTGCGAAGACCAGAGTGCCTCCGACTATGTTGACGAATTGCCCCACAATTCCGGAGGCCTGCTGCCAATCAACGATGTTTACTTTGTATCCACCTTGATCCAACTTATCCCTCAATTCCGCTTCGGTGCGATTTTGTTGAGAAGGATCCTTCAACCTCACTGCAGCATTGAGAGCTAATCCGTTCTGCACTTCTGCTGGATCGAAAAAGTCGGCCAACGTTGGCTTAACTATTAAGGCCTGGTTCGAACTACTAACATCACCAACAGTTTCGCTTGCGGCTTCGGATGGCGCTGCAGATGCCAAGCCGCCATCACCAAATAGAGCGGCCTCAGCATCCTCAGATTTCACATCTCTCATGCCGACTTGGGCTCTCATGGCTTCAAGCTCTTTACGCGATGCATCAGTCATTTGCCCGTAAAGTTCGCGGAAGCTGACTAGGTCCATGATATTCAAAACGCCAGCAAGGTCGGAATCCTCTAGTCCGTCGAAATTATAGATCCCATGGACCTTCAACGGTAAAGTCTTGATGTAACCACTCCGAGTATAATTTCGGACGGTGATCGTCTGTCCTGGCAGCACTTCGTATAGTTTGATCTTGGGAGCTATGTGCTCGTAGAACCAATGGTAGCGCTCGCTAAAGTTTTTATCGTCCACAGTTAAGAACGCACTGACTTGATGACTCAAGCGTTGCACCAAATCAGGTGAATCGTCTTTGATACCTCTGGCGGTTAGTTTGGCACTTAGTTCTTCTGCATTGGGGCGATCCAAGTACGATAAAATCTGCTGATATTGCTTGCTCAGATCGGTAGCAAATCGCTGGTTTTCCTCATCCCCGGAAATCGTCCCCCCGCGCTTGACTAGGCGTTTGTGAAGCTTGTCAAAGAGTTTGGCTACCCCATTTTTAAGCAGCTCTTCACGGACCTTGCGACTCAGCATAATGCCACGTTGGCCTGGTTCCAACGCAGCGCCCTCGATGACCTTAAATTTCGGAAAATTTGCTCTATAGGCAGCAATATCGGTCCCGATATATTGAAGATAGGTTGGCAGTTTTTCACCCGAAAGAGGGGCTATTTTAGTTTCAAGAAACTGCAAATGTTCTTCATCAATTGCTTTGCCCTGCGAGAAAAATTCGGGCGCTAATGCCCGAGCTAGATCGCGCTCTTGCTGATCGATTTCAACTTGGTCTGATGATAACAGTCGCCGCGCGGCAAGTTCGAGTTTCACCTGATCTAATTGAAATTTTATTTGATCGACTCGACCAGTGATGATGCTTTCATCCCCCGCCTTTAATGCAACTCGAAGAGCATCAATGGCGTCATCTAATTCGTTGCCGCGGCTAAGTACAGCCATGTCTAGTCCCATTGGGACAAATGCCGCAACGTTAGGATGACCTAGAACAGCATCTCGATACGGTGCAAAATCGGGCAGACTGCCAATATCAGCTCTGCCCATAAATCCACTTCCACCGAAAAGTGCTAATTTATCCTTAGCGCCGGCAGAGTAGATTTGCAGGTCCCCAGCAATACTTTGTGTGATACTTGCTCGCATCGAAGCTTGCACATCGAGTAGAAGTGAAAGTCCAATGACTGCTAAAAAAGCGCCAGTGCCTATTAACCCACCGATAATGATGGTGCGCAATCTATCGAGCCAAAGATTTCGAAGCGCAACAGCAAAAATGAGACGAAACTGTGCAATATTAGAACTCACGATCGTTGCTCCGCAGCGACATGACCATCCTTGAGTCGAACGATTCGACCGGCCTGGCGCATGACTTGCGGGTCGTGAGTAGAAAAAATAAAGGTGGTCTTATGCGTCTTATTGATGTTTTTCATCAATTCAATAATGCGCTCACCAGTTGCCGAATCAAGATTAGCTGTGGGTTCGTCCGCTAATACGATGCGTGGATTCGTCACCAAGGCACGAGCAATGGCAACACGCTGTCTTTGCCCCCCGGATAGTTCGCTAGACCTTTGCTGTTGCTGTTTGAGCAAGTCAACTTCGGCCAAAAGTGCTGTTACTTTCGCCTGCCGCTCGGCGCGAGTCCATCGTCCCTGTAATAAGAGTGGAAATTCCACATTCTGAAAGACGGTCAAAACGGGAATTAAGTTAAAACTTTGAAAAATGAAGCCAAGTTTTTCAAGCCTTAGGCGTGTCAATTCACGGTCGGACAATTTGGCGATCGGTTGTCCTTCAATGTAAACCTCGCCTCTTGTCGGAATATCCATACAACCGATGAGATTTAGCAGGGTTGATTTGCCGCAACCCGAAGGGCCAGCTATGGTAGTAAATTCACCTTCATCTATCGATAAATCGATTCCCGAAAGAGCTCGGACCTCCGTCTTGCCTAGAGGGTAAACTTTTTCAACACCGGCGATCTTAACTACTGCCGCCATGGCTACCTTCCTTGCTAGATTTTACTAGCAGTGGACTTAATGAGATCCCGAGCCCATTCATCTTTGAATTGTTTGCGGCCAGCAATCACGCCAATACGAAAATTGGTTAGCCATTTGTGAGCCAAGGCCTTGATTTCTGCAGGGGTCACTCTTTCAAGCTGACGCGGCAAATCGTAATACTCGTTAGCATCACCAAAGAAAAATTCAGATGACCCTAGGGTCATTGCCATTGCGGCATGCGTCTCCTGAGTTAAATAATAACTAGTGACAAAGCCGCGTTTATATTCCAGCAATTCTTCATTTGAATAGTCTTTAGCCTTAACCCGATCAACCACTTCCGCAATTGCTTTAAGCGTTTCCTCAGGCTTGGAGGTGGAGGCATTGATAACGCCAATGCCCAGACTGTAGTCTATGAGAAATGCATGCACGGCATATGACAGCGATCTTTTGGTTCTGATTTCTTCGCCAAGCTCCTCACTGAGAATCTCAAAAAGGAGGCGGAGTGCCGTGGCACTGCCGTCGCGAATCCCTGGTGCATTGAACTTGATCCGGATGTAGGCGGTTGGCAATTCACGATCTGAAATAGAAAAAGCTTCGTTAGAGCTGAAGAGAGGCATTTTGGGATAAACGTGCCGGACGCGCTTCAACTTAATGTCGCCAAAGGCTTTGTCCAAGTCTGCTACCACTTTAGTTGCGGGCATCGACGTGACGACTACAATCGCCATATTGTCGGGACTCAAAATCTCCTTGTGGAACTGAACTAAATCTTTTTGTGATAAACGCTTTAGTTCACTCAGTGCTTCATCATGATTCAAGCGATAAGGGTGGCCAACTGGATAGAAAACTGAGTTCACCACTTCGTTGACGTAATCACCGGGATCACTTGGAAGATCTTTCAGCTGAGCTTCAAGCCTTTGGCGCGTTAGTTCGACGTCCTCTTTTGTAAACGAAGGCGACTTAACAACTGCAGCTAGTAGCTGAAGGGCTTCTGACCAGTACTCATTCAAGGTACCAACTGCACATGCAGACGCCTCGATTCCACCACCGCACGAAACTTCAAAACTATACTTTTCGCTGATGTCGTAGACTTTCTTCTTCGGGTAACCACGTGCAGACATGGGCATCACTCCCCACATCCACTCGTTGAGGACCTTTCTGCCAGGAGGCAAATCTTTCAGTCCAGAGGCAAAGTTGACCGACAATTGGACTATGTCGGAATCAGGAATAGTCCGAACGATGACAGGCAAACCATTTCGTAAATGATGCTTACTAGTCATCGACTTTTGTAAATTTATAGACTCATCCGAAACTAATTGCGACACGACTGGCTCGGTAGCAGCCGAGGCCTGAATCGGCAGCCAGAGTATCGATGCAAGTAAACCCCAAAGCTGACAACTAATGTGACGAGTATTCATGGACTTCCTCCTATGCTCCGTCAGCTCCGGATTGTTTATACATGTCGAGATACTTCACAGCCAAAGCCTCTGAAGTGTCTTTTAAACCGACGGCTTTAGCATCCTCAGGTGATAGTAAAGTCCCTTGCACGTAGGATTTACCTTCAAGCCAGGTTTTGACAATGCGCTGCACGTCAGCAATGGTTACACGCTGAATTCCGCTAAGATAACCATCGTAGTAATCAAGACCTGTAACTGCCCACCAAAACGCCAGCTCTTTGATGAATTCAGTGGGAGCATTTTGCTCACGCTTTCTGGCTATTGTCATTTTGCGTTTGACGTCGTCAAGCTGAGCCACAGAGAAGTAACCTGGCTTTGTCCAAAGCTTGATCTCCTGTAGAAGTTGTTTTTGTACCTCCTGCACTCGCGGTGCCGTGGTCATTGCATAAAAGTCGATTTCGCCAGCTTGTGCTTGCGTAAAGTAGCTCAGGCCCGCCCCGTAGGTGAGACCAGAATCGACGAATTTGCGGTAAAATTTTCCACTTCTGTGCTCAAGCAGATTAGATAGGACATCCAGTGCGTAAGTTTCGTCCGGCTGGAGTTTTACCCTCGGACCTTTAAAGGTGAGTTGCACTCGTGCGTTTTGAACTATGGGCCGAGTCATCACGAAACTAGTAGTAGCCGGAAAGGCCGGAAACTCTGGTTGCTCAAGCGGCTTCCAACCAGCGGGCGTTTTCCAACCGGCAAAATGCTTTTCGGCTAACTTTGCCAATTCTTCGGGATTAAAGTCACCTCCAACCAATAATGAGCAATTGGCTGGGACAAAGACCTGATCTTTGATAGTAAGCAATTGTTCACGACTTGCATTGGCGATAATTGGCCGCAATCCCAGAGGATCTCGCCTGTAACCAAGCGGTCCATAGATGATATTGCGCATCAAGTTACCGTAATCAAAACCGGGTTGTGCAGCATTGCGCTCGTACTCGTTAAGAACAACTCGCCGTTCCCTCTCCATTTCCTTTTGCTCAAGCAGCGGAGTCGCTATGGCATCAGCCATAAACTGCAGGCCGTCTTCCAGAAATACCGACGGCAAAGTAAAGAAATATCGCACCTTCTCGGCCGAGGTATCGCCGTTGTAGCTGATGCCTAATTGGCGAATCCTTTTATTGAACGCCTCTTGATCCGGCAGCCGACTATTACCTTTAAAGAACATATGCTCCCAAAGGTGAGTCAGACCATTAGTCTGCTCGGACTCAGTCATGGCTCCTGCCTTTGCAGCCAAGACTATCGTCACAAGTGGCACTTTGTGCGACTCAAACCCGATCACAGGAAGCCCAGTGCTCAGGGTATGCGTTGAATAACTCTTTGCCTCGATGGCCACTGCTTGTGAACCACTGAGTGTCAGCAACAACACGATTAACCGCCACATCAGCCACCTCCTTGCGCCTGTGCAGACCTGGATTATTTAGTTCAGGGTATCAGCGACGATCTCCGCAATATCTTTAACTACCACTGCATCACCTTTGCCTTCAGCTTTCACACCATCGGTGAGCATCGTCATACAGAATGGGCAAGCAGTAGCGACAGTATTAGCGCCAGTGGCAATCGCTTCCTTAGCCCTATTGATGTTGATGCGAGTGCCGTGATGTTCTTCCAACCACATTCGTCCACCACCAGCTCCGCAACAGAACCCTTGTTCCTTATGTCGCGGCATTTCCTTAAGCTCGACCTTGGGTAGAGCCTTCAAAGCCTCTCGCGGCTCCTCGTAAACTTCATTGTGCCGCCCAAGGTAACAAGAATCGTGATAAGTCACCTGCGACAATTCAGCCGGAACCTGCTCGGACTTTATTTTACCTTGTTTGCTGAGATCAGCTATTAATTCACTGTGGTGAACAACTTCAAGGTTGACGCCAAAATCAGGATATTCATTCTTCAAAGTATTGAAACAATGTGGACATCCAGTAACTACCTTTTTGACCTGGTAGCGCTTAAAGGTGTCAACATTAGCTTCGATCTGCATTCTTGCAAGGTATTCGTTGCCAAGTCGACGCGCAGTGTCACCGTTACACTGCTCTTCGGTACCAAGGATAGAAAAGCTTAAGTCCGCCTTTTGCATGATCTTGGCAATAGATCTCGACACTTTTTTGTAACGCTCATCATAGGATCCAGCACAACCGACCCAAAATAGGTATTCGACGTCACTCTTCTCGGCCATTGTGGTGATATTTTGTCCTTTGGCCCAATCTGCTCGCGTTGATGGATCCATCGCCCATGGCGACGAGCTAGTCTCAAGACTTTTAAAGGTATTGGCTAGCTCCGCTGGGAACGCCCCTTCAGTCAGGGTCAGATACCTTCGCATGCCGATAATTGACGGGATGTGTTCGATATAAAGAGGACAAGCCTCCATACAAGCGCCACATGTTGTGCAAGACCATAGCTCATCAGGGGTTACAATCGCCCCACTGTCACCGATTAACGGTGTCCTCTGGTCCTCTGGCGCCCCTGCGGCTACTTCTGCGACCGCTTTCTTAAGGTGCTTCATGATTAGTCGAGGATCGAGAGGTTTGCCCGTATTAGTAGCTGGGCATTGAGCTGTGCAGCGTCCGCACTCGACACATGTGATGCCGTCTAGCAGCTGCTTCCAAGTAAAGTCTTTGACTTTACCGACACCAAAACTTTCAGCATTTTCGTCGAATTCCATAGCCTTGATACGGCCACGAGCAGTTAGACTGCGCAGAAACATATTTGGCCAAACCCAAATGAAGTGCTGATGTTTAGACGAAGGCAAAAAGACCATAAAGGAGAGAAGAATCAGACAGTGTAACCACCATACTGACTTGGAAAGAACCGCCCACCCCTCACTCGAACTGACACCCAAAACCCCGCCAACTACTCCGGCAAAAGCGCGTGAAACGCTGAGTGGTCCTGCAGGAAGCCCATCACCACCCGCAACAAAGGTCTTGGCGCCCATGTAGACTAATGAGGTTACAACCAAGGCAAGAATAAAACCAAGCACGACATAAGCATCGACTCGGGACGGTTTCTCCAGCTGCGACAAACGCCAAGGTTTGAGAATCAAGCGTCGGCCGTAGGCCCAAACAATGGCAAATGCAACCACTGCGTTACCGACATCTTGCGTCCAAAGGTATGCATTATAGAGAGCGCCATCACCCAAGATGAGACGAAACGAAAAGGCGTCAAATACGCCGTGAATGAGCGTTTCCCCGGTGCCGATAGTCACAACCACAAAGCCCAGGAAAATCATGAAGTGCATGACAGCGGGCCAAAAGTCCTTAAGCATCTTGGGTTGCAAAAACCCACCACGAAGCATACCGACAACACGCTCAGCCACTCGGTCCGTCCGGACGTCATCCACCCCTACACCGACATGTATGGTTTGCCAAATGCGTCTGAGGTTGACTGCCAGGTAACCCAAGGCACTAAAGAGCAATACAGCAAAGACTAAATTGGGAAGCAGAGCCACAACCTTCTCCTGGTCATCCAAGCAATATGAAAGCCTAAATTACCATAAGATTGGCGGCCCGACCAGCAGTACTGCCGAGCTCAAAACCGACCTATCTAAGCTGGCTGCGGCGGAAACTAGCCAAACTCTGTCTTGCCTTGTAAAGCATCTGATGAGTCTCGTACTCAATATGCGCTTGAATAGCACTGAACTTTACCTCAGTGAGTTCTCGGACCAGGTCTTCGTACCGAGGATCCGTCAGAGCCAAACGCTCTGCCTTCGCGCCCGACCCACAGCGTCGCGCCCACTCCCCCTTCAGCGCCAAATAGCGTGGAGGAAATAAGGCACTTAGGCGCTTTGCCACCTGCCGTGACGTTAAGGCCGTCTGTGAATATGAGTGAATTAGATGTGTGAGCCTTTCGAAAGGCATCCTAAGGTTCATGGCGCTCCCTATGGCCAGTCACCGTATCACATGACGCAGATAATTCTCTAGGAGCGCACGATTTTCATCGTCATATTGGGATGTTTGCACCTCTTCTAAGATGTCTTCACGATAGCGCCTGTCAACCTGGTATTCGCGTTTAATCTCAAGGTCACCGCCGACAATGGACTGTCCGTAGTAGTTATCGCCCGTAACCTGACGACGACGCCCACGACTACGACGTTTTTGCTGAGACTGTTGCGCTGCGCTATCAGCTTGCCTTAACAGCCTCCCCGCCAAATCAGCACCAGCTTCCGCTGAGCGATAGTCAGCGGCACTTCCAGCCTCGATTACTTGCTCCATGGCTTCCGCCGCCGCCTGAATCCTTGAAGCTGCATTTGGCGAGAGAGCCTTCAATTGGCCCTCTAACGCTTTAGTGCCCTTAAGATTGGTATGTTGTTTGCCTCGAGTACTAGGCCATTGGTCGCTCAGCTGATCAATTTCACGCTCGCTGGCACGGTCAAGTTCAGAGGAAATCTCTCCCTGGGCCTTCTGCAATTCCTTCAGAGCGTCTCGAGCAGAGGCCAAGCCTTGCTGACGCGCTTTGTCATCCTCTTCGCGCATCTTATCTTCTAGAGTTTCTAGTTCCTGGAGCCAACCACGGTAGTCAGTTACCGTGCGCGACAGCTGCGTCAATTGCTCACTTTGAGCGCTAGCCGTGGCTTTCTTATCAAGTGCCTGAATTTGATTCATAGCTTTGTGGAAAGGGTGTTGCACGTGGATACGTTGCCAGGACTGCGGCTCAAAATTTGGACCAAGCCTGGCCACACGTAAACGCCAACGTTCTTCTCTGCTGTTTAGAAATGTTTGGATACGAGCAATCACTGTCGCAAGGGGCAGCGATCTCTTTGCAGGCTGCATTTCTAGCTGATGCGACAAGGCCCGGGCCGCGACAAAAAAATCACGGTCACGCTCTCGATCATCGAGAATTTCATGTTCAAAGAGAAAATCATTTATAGACTGGCTGAGTTCAAATAGTTTTTCAGCATCGACCTCCGATGCCAATTCTTCTGATTGCGTTGCAAACCGTCTCATCTGTAGCCGGTCCAATCCATCAAAAAACGGTGATCTCTCCGACTCATCTACCGCTCTTTTAGCCAAATTTAGTGCCTCTGGCGGAAGGACTCCGATCTCTTTACCAGCAAGGCCATCGACGACTGCCTTTAATTCACGCAAAGTACCAAGAGCCTTGCGATAACGGCCATAAGCACTAGCCACATGTAAGCGGAGAGGCTCACTACGACCAGTTAAAGGGGTAGGCAGAGCCCTATCTACAGCCTCCGCCACAATTTCAACTTCTGCGATGTCATTGTCCACATAGGGCTCAAGCAGAATTCGGTAATCAGTACTTAAATCAAACTTGTCCTCTGTCATTACATTTGCAACTAGCTCTTTGGCTGTTTTTTGCTGATTTTTAATCAAAAGGTGAACAGCCTGAAGGGGGTTCTCTCCATGAACCCTAATATGAAGCGGCAAGGGCTGATCGTCAGGCCAAGGGTCTTCTGTTTGTCCGGATATTTGAATATCGACCTTAGGTAAAGGGAGCTGTCTGACCTTAATGGTGGCAAGTGGACTATTTTTGTTGAGGTTAGGTAAAAATAATTGAACATCTTCCGATACTGCAAACGAGGTCACAAATAGATTATTGACTGCTCCTGACACCGCTGATCTTACCGGCGTCATTTGAAAGTTTTGAAAAATCAATCCGCCGTCTAACGTAGAATTTGTTCCCCGTCGAAGCTCGATAACCGGAATTTCCGTTCCTCCAGCGTGAACTTTAAGCTCAATTAAGTTTGTCGCTAAAAGCTCAAGAGTGACCGTTTTTCCTGAGTGAAGCTGCCATACCTTTTCAGACTGATCGGTTACTGACCCTTGCAGAACAGTCAAGGTTACGCTTTGTTGCAAACTATCTACAGCCTGAGATACCTGTCGTAGTGCAACCTTTAAACTTGGAGCAGCACGCGGCACAAGTAATACTGCCGTCGCTAGCGGAATCACAAGCGCACTCATTGCGATGAGTAAGCGCCGCCTCTCTTCGAACTTCACCTCAGCTTGATCCTCACGCAGAATCGCCAACCATTCCATCGGAAGATCTGCATGGACAGCAGTAGCCTTTATTGGGGCATTGACTCGATTTCCGTAGCGCATTTCCAAGTATAAACAAAGCTCAGAGGGTGTGCTTTCGTGCCATTTGAAATTTGGCCGGCGTAACAGCAAGACTAGTAAGCCGGCAACTAGCCCCAGCATGATCTGCTCACCCTCGGCCGACGGTTTGATCATAGACCAGCTGGCCATAACTACGCAGGCAATCGCGATCGCCGCTGCTAGGCCTACCAGTCTATTGATTAACGCATACCGCCATCTAAAACGGTTACGCTCAAGAGTCGCTTCGTTTAATGTCTCCAACGAATATCCTTTGCGGTAGGAAATGCTAGGGTAATTCGCTTGACTTCACACGCCTGCGCACGACCACTTGCTGAAGCCACCCCAGGATAAGACTTACTGCCGCTTCGCGAGTTTCATCGGCCTCGGTAAACACACCATGACCAGCAAGCGCCAAATCCGTAATTTGGACATTGTGATCACCGTGAATTGCTGCTGACTTCTTTAGGTGACTGTAAGAGCAGATCTGATCTTGTTCTGGGCAAAGGATCAGTACCGATCGGTCGAATTCAATAAATCGAGTTTCCGCCCTCTTCATCGCTTGGACGAGTTCGCTGGCCAGGGCAGCTGTTATACCTGGAAATTTTGTATTTAACTCGCCGTCTTCTCTACTAAGTGGGCGACGATTGACTCTTCCACTGGTAAATCGCGGCAAAAATGGCTGCCAGACCTTTGCAGTCGGCAAAATGTCAGCTAAAAGCCGTAAGATCCAGGCGTGGAACCCTCCGATCACCGAGTGTAATTCTAAGCAAGGGGCACTTAACACGACTCCGGAGCAAAAGGATGGAAATCTTTTTGTAAACTCCATCACCATCAAGGCGCCAACACCTTGTCCAATAATTACAGGCGCTTGGCCATCTGCTTGATGCCGCGCCCAGGCAACAACCTGGAGCAAATCGTGAACCAGAACAGCGAAACTGGGCGCATGCCCCAGCTGCCAGCCTGAGCGTCCGTGCCCGCGCCAATCGTATGAATATACCGAGTACCCGTGTGAAAAAAAGCCTTGCGCAGCTTGGTGATAGCAGTCGCCATGCTCACCGACATCGTGCACCAAAACAAGAGGAGGGACATCTTTGGTTTTCTGCACTAATGACCGTACATACACACTCGTTCCGTAATGGTCGACTGGCAAGTGAATGATCTGCTCCGGTCCATCTCCCGCTTCATCTCCGACTGGAAAGGGAGGGAGGGCCGATGGCAGCACATGCTCTGTACCAATATTTTCTGGGACCGAAGCCTCTACCACAGCATGAACCCGACTATTTTGGTTGACCCACTCACTAACGACTGATTCTTAGTTCCGAGTTTATCAGAATAAGGGACGCTCTTCCAGCGCCTAGAAGCCAAGCCTGGCGACCGAAAGCAGTCAAATTAGCGATTTCGCCCACCGCTAAATGAGAACTCGTTGTGACACCGTTCACAGGTTTCAAACCCAGGTAGCTTATGATCTGGGAAGACCACCCTTAAAGCATCCTGCAAATGACAACTTGCACAGTCGGTAGACTTGCCAAGGTACAGGTTATTAGCATGACATTCGGTACATGCCACCAATCGGTGCGCCCCCCTCAGCGGGAAGGTAGTCATTGAGTGTCGGTAGCGGTTAACGTTCCAGAAATGCTGGGAGTGACATTCCCCGCATTTAGGAAGCATTCCTAGATGAGCGTCGTCCTTTTGATGACAAACTTTGCAATCACTGCCAACTCCAGTAAACTTGCGACCGTTGGTATGACACTCACTACACTCAAGCAGATAATGTATCCCGGTTAATACAAAATCCTTGTGAAAATCACCCGTCTTATCCCAACCAGTTTCGACGTGACACTGTGAACATTGTTTACCATAACGACCCTTATGTGGATCCTCATGACATAGTCCGCAGTCCTTAGTGGTCAAATCGCTGAAAATAAACTGACCTTTGTGATGTTTGGACGGATCAGGATATTTCTTTTGAGTTGGCTTGTGGCATTCAGCACACTTAACTGCTACATGCTTACCCTTCAGGGGATAACGTGATTTATTGTGATCAAATTTGATTTGATTGTAAAAATGCGCCTGATTATGGCAAGCACGGCAAGGTTCTTGCGAGAACTTTTGGTGAAATTGGTCGCGATGCGGGTTTGCATGACATACTTCGCAGAAGCCGGTCGATTGATGACCCATCTGGAATAAGGCGGCTGGCTTTGGCGGCTTTGTCGGTAAAAATTTATTAGTCTTCGTATGGCAGTCAGCACAATTTTCTTTGATGGCTATATGAGCACCCAAGATTGGAAAATCAGTCAAACTGTGATTAAACGGCAACCGCTTGGCAAAATCCTCTGTAGTATGACACTCCCGGCAGGGCTTGTTGGAAAATTTTGCACTGAATTGATCCTTGTGAACATTGGCATGGCAACTTTCACAAAACCCGGTCTCTTCATGGTCGAACATGTATTTTCCGGCTGGCTTTGGCGGCTTAATGGGCAGCATCTTTTTCGTCTTATAATGACATTCAACACAGTCATTTTTGATCTTTGAATGGGCACCATTGATCTTGAATTTCGTCACGTTGTGGTTAAATTGACTCAGGTCATCAAATTTCTTGGCGTTATGGCAACGTCCACAGGTCTCATTATCGGTCGAATCGTCAAACTGACCTTTGTGAGGACTCTTGTGACATTCAACACAGTACCCTTCACGCTCATGGCCGAAGATATACTTTCCAGCAGGGTGAGGTGGCTTCACCGGAAGCATTTTATTGGTAGGAATGTGACATTTCACACACTGTTGTCCAATTTTTTGGTGTGCGTCAGTCAACTTAAAGTCGGTTTTGTTATGATCGTAATCAAAAATCTCTCGGAATTTTTTCGTATTGTGACATTCCGCACACGACTGCTGCTGATACTTTGGCTCTAATTGATCCTTATGTGGATACTTATGGCAATCAACGCAGAACTGTACTTTTTCTGACGGAAACTTGTAAACCTGCTTGCCTCCGCGCAAATGACAGTCGTTACATCGAACGGGTATGTGACTGCCAGTTAGGGCGAAGTGGGTCATCGTATTGTGATTGAAGCCATCTCCCTGCTTCTGGTTCATAGTCTTCCAGTCATTAGTATTGTGGCAGGCGGTGCATTTACTAGTCTTAAAGACTGGATTTTCAGCCGGATCATGCGGACTTTTATGACATGTTTCGCATGTCTTTGTTGCCATTTCAGGGAACTGATAATCGCGCGCCGTATTGGGCTTAATGCCTCCCGCCAATGGCTTATGGCATTCAAAACAAGCAACGCCGATGTGCTTGCCTGTCAGTGGATAACCTGTATCTACATTGTGATTGAATTTAACTGTAGACTTCCATGCGATGTCATTATGACAGGTTTGGCATTGAAGTAGCTGACCTAACTTCGGCGAGGACTCACTCCTGAATCCGTGATAATCCTGGTGGCAACTTGAACACTGAGTATTAAGCCCTGTAAAATTGAAGTCTTTTAGTTTGGTCGCTCCATTGGTTTGCTTATGACATGCTTGACAAGGCTCCTTGGCATGCGCCCCCTTTAACACGAAACCAGTGATGTCATGATTAAAGTGAGCAATCTGCCAGTGCTCCTGATTGTGACAGCTTTCACATGATCCGCCTCTAAACTTCCCAGCCAGGTTATCCTTGTGAAAATCAGCGTGACATGTACGACAACCTAGCCTTGAAAGCTCTGGAAAATCATATTTCGGCGGACTGCCTTTACCCTTAGGATTATGACACTCAGCACATTCAACCTTGGCATGAGCACCGATTAAGGCATATCCGGTCTCTTTTTTGTGATCGAAGAATGTTGCCTGCTTCCAGGACCTATCGTTATGGCAAGCATTGCAGTCTTTAGCAGCCCATTTTGGTGGGAAGTTGTGAATATCATCCTTCTTGTGACAGCTGACACACGACGAGTCGGTGCCGAAAAATCTGGTCTCCTCACGAAATACAGGCTTTTCGCTTCGCTTCTCTGTGTGACACTTAACACAGTCAACACCCGCATGGCCACCGTTCAAAGGAAACCCAGTTCGCTTATGGTCGAACCCTTTGTGCTTAAATGCTACCGCATTAAAGTTACGCCCTTTGTGATCCGAGTGACAGGAGATGCAGGTGCCCTTTGCCAATGCATGAAAGCCAGTCTTGCGGTCAATCGACCGTTTGATTTCCTTGTGACAGTCGAGGCACTTTCCATCTGGAACACCTTTGCCAGCGTCATGACACTTTAGGCAGCCACCATGCTCCCATTCCTTGTGCCCCTCCATCAATGGACCAGGTGCGAGCAGAGAGTTAATGAGACCCTCACCCGTCGATTCAGCCGCAAAAATAAATCCGGCATGGACCATGCAGCTTGCGAGTAGCATTAATAATTTAATCAGGAACGATCTCACAAGACACGCTCCAGTTTTGGGGTCTCGTCTCTAATCGGCGTGGCCTGTCTGTTATTTATTCTATAACCAATCGACAAAAGTGCGCTATAGATCGACGCCTGCTCGTCCTGAGCCACTTCGAACGCAAAGGCACCGATTAGACTGCGATTGATCAGCATGCTTACATCGAAGTCAGCAACAAGAGGATGAAGAGCGGGCCTATCTGCCAAGGTTTGCGAGGTATACTGCAATGATGCTGAAAAAGCGCTTTCCTGCAAATAGTATGTCGCCCCACTTCTTAGTACCACGTCTTGACTTAGGAAATTGCGACGAACCCCCAATCCGGCGAATGCCGTCAAATGACTCCTCAATAAACCGGTTGTCACTAGTCGTCCGCCCAGACCGTACTGATTTCGCCCATCAACATCGCGCCGTCCGTATGACGTATCACCAACTAGGGCCATCTGATTTGATAATTTAAACCTCAGATCACCCCCAATTTGGCTGTAACCGCTTATAGGCAGTCGATCAAGCAAGTCACGAAACTGCTGATAACTTCGAAGATCTAAGTGAAAAACATTCACGGTGCCCGAAAGGCGCTGGGCAAAGGGCTGATACCAAGAGGCCCACAGATTGCGAATTTGTGCTGTGGGCTGAACTATTATATGAGAAATATAAGAAATCCTTTGGCCGCCTGCCCTCTGACGAAAAGCGTTTGCATACCAAAAAACATAGTTGTCTACCGGAGCATCATCTGGCGGAGCTGTTTCATTTCCAACCAGAATACTCCCACCACGACGGACCGCAGGGTTATCAAAGGAACCGACTCCGTCGACTGATTTTCGGCTAACTATGCTGGACGATGCGTAAGTATTATTTTCTCCAGCTTTTGAATTTTCCTCAAATACAGCGTAGGTTCCAACTTGACGTTCTTCTTTGGCGATTTTCAGTGACCGCCCACCCCTATGCTCAGGGTACAACCCACCAAAAAGTCCAAATCGAGTATTCGGATTAAATCTAATTCCTCCTTCAACCCCATCATTACCAAGCACAACAGCATCAGCTGCTACAAATCGTCCGACAGACCAAAAGAAACCTTGCCGAGTTGGCGGAGTCCTTAGGACAAGTTGCCTCAGTTGCGCGTCATTGCTGGCTGCCATCCTGCCTAAAGATGGTTCAATGCGACCGAAAGGATCGTATTGGTTTCGGACATCCATTGTGAACGTCAGCCCACTACTCGTGAGATTGGTTAAATCCGAATAAGCCCGACCTATACCTAACATTCGGTCGTTAGATGTAGGTGCTATACCGGTATTTTTCAGATCCTCCTTGATTGTGTAGATACCAAGATTGAACCGGGCGGAGTAGTCGTAGGCAAAGGCATCTCTAGCCGCCATCGCAGCTATGATGAGTATTACGTTTTTCGCTAGTTTATACATTCAGTGCTTTTAATGGAAACCGCCGAAAAGGCAAAAACCACCTACTCGGAAGTACCGAGATTGGAGAAACTCTTTGTATTGTGGCATGAGACACAATCTGTTTTCTGTGGATGAGGCTCAGCCGGACGTTTATAAGCATGACACTTATTGCATGAGGCTGGCTTGGGGCTATGATTGTAACTATTTACCGGCAACCAGCCCGACCGATCATCTTTCGGGACATGGCATTCCTGGCACTCTCCTCCTCCTCCATGCACTTCGTCATCGATTGGTGCAGGCCTTTGAGTTCCATGACAGGATGAACAAGTATTATCGGCGAGAAATGCTCCATGCTCGAAAGCTGGACGAATACTTTGCTGATCACCAACTTTTGGTGTCCGAGGCACACATGCCGCTAAGAACCATAAAATGACAAATGATTGATGCAAGCGCGTCATGATTTTCTCAACCTCTCGCCAAATTTCTTGTCGACCTTGATGCCGAGTGATGTCAAGAAATCAGTCGGAACCTCGCTACCAGCAAATATAAAAACGAATGTGTTATTCATTTTGATCGGGCTACCACCGTGATCTACTACGATATGAGTCGGATGAATTGACTGAATTTGGCTTTCAAAAATGACCCAAATACGACCATGTAAAGCTAGGGCATTAACGTTCTCGATGTTTTCCTGGTTGGCCCGATTAAATTGTCTAGACCGTACAATGAGAGACACTCTATTGCGAAGGTTTGACTGAGCCAACTGGATGGCAGCTTCTAATGCTGAATTACCACCACCTACAATCGCTATATCCTGTTTCTGATATTGTTCAGGATCGATTAGATTGTAAGTGACCTTTGGCAAATTTTCTCCAGGCACACGGAGCTTTCGCGGGGTTCCTCTGACACCCGTCGCTAAAATCACCTTCTTTGCTGTTACGTGTCCAAGTGAAGTCCGAATGTGAAAAATTTCATTCTCTTTCGTGAGACCCTCAAATTTACAACCTTCTTTGATTCGCAAGGAATAACGACGACGAATCTGCGTCCAAAATTGCAAGAGTTCCTCTTTAGAAACCTTGTCATTTGGAAATGACATAGTTCCGACTAAAGGAAGGTCTGCTGGTTTAGTCATTACAATTTTCTGGCGGGGAAAGTTATAAATCGTGCCCCCAACACTATGCTGCTCGATACAAAGGTAGTTTGCTCGAGCTTGAGTTGCGGCCAGTGAAGCAGCCAGTCCTGCCGTACCACCGCCCACAATCAAGAGATCGAAGTCAGCCTTAGCGTTTTTGGGCAATCGAGACACTGCATGCATTGCAGCAGAACGCCCCTGCCTCACGGCATTTCTGATTAAACCCATTCCACCCAACTCACCAGCGATGTATAAACCCTTGACGTTGGTCTCGTAGTCACTAGTAATTCGTGGCAGATCCATACCACGTTTTTTTGTACCAAAAACAAGGTCAATAGCACCAAAGGGACACGCAATTTCGCACTCCCCATGACCGACACACATAGTTGGCTGCACTAAAACAGCTTTATGATTTATGATCTTAAGTATCTCTCCCTCAGGACAAGCTTTGACGCATGCGGTGCAACCAGTGCATCGACTTGCATTTATTTCAGGATGCAAGGTCGTAGGCTCTATAAGATCATTAGCGACGCTTGACTTATAGGCTTCCACACCATCATCATGAAGAAGCCGACGTCGCCTTATGCTCAAATAAGCAACGCCAAATAGAATCAACAGACCTACTGGCGTTAACAGCTTAGAGCCGACAACAGAAATTGTGTTCCATGTAGTCATTTAGTGCTGACCTTAGACATTGGACGGCGGGCAAACTGGCAGCACTACTTATTATACTGTATGATCCACGCTCTAAGGCGTATTCTTTGACCTGAAGCCAAATTTTCCAAT
>OMIY01000380.1 GCA_900299215.1 bacterium | reverse complement strand
CCCAGCTGAACGCGCAAACATTGATACCATTGATTTGAAGAGTGTGAGTGGACTTGAAAACTTGTCGCAAGCTGAGATTGACCGCATCAAAAGCCTGCCGCAATCACAGCTAGATGCCAAGCTGGATGCTTTGGCTGACGACGTTGATTTAGCTAACACTGATGCGCTGCGCGGTATTCCAAATATAGATGCTATGAATAAATTCGATCCTAGCACCTATACTAAGTACCTTGATAGTGCTCTTGAAGCGATGAACAAACCCAAAGTCTTTACAATGACTGGAACCGTTAAAGATCGTTACGGTGGCGATGTGCAGTGCATTGCCAGGGTGACTCGTGGTGTCAGTCAATGTCCTTTCTTTGGAAGCAGCTACCCAAACTATTCAGCAACAGCTAATTTATTCGTGTCCCACTCCGGAGGCAGCTTTTACGCCCCGATTAGTATGAATCCTGGCTACCCAAACTGGGAGATTACGTCCGTAGCGAGCTCACCATATGCGCCAAGTGACTGTCCTGTGGGCTCTCGGTGTTTCGGTGTCGAAGGTTACGGTAACAGGATGCCAATGGCGCAGATCAGTAACGCGGATTCGGCTAACTGTAGGCTAAGTTTCTTCGATCGGATTAACCTGGGGTGTTTTGAATATAGCACTAAGATTCGTATGGCCGATGGCAGCGATCGTCAGATCTCTGAGATTGAAATTGGCGATCAGGTGCTCAATCCACTCACTGGTAAGTCCGTTCGAGTCAAGAGAACGACCAAGGGTCCCGAGATCTATCCTTTGGTTGTTGTAAAAGTTGGTGACGACACCGTACGCGTGACTAGGCAGCATCCAATGCTCACGACCAAGGGAGTGAAGGCCGCTTGGTATTTGTCTGAGTCGGATCAGATTCAGGACGTCAACGGTCGCTGGCGGCAAGTGGATCGTATCACTCATGAGGTAACTCGTTACCCTGTGGTGAACATCGAGATCGATACAGCCTCGGCTGATCCGGTAGATCACGCTCTGCTCGCTAATGGAGTGATCACAGGTGATCTCTATTTGCAGGAGCATTTGGGTGAGCGGGTGAGCTCGACCAAGTGATACGATGTGGCAGTTTCAAGTAAGTCCCCATAATAACTGGCTTATGACGCTAGTATAAGTTGGTGCAAAAAGCGTTGAAATGAGCGTAAATATAAGCTCAACAACGTTTTTATGGGAACTTGCTTGAACCTTAAACGTAAGCTCGAGATCTTAGCCGACGCTGCCAAATACGATGCGTCCTGTGCCAGCAGTGGTTCATCGCGCAAAGCGGACAAAGGCGGTCTAGGTAACACTGCCGGAATGGGGATCTGCCATAGTTACACGCCCGATGGTCGCTGTGTTTCTTTACTCAAAATCCTCTTAACGAATTTTTGTGTGTTCGACTGTACATACTGCATTAACAGAGTGTCGAGTGATGTGCCTAGAGCGCGATTTTCAGTTGACGAAGTAGTTTGGCTGACGATGGAGTTCTATCGTCGCAATTACATCGAGGGGCTGTTCCTCAGCTCAGGCGTCCTACGGACGCCTGATGCGACCATGGAAGAGATGATTGAAATCGCCCGTCGCTTGCGCGAGGTTGAACGCTTTGGTGGCTATATCCACCTCAAGGCCGTTGCCGGGGCATCGCCAGCTTTGCACTTGGCCGCGGGTCGTTATGCCGATCGTCTTAGCGCCAACATTGAACTCCCTTCGCAAGCTGACCTGGATCTACTAGCTCCTGCTAAGACTCATGCTTCAATTGAGGAATCAATGGCTGGCATTGAGGCAAAGATTGTTGAGATCAAGGGCGAAAAGAAGACGAGTGCAACTCGCAGCAAGAAGCCGATATTTGCTCCGGGTGGACAGAGCACCCAAATGATTGTTGGCGCGACTCCCAGTAGCGACGCTTTGATCCTGCGCACGGCAACGCATCTATATGACCAGCATAAGTTGCGTCGAGTCTATTATTCGGCATTCAGTCCCATCCCTGATGCGGATCCTCGGCTTCCGCTGCAGGCGCCGCCTCTGATTCGAGAACACAGGCTTTATCAAGCCGATTGGTTGATTCGGTTTTACGGATTTAACGCCAAGGAAATCACACCCGATGACGCTCCTAATTTAGATCTTGAAAAGGATCCAAAGCTGGCATGGGCGTTGCGCAATCGGCATGCATTTCCAGTCGATGTGAACAGGGCGACGAAGGCGCAACTATTGCGTGTTCCTGGATTTGGTGTGCGCAATGTCGAACGTATTATGAATTTAAGGCGCCATAAGCGGATCACCAGCGAAGACTTATTGAAGCTGCGAGTGTCTTTGCGCCGAGCTCAGTACTTCATAGTAACTGCTGATAGCCACTCTAAGGCTATGCTGATTGACAAGAAGGAATTTCCGGAGGTAGCTGAGCGTAAGATGAGGCAAATGACTATTTTTGAGGTTGGAGCCACCGCTGCATCAGGTGAATTTTAAGGTTTGTAACAGCGTGGCTAATTTAAATGACCGTTGAGATTCCATTCAGTCCAGATTTTGTAAGTTGGCGTCAAGAGGCTAGACGGCTCCTATCAGAGGGAGTCCGCCCAGAAGACGTGGTTTGGTTGCCAGCTGGTGAAGACCAAGGTAGCTTGCAAT
>OMIY01000379.1 GCA_900299215.1 bacterium | reverse complement strand
TGGCAGCCTTTATGAAGATGTCCAGCAACATCAATGAATACAAGCATACAGTATCGCAGGAGGATCGGCACCTATCCTTATAGCCCAGTTCTGCCGGAGAGAGAGCCACATCACTCCATCGGTTCTTCGCAGAATGCATAGGCATTAGCCCATGCATAGCTGGGAGTCAAGGCCTCTTCAGCCTGTATAGGCCGCTCCATTACCCGAATACTCCCAGCCAACGATTCCGGGAAGATTGCCCTCAGACGATGCGCGTTATGAGACGGAACGTTTTGGAACAGACCCCACCCAGAATCCTGCTTAAATAGTGCATAGATGGAACTACCACTGCTATCGTAAGCCAACCCCATGTCAAGTCCACAATTAATTCCCAATGATGCCTTAACAAGTTCTCGATCCAGGATAGAGCCCTTTTTCATTCTGATAGTATTTGCAACAGACTGGAATTCAAATGGTGCGGAATCCAGGGAAGCCCTCAATTTGATGGTTTCATTGATCAGATCATTGATTAGCCATGCCGTCATGGCATCGGTATGATTGGCAAACCTGAAGATGGATGCAAGTTCAACGAGATAATCTTTTTTGGCTATTGCCTCTGCAAATTCATCAGCATGAGGCGTGGGCCCCAAAAGCCTCTCACGCAAATACTTCCGTATCCCTTGCCGCCTTCTTGCAATCGTCACCTCAGGCAACGAAGAAGAAAGAGCTTCGAACATCTTTTGAAGCTGGTCTTTTGGGTTAGACTCAATCTCCCTGATAATCTGCCTTGTCTCGCAAAAAAGGATTTTGTCGTTACGTGTCGCAGCGTAGGCAAGAATTGAGTAGTCTTCAGACTCTCTATTGGTGACAGGGAGTCTAATGTCAATCGCTGTGGCCCTATCTAGGCATTTTTGACTGGTCCCGCATGACGAGTCAACTCGCACAAAGGTTTCCAGTGTTCCCTGCGGCAGGTTTGATATCCTGAATGCGTCACCTTCACTGACGTAGTCAATTGCAATCTTTTCAATACGGAATGTATTGTGCATCCCATTGCGAACTTTTTCTCTATTAGTGCAGAATGAAAACTGCTCTGTCCTTTCAGGGATTTTATCCGGAGTAGAGATACCGTTCTCTTGAGCTGCTTTCCATGCTTGCGGGAGCTTTAATTTGACAAGCAATGGATTAATGAGAGACTCAATAAATCCAATAATGCGAGAAGATCCTCTCTCGGGATGCGGAAGCAAACTATGCCAGCTTATGCGCTTAGCAACATCGTGAGCACACATCGTGATCCACGGGTTGTTAGCAAGCGCGCCTATCTGATTAATTAGGGCCAGATACCTTGGAACAGCTTCTGGCACATAATAAAGACACCTGGTTTTAATACCATCGAGCTCTCTGGGGAGGCTTTCAACCCCATCTCTATTGTAAAGAAGAAAATCGATGGCAATAAGATTTAACAGGTATTCTGGCATTGAGCCGCTCTCCGGAAGCCGATATCTACTAATGCACTCGCGTGCAATATTAGTGAATGACTCAAGCTCCTTCATGGCAGTATAATCTTCGCATCTAATAACCTTGGCAACTGCTAGGACCAGCTGCATCTCATTCCACTCTATATCTTGGGTCGGAGTAATTCGGTGTAGAGCCTTTATCAAGTCAATTGAGCTATTTATGTCCGTCATCAGTCGGATGCATGCAGCGCCAAACTTTGAAATCTCAAGGCCACCATCGCGCCCATGAAGCACCAAGCCTTCTTGAAGCAGATAGGTTATAGTCTTGTCTATTTGAAGCTCTATCTCTTCACATCCTTGATCGCAGAATGCTTGAAAAGTCCTGGAATACCATGCTTTCGCCTCGCCGCCAGACTTGATGTTCTGCAGCGCAATCTCCGCCAAAATAACTTCAGGAAGCTTTGTGCTCATCGCGCTTTTTACTTTGCTACTCTTGTCAATCCCCTCACACCACTTCTCGCGTTCATATTCAGGGCAAATAATGATTCCCCATCCTTCATTGCCCTCCCCTCTTCCAGCACGCCCAAGCATCTGATTGGCTGTATTGATCTCCAAGGGTTCAGCCCAGCCCAGCGTCGTCTCACTAATAACAACAGTTTCTGCTTTAGTATTGACCCCTTGGGCGAGGCCTGTAGTCGCAAACAAGAAGTCTATCTCGCCGTTATTAAACTTTTGCAGGGACTCGCTGCTTTTGCTGTAGCCACTAAAGTGCATTCCAACTCGATACTGGAACAGCAGATTGATTGCATCGATTGACGGAGGTTGCTTAGTATCAGCTCCTTCTAGCAGGTTCTCTTCGCCAGTTAGGTCTCGAAGCAGAGATATCGCCTGCTTGAAGCATTTGTTCTTAGACCTACAGAAGACAAGTGTGGCGCCTTTCCTATTGCCTTCACTATTTATGGACTTAAGTGTCTCAATTAAAGCCCGCTCTCTTCTTTTATCTATGATCCAGAAGTCTTCGCGGTTATCAGCTTGATAGCTGATAACCTCTTTGTTAAGGCTATTTGGCTTCCATGTGCTCTTCAGAACACGAGCATTGAACCAACCTGCGAACTCTTCATCATTTTCAAGCGTGGCTGATAAGCCAACGATCCGTGGGTACGGAGCCTGATCCTTTATCCGGGCAATGATTGACTCGATTAGGGCGCCTCTAGTCTTGTCTGCCAGGAGATGTATTTCGTCGACGACAATCGTGTAAACCTGGCTCGTAATCTTATTTGCACTTTGCCTGCGCAAGATAGACTCATATTTCTCTGTTGTGCAAATCCATAGATTGTGCTTTTCCAGGAGCTCATTTGGCGCGTCCTCTCCTCCTAGTAACTCCAGGGCTTGTAATCTGGGGTGCTTCAGGCTCTTAAGGCTCTTTGTTAGTTCACTGGCCAAAGCTCTTGAAGGTACCAGCCAGACACCCTTGGCATCTTGCCTAATCGCAGCACTCAGAAGCCCTAATATTCCCACCAATGTCTTGCCGGCGCCGGTAGGTGCGATCACTAGTAAGTTTTCTTCTCCATAGAGAGCGTGACGTGCGCACAGGCTTTGTAGGGGGTTGAGCTTGCTGTAAGGAAGTGCATCCTGAATGTCAATCTCCTCAACTAAGTCTTTAACATCAGCATGAAGCTCTGGCCCGTCAAGTTGCGCGGAGACCGTCCGCTCTCTCTCGCGGAACTCAAGACTGAACTTTTCGATCTTTTCCTGATCCTTGCTGAACTCAGCAAAGTTTATGTTTCTGAGGGCGTCCTTGTTGAAGAAGTTGAGTGTTATGTGTGCATGTTCGCGTTCGCTGCATATCGCTTTTCCATGCAGCTGCGGCAATGCGGTGACATGGGCCCCGCTACTTCTAAGGGTGTCTATCGTGCGGCGGTTTGAGTGATCCGGTCTAATTTGGACCCTGACGTCGATCCCGCGCTGGGATGCGGTCTCTGCCTCTTGCAAGATCCGCCTTCCAGTTTCATCATCTGCCCACCACGGCATTGCTATATGGAGATACTCAGTCGCCTCTTGGCAAATCCTTAGGATCTCTTCAATATGATCAGCGTTATTATCCATAAGCCTGCTTAGTTGACTGAGCTACAAGCCGAAACAAGACTCTTGCCTTGCCCAAGGTCGTCTTGCCTTCGTGGCCGAGGACGATCCTTGACTCGGCGAGAAAGATGATAGTGTAGTTCACTTGCTTGGCTCTTGGCGATAACAGTGCATCAAAAAATCGGCTGTCGTTTGTTCCATGAGCAATGTCGAGCAGGTCTGGCGTGGACTTGCGGTTGCCAAGACAGCCATGGTGCGCACTGAGGAGTTCTCTATGAGTAGCAGTGGTTCATGTGGTCGGGAAGCAGCCGTTCAGTTAGCTACACAGACCCAGCGGGTACGTAGATCGACTAAGGCAAGTGCAGGCAGCCCTGCTCAGCATCCGTGCTCTCAGCCACCAAGCCGCAATCTGCTACACCCCACGCCCTCTGGGGATCGCACCCCATCCTGACTTCCATCCAGCATGCCTCTCCTCGCAGATCACCGCCATCTGCTGGGCCCTGCTCCCCGCCCCTAACGGCAGTATGCGCAAGGATCAGTACCTGCAAAAGGGGAGACGCGAGCCTGAAGCTGCTTACCCCAAGCGCCTCGATGCCGCCCGGCCCTCGGGCTTCTTCCGCGATGCACTGCGCATCTACGCCGGCAACCTAGGACCTCATTCGCCCCCACCAGTAATGATTGAGTTGCGGTTCTGCACGGGAACCCTGACTGCTTGCTTCTAAGCGCAGAGGTGCTGCACTTAGCGCGGCTCTGGCGTGAGCAACGGTTCTACGCCTGCCACCCCATCCCGCAGGAGCACCACCAGTAGCCTCTCGCCCCTGCGATGCGACATGGCTCCTGCCAACCAGCGCCAGACCACTCCC